>BQIX01000001.1 GCA_021604145.1 Nitrospirales bacterium
TTTGCCCGTAGCCTCCAGGGCAATCAACTCCACCTGAAAGCTGCGACACAGCCGAATGAGTTTGCGGATGCCGGTGGGTGTGTTCGGTAATTGCAGTCTGAGGTTCACTGGATGCAGAAATACATCCAGGCTAGCCTTACTTACATCAATGCCGAGAAATACGGAAACTGCTGGTTGCCCTTTCTGTTCTTGCATGCGGGACATGAGGTCACTCCCTTCCATCTGTTCAGAACCATAACCAGGTGTGACCCGATCCAGCTTGCGGACGGCCCATACTGCCTAAGATGTGTCGATCCAGATCACACTGCATTACCCATGCAGCCACCGTATTCTGACAAATCTTCCTGTTTAACGCAGTATGCAAGATGTGTGTTGTACTACAACACATCTTGGCAAGGGAGACGCTGCGCTCTCCCGTTGCATCCCGTCTAGCTAAAAGTATGGTATGTAAAGCTGTGATGGTGAGTTCGTGTTGCATCCGGGAGTGTAAGAACTCCGACGGGGGTTGGGGCCACCATCTGTTTTACTCAAGAACCTGAACAGTAGCGTGGGCGCACTAACAAGCCCGTAAGACGTGGAAAGGAGTCCTTATGCCTCGTTGTTATCTCGGTGCCCATTTGTCCAAAGAATGGGTGGATCTGTATCATCCCAAAGATGAGACGCATCACAAAATCGCCAACAAACCTCGGGCCATCCGTGCGTTTCTACAGACCATGCAGGCGGACGACATCCTGATCTTTGAAGCCACGAGCGGATGTGATGACACGCTGTTAGCGCAGATACGCGCTCAAGGCGTGGCGTTTGTGCGCGTGAATCCCGCTCATGCCTGGTACTTTGGACGCGCCTGCAATCTGCCTAAAACGGATCAAGTCGATGCGCGGATGTTGTCGGCCTTCGGCGCGGCGCGAAACCTTGAACCGCAACACAGTACGAGCCTGGCCCGAGAGCAGCTCAAATCCCTCGTCAGACGCCGACGGCAGTACAAGGATATGGAAACCCAGGAGAAGAACCGATTGAAGCGAGTGACCGATCCAGCACTCAAGCGGGATATTCAATCCCTGCTGGTGGTCTTTGCTCGTCGTGTGGAGAAACTCGCACAACAAATTGCCGAGCATCTGAAGAAGCATCAGGAATTACACGCCACCAGCCGCGTCTTAGCAAGTGCCCCTGGGATTGGCCCCGTGACCGCTTCCGTGCTCGTGGCGGATATGCCTGAGTTGGGCAGTGCAGATCGTCGACAGGTCGCGTCGCTGGCGGGTCTGGCTCCCCGCGCCTATGAGTCAGGCAAATACAAGGGGAAGCGACGCTTGGGGGCGGGGCGGCGACACGTACGGAAGGTCCTGTATATGGCCGCTCTCTCTGTGATAGCCCAAGGCCGCTTCTTTCAACCGTTCATTGCCCGGATGAAAGCAGAGGGCAAAGCGAATAAAACCATCATTATGGCCGTGGCTCGCAAGCTCTTGGCCATTCTGAATACGCTGGTGCGACAGCAACAACCGTTTGATATGAAAAAAATGTCCATGAACCTATTACCACAGTAGCCCTCTCGCTCTTGGTGCTGCGTGGGCATTGAACCCACTTCGCACCATCAAAACGTATCACCGTTTTATCACTCGCAAGAGGAGACTTCACTCTCCTCCTGCACCTCCATCGACCAACCCTACGCGGTTTGGATGCGCGCTATCGCTTCCGCCAATGGATCACGGCCAGCATTTCGGTTGCTGGACTTCGAGCAGGGGTGTCGCCCCCTGCACCACGACCAAGGAAACCGTCCTTGGATGCGTTTCTTCCCTGGGCTCTGCCCAGACCCGACACAACCCAGCTACCCCTCCGTTTGTATTTTGAATTGTTTGTTGGCCCTTTGTTGGTATGTGGCACCTACACCGTTGAGTTGATGAGCTATAAAGACTATGATTTTGTCGGATAATCATTATTGTGTAAAAAGAGGGGATGCCCGCTTTACAACCCATAGCGGACATTCAATGACTGTAAGTAAGGATATGCTTTGTGAAATTATCTGAACAACGAAGTACCTCAGAAGATAATCGAGATAGCCAAGTATTGAGTGCTGGTTCGTTGTGGCTTAGGTGGGATCCTCATTTCAATGCTTCCGGCACATTATTGAATGACCAATTTTCTAGAGAACCCCCCTTTGATGAATATTTAAGTAGGCTTGAGGCTGCTGTTCCGACTGTTAAAGCGTTCGGTATAACAGATTATTATAGTGTTTCGAACTATAGAGCTGTTTTTGACGCAAAACTAGCAGGTAGTTTAGAAGAATGTGATCTTATATTTTCAAATGTTGAAATGCGGCTAAGTATAGGAACGGCAAAAGGGAAATGTGTGAATACTCACGTTTTAATATGCCCAGATGATGTGTGATGAGCAGACCATTTTTCAATAAATCTATTTCTGATCTGGAAATAGCATATCAGAACAACCTCGCTGATCCAGCTTTCTGCCAGAAGCTATTGGATGAACTTACGCATCGGAGCACGAAGCGTGCGCAGAATCTAAAAAGCAAGATTGTCGCTAGAAACGAGGTGCCTCGTGAAGTCACTCCACGAAAGTTACCGAAGAAGAGTGCTGGAGCGTTGGAAATGCCAAACAAAAATGAAGTTATTCCTGTCGTGGTTGAAGAACCACAAGTCTATATGCCTCCACCCAAAGTTGAAGTCGACCCTAAACCAGCCATTACCAACGACCCACAAAATATTTTGCGTTCTTGGACAGCGCTCGAAGTTTTATCGACCCAGAGCTATCGTCGTGAAACCGATTTGGTTGCTGGCGATAAGTATAAAATTGCGCAACTCGATGAGAAACAGCTTCCTTGGGAACGGGGTGAAAAATCCCGGAAGAACAAACGTCTTTACTATGAACTGATCTTAGGTGCTGTCGCACTAAGCCCTGCCATTGAAAGCCTTCTCAAAGTTTATGCCGACAAGCGACCAGATCAGCCTAGTATTCGCGGATATAGTCCTGTTGCCAGTATCCTTATTGATAAGGAAGGGCGTCCCTTAGATGAGGATAGCACTTTTGCGATCTCAAGTTTTGCTTGGGGTGTGCCGATTGCGCTGAAAGGTGACCTGAAAGCCTTGGCGGATTGGCCCGATCACGAAAGAGCTTTGAAAGAGGCCTTGAAGAAACCTCTTGTGAAGAAAGATCATCAAGGTGACATTCTTCCCTTGAACAAAACGCGCATCAGCGAACTGTTTGAAGTTCTGGTAAAAATAATGGACTTGGGCGCGTTGGAAGTGAAACCGCCATATTTCGCTATACGGCGCTATGAGTTTTTTGCCAGCAAAACGCCGCCAGAACCAGGTTTGCTGAATTCCTTCTTCATGCAGGATCTTGCCACTGCAAGAGAGCTGGCAAAAGAAGAGCGACTTCCAAACGCACTGAAGCACTATTTGGGTGTGGCGAAACCTGCTCGAAAAACTGACCTGTTAAAGGATGATGTCGGTCTTCAGGACCTCCTACAACCAGCGCTAACATCAGTTGGGCGTTGGCCCGGAAACGGACGATTTCCGCTTGCTCTTCTTCAACAAGCAGCGGTGAATGCCACTCATCCAAGTCGGATGAAAACGGGCGTCCTTGCTGTGAATGGGCCGCCTGGAACAGGTAAGACAACCCTCCTGAGAGATGTGGTTGCCGCGCGCATCATTGAGCGTGCAATTGTCATGAGTTCGTATCAAAAGCCCGCCGATGCTTTCACCTCAACATCGCAAACGCTTCAAAGAAGCGGGGCGAAGATTACGCTCCACAAACTCGATGATCGTCTCAAAGGCTTTGAGATGATTGTGACTTCATCTAACAACAAGGCCGTAGAGAATGTTAGTGCTGAATTGCCTGCCTTAGATGCTATAGCTGATGATGCACCGGAACTTAGATACTTTAAGGCGATCTCGGATAATGTTCTTGACCACGAGACTTGGGGGACGATTGCTGCCGTCCTAGGGAATTCCAGCAACCGCTACACCTTCTCAGAAAGCTTTTGGCGCGACGATGAGAATGGCCTATCAGCGTATCTGAACCATGTAAGCGGTATCCCGCAGATTGTATCTGAACCACAAGAAGGCGGCGCTCCTATCAGGCGAAACAGGAAGATAATTGACTCTGAAAATCCGCCGTCTAATTCTCGTGAGGCTTCTGCACGTTGGGAGAAAGCTCGGTCTCAGTTTTTGCAGGCGCAGCGCTTATCAGCAGAGAAACAAGAGGAGCTTCAACATATACATGTGCAAATCGTACGGCTTGTCTCTGTTGCTGCTGAAATTAACGATCTGGTATCACAGCAGCCTTTGCTGGCGGAAGAATGTATACTTTTAGAAGAACAACTTGGCCTGGCTCAAGCACCAGTGCAAGAAGCTGAGGCACTGCAGGTATCAACTCGACAGTCAAAAGATACTCATGCCGCTTCACGTCCTGGTTTCTTTTCAAGGATTTTCCAACGCCGAAGATATCATCAATGGTTATCGGAACAACTGGCGTTAGAAAACACCACTCAACAAGCTGAGCGTGCCTTTGAAAAAGCCAAGAAAGGCTATGATGATCTACATACGTTGCTCACTACTAAGAAGAAGCAGATCGAGCAATTCAAGACGAAGATTATAAATTTGGAGCAAGAACAAGTTCAGCTTAAAGCTGAGACCAAGAACCTAAAAGAAGGTCTTGGCGCATCCATTCCTGATGCTGATTTTTTCGCAATGCCGCATGAAGAGATGCAAATCTCAAGCGTATGGCTAGATGCTGCTGCCAGCCGTACGAGAGATGATGTTTTTGAGGCAGCAATGAAGCTACATCGTGCTTTCATCGATTGTGCGGCGGACCCATTACGTCAAAATCTTTCTATATTCATTGAGTCTTTCGGTACGCGTTCGCTTGGAACGCTTCAAAAAGATGCACTCATAGCTGACCTATGGGCGTCGTTCTTTCTTGTTGTGCCAGTGGTTTCTACGACGTTTGCGTCCGTGCACCGAATGTTCGCACGCCTTGCGCCTGAAGCTCTTGGTTGGTTGCTTGTTGATGAGGCTGGACAAGCTGTTCCGCAGGCTTGTGTCGGCGCAATGATAAGAACCAAACACTCAGTCGTTGTCGGCGACCCGCTACAAATTGAACCCGTTGTAACGTTGCCAAATAGCCTGACTGAAGAGGTCTGTGCCTTCTTCGGAATTGACCCGCTCAAATACAACGCCCCTGAAGCATCAGTCCAAACGGTTGCTGACGCTGCCAGCATTTATTGCGCTCAGTTCCCCATTGGTAGCGGACATCGCAACGTAGGTGCGCCGCTTCTCGTACATAGGCGCTGCAATAATCCGATGTTCGACATTTCGAACGAGATTGCCTACTCCAATCTAATGGTTCAGGCGAAGACACCTTCGCTAATTAACCCGATCCTCGGACCATCATCTTGGGTCGATCTTGTCGGGAAACCAGGACCAGACAAGTGGTGTGCAGATGAAGCTGTTGTCTTGATTGAGATGCTACGCAAGCTGAAAGATAGTGGCGCTGAGCCTGACCTCTATGTAGTAACGCCGTTTGTGATTGTCCAGGATAATCTGAGAAGAGAAATCTTGAACAGCCGTGTTCTGGATAATTGGGTGGAGAACGCAAACTCATGGGCCTGGGAACATGTTGGTACTGTCCATACCGTTCAGGGCCGCGAGGCCGGGATCGTATTTATCGTGCTTGGCGCGCAGATGTCATCTCAGAATGGAGCACGTACTTGGGCCGGTGGCCGGCCAAATCTTGTGAATGTTGCTGTCACAAGAGCAAAGGACTCAATGTATGTGATTGGTAATCGTGATCTTTGGAAGTCGGCGGGAGTGTTTGCGACGCTGAATCGGTATCTGCCTGATGCAAGAAGTGATCGAGATTTCCAATGAGCAATCTTTCTGATGAGCAGAGATATTGGGTTGAAGAAAACAAAAAGAGGCTGCATTTGCCATTCGAAATATTTAAGATATATCGTGTTTTAGCCCAATAATAAGATAGCTTTTTGGTAATATTTAGAGAGCCGAATATTAGTGTGGAATAATATTACATATGGGAAAAATATTTTTTTCACCGAGCAATTAACAACTTACTGCTTTTGATATTCTGCAACATCACCGGACTCACCGATGAAGATACTCTCGAAACATCAGGAAATCTAGTTGAGGTTTAAGGTAGGCACTTACATCTCTTGGTCATAGCCCTGATTGCGGCCTCGTTTTGCTTGTCCTCGTTCTTCCTCGTCCATTTGGGTGAGTTCATCCTGCAAGGTTTTTTGATCTGGTTCACTCATCGCCAAATACATTGCCACATCCTTTTTTAATTGGACGATGAGTTTTTGATGCTTTCGATGGATAGGCCGAACCTGGTCCTGTATATTCTGACGCTCTGTAAGCTGGCGATCTATCAAAGCTTGCTTTTCATCTCTATCACGAATATGACAGCTTTTAACTTCACGTTCATTTAGTGCTCTGATTTTCTGATACTTGCCTGTCATGCGAGACCAGAGTGCCTTAAAACCTTTCGGTAAACGTCGAAGACATTGAATTTCTTCCCTTTGCTTACGTTCTTTCTGTTTGTTTAATAATTCCTTCCGCTGGCTTCGATGAAATTGTTGCAGGGCGTTCCTCGGCTTATGGCATAGATTTCTCGCAAAGCTCCATCCAGGTCGTCTGAGATAAACCCCGAGATTTCATGGATTTCAACATGCTCGTTTTCTTCTGCTTTTAGCAGATGAGCCGCCAGTTGCCTGGCCCCACCACGTTGCGAGCCTTTCAGAATCATGATTGTTGTCCTCTCTTAACCCAATTGCATCCATCAGTGCGTGACGCATCCAGCGAATGTCGCTACAGCCATCACGAATGGCTTTTTGCGTTTCTGGTGTAACTTCCAAAGTTCCTCTATTCACAGCCCTGGCTAATTGATTGAGATTATTCGCCAACCGTGAACGCCCTAATTCCCCCAATACTTTGGCCAGCTTCTGATGGTCCCTTACAGGAAATTTGTTTCGGACTCGTCTTTTAGGCACCGAGCTGTCAAAAAGACGGGAGCGGATATACGCTCCCAAAGACATGCCTGCAGCATCCTTCTCAAGCTGTGCACGTTCCTCTGACGTTAGGCGTAGGGAGAAGGGCGGCAATGCTTTTTTCTTGTGAGCAGACATGTCTTTTTTTTCGTAAAATGACAATACACGGCCAACCCCTCTTTCTTGGGAAACAGGGAGTAAAAAGAGCCGTGAATTGTCCGGGATTAAAATTGGGAAATAAAAAACGCCAGCCCTTGATGATCTCGGGCTAGCATTTAAAGGCAGTTAAAACTCTGTTGTAGGCTATTAAGGAAATAGGCTAAGATCGACGGAAGCAGCCTGGAGAATGATGTTCTTTTCCTTTAAAATTTGGAGCAAATGGTCCGAAGTTTCTCCATTAGCATCTTCTGGTTCGGATGCAGTCCACCTTATTTGAATTTGTTGAGAGACACTTTTTTAGAATCAGTTATTTTTGTACAATTGGGCAAAAATAGATAAGGATAAATTCTACCGAAGCAGATAGTTTAATTTTTAACCTCCCCGTTAGACGCTTAAGTTGGGGTAGATTATTGTTAAGAATTTCAGAAGTTCTTTGGAATCTCACTGAGATCTTATTCTTTGCTGGTATATTGGTTGGCATCTTTCTCGGATTTATCAAAAAAAATCGTAAGGATCAAGTTAGTCTACACGCCCGTAAATTTAAACCTAAAATTAACATGCAAGCCATTGCCTTGCTCCTTCTTTCACCTTTATGGGTAGGCTTTGTGTCCTTGATGATCGGAGCTGTCATTGGCTTCCCTGTCTATCTAATCCTATTATCCTTTTTCTTATTCCTTGGATTCTCGGCAAATATGTTGGATAAGTACGGTATTCTCGAGAAAAACGCTTGGCCGAATGAAGTATTGAACGTAATTTTTGATTTCAACAGTCCTTTATGGATAATGCCTTGTATAGCAATTGCAGGAGTGTCAGTGGGTGCCTTGTACACCCTCGGTATGTTTGAGTTTCTATTTGAAGAAAAGAAAATTGGCAAATAATGTTTTCCTGTTTAATTCGTATTTCGTGAGTACAAGTCCTAGCCTAAGTATGATGATGATTTTTTCTGTTAAATAGGTAGAAGGCAGGATCAGATCTTCTGTTAATAAATATAGATAGTTCGGTGAAACTGCTGCGACACACAAAGTCTTTGGTAGCTGATTGAGGACCGCAACTCAGTTGCCGACACCAAGAGAATCAGAGATTTCGAAAAGTGTTCAAATCTTTTATTGACTAACAATTCACGTCTTCCTTCCTTAGGCCTTGGTTCTTTAACCCATCAATTTTCAATTTTTTCTCCTGCGTCAGACACGCTGAGATATCGGTAAGCATCGACTTGTCTGGGAAGGGCTATTTGAGCAGAGCGAGTTCACGGAAAAGGGGGCAAGTTGCGTGTTCTATGATAGAATGCATGAGCTTGGTTTAGGCGGAGACATGTGTGTTCAGCTCAAATGTTCAGCGTTATGGTGATAGGTGAGTATCAATAGATGCCCCCTGTAGCATGAGGTTCCACTCTTCCAATATTCGGAATAATTGGTTCGAAGTTTCTCCTGTGACGTCCACCACGTACCTCATCCGTTTTTCATTTTCGTTCTTTGGCAAGCATGTGTAGGTGATATGCGTCCGATATAGCTGGAGAGCTTTGTTTTCTGGGCTGAGCAATGCCTCTGCTATATCGTATTGGCTGTCCAGTGAAGGCCGAAGGGGAAAAATGGGGAAGGTTGAATTTTCGGTATCCGGGTTTCGGCATTTTCGCGGAAGGTCAATGCACTTGACCTTCCGCGAGATGTGACACCGTCGCCCGTTTTTAGTGGTGGGACTTCTGTGTGGCCACTGAGGGGGTGGTGGCCGCCGATGGTGTCACGAAGGGCATGAGCGGCAATTCTTCGGCATCCTTTTTCACTTCAAGGAGAGCAATGGCTCCTCGAAGCGCATCGGTCAATGAATGCGTGACAATGGGAATGATGTTTTCTTCATCGACAATCATATCGAGAATGGCCCCATCGGCTGGACCAACAACTTGGGTCTGGACGCTTTGCATCCGATTGGCCGGTGTGCCGGTTGGCCACACGTCATCCCAAATTTCTGCAATTGGGTGAAGGGCGGAAAATCGGTTTGGTCCGATGTTGACGAAATAGAACCGCACACGCTCGCCTGGCTTGGCTTGTAAAAAATCTCCGCCTTGTGTGGCATGGACCGGGTCATATTTGAACACGCCACCGTTAAAGACCACGTGATCGTACTTTTCATCGAACATGCCTTGGACATCATCCGGGTCTTTGGTGAATAGTTCTGACTGCACTAGCACGTATTCTCTGTCTGCCTTCGGCATGGATGAGGCATCTTTAGGATCAACAATCACAGCGCCGAACATGCCCCGCGCAATGTGTTGAATCATTGGAAAGGCTCCACAGTGATAGGCAAAGACGCCCGGCCGTTTGGCGACCCAATCAAATTCTTTTGTCTCTCCAGGATTGACTTCCGAGTAATTGTCGAGAAAGTTCGTTTCGGCTGAATGAAAGTCCATGGAGTGTGGCCGGCTATTGGTCGGTAAGTTGATGAGTGTGAAGTGGACCGTATCGCCTTCGGTCACACGAACTACGGGGCCGGGGAATTGCCCATTAAAGGTCCAGGCCTTGAATTTTGTGCCTTTCCCATCGATGACGACTTCCGTTTCCACCGCCGTCATCTCCACGTTGACGGTTTTGGCTTCTGCCTGTCCAAATGTGCAGAGTAAGGCACCTGTCATAGCCAAGGTGGCTAAGCTAGGTATGCGCTTTCCAGTGAGTTGATTTCCCTTCATCTTCTTCCTCCTGAGATTAATAGGCACGGTTATTAAGTCATACTTGTACGTGATAGAAATAATCCTCTGTTGTTGAATTATTACATAGCATGTACTGTACCAAGTATTTTGTTTATGTAAATATTTGATTTAAATGTAAATTTTAAATTATTATGTATGAAGTGTGCAGCATTATATTGTTGTTTCACGAAATAATATTGTTGAAACGTAAGAAATTGTTTAGGTTACGAGCTGTTGCACAGACATGTAAGGGTTGTTAGGGGGACTCAAGCATGGTCCAGACTGTATTTTCTGAAAACGATTTGGAAAATTTTGCACGATGAACGTTGAACAACACATTTACGATGCTGAAATGCGGTTTCGTGCCGTAGCTCAATCTTCCAATGATGCCATTATCATCGGAGATCAAGCAGGAAACATTTTATTTTGGAATAGTGGCGCGCAAACGATCTTTGGGTATCAAAGCGATGAAGTGGTGGGGAAATCTCTGATGTTGCTGATGCCGGAGCGTTATCGTCTTGCCCATCAAGAAGGCATGGCCAGGTTTTGTGGGACAGGAGAGGCCCGTCTTCTTGGGAAAACGTTTGAACTCCAGGGTTTGCGGAAAACAGGGGAAGAGTTCCCCTTGGAATTGACGCTCTCTGCATGGATGGAACATCAACAGCATTTTTTTAGTGGAATTATTCGCGATATCTCGCAACGAAAGACTGCGGAAGACGCGCTTCGGCAATCAGAAGAAAAGTATCGAGCCATTTTTAATCAAGCCGTCGAAGGCATTTATCAGACAAGCCTGAATGGTACATTTCTGCATGCCAATCCCGCTCTCAGTTACTTGCTGGGCTATGACTCGGCATCTACATTACTCGAAGCCGTTCACGATATTGGTGGGCAACTTTATGTCGAGCCAGAGCGACGGAGGCAGTTCTGCCGGCTTGTCGAGCAAGTCGAGGTGGTGACCGAATTCGAGTCGCAGGTGTATCGTCGAGACGGTACGATTATCTGGATTTCCGAAAATGCGCGCGCCATTCGGAATGCGCAGGGTCTTCCTCAATGGTATGAAGGTTCGGTGGTCGATATCAGTGCACGCAAGCAAGCCGAAGAGTTATTGGAAGCAAAGCATCGGCTTGAAGCGGAAAATTGGTATCTGCACGAGGAAGTGATTGAGGCGTGCGCGTTTGGTGATCTTGTCGGGCAAAGTCCAGCCCTGGAAAATGTAATACGGCAAATTGATGTGGTGGCTCCAACCGAAGCCACCGTGCTCATTCTTGGCGAATCCGGTGCCGGAAAGGAATTGGTGGCTCGAGAAATCCATAAACGGAGTCATCGGCACACCCGTCCGCTCATTCGAGTCAATTGTGCCTCGATTCCGAAAGATCTCTATGAAAGTGAGTTCTTTGGGCATGTCAAGGGAGCGTTTACCGGGGCGGTGAAAGATCGTGCCGGTCGATTCGAGGCGGCGGATGGCGGAACCCTATTTCTCGATGAAGTGGGAGAAATTCCACTGGATTTACAAAGTAAATTTCTACGGGTTTTGCAAGAGCAGCAATATGAACGTGTGGGGGATGAACGCACGCGCAACGTGAATGTGCGTGTGATGGCGGCTACCAATCGTGATCTGAAGCGAGAGGTTGAGCTTGGTCGCTTTCGACAAGACCTCTATTACCGCTTGAATGTGTTTCCGTTAGAAATCTCACCGCTTCGTGATCGTAAGGAAGATATCCCGTTGTTAACCGATCATTTTCTTACTGTCGGGGCGAAAAAGTTTCATTGTGCGCGTCCACGTTTAACCAAAAAACACGTGAGCCTCTTGCAGGGGTATGATTGGCCTGGGAATATTCGCGAACTCCAAAATATCATCGAACGTGCGTTGATCACGGCCAATTCTGGGGAACTCTACTTTGAGTTACCAAGTAAATCAAAGAAACGTCTTGTGCCGCATGATGTAGGAGAGACGTTGACGTCCCAAAGTATTGTAACGGAAGAGAAGATGCAAGAGATCATTCGTCAGAATACGCTCACTGCTTTAAAGCAGACACGATGGAAAGTGTATGGCGCTGGCGGGGCGGCCGAGTTGTTAGGTATAAAACCAACAACGTTATTGGCGCGTATGAGAAAAATGCAGCTCGACAAGCAGCATGTACTTCCGGAGTAAATACGTCTTCGCACTTCTCACCATCTGGTGCATTTATATTGCGCGAAAGACGGCAACCAGGTCCGTCAAGGTGACGATTTTCGTTTGAAGCAGATTGCGTTCCGATGTCAGCTTCTCCATATTCTTTGTGCTTTGTCCTTCTTTTCTGACCTGCGTGGCCTCAGACAAGATCCGATCGCTTTCCTTCCCTACTTTTGCTTGCACGACTGGATTAGCTGCCAGAAAGGTTTGCAGTGTCGTGCGAGCCTTTTCTAATTGAGTCTCAATGTCTTGGTTCGATAATTCCGGGCTGTTTCGTTCATCAACAATATGGTCAAGGTATTGAGTGAGGAGCAAATATACATGGATGAGTGCTTCGGTGATCTGAATATGTTGCGGGTCATGAGCGTGTTCATTCATGGGAATCCTCCTGGGTGAATTGATCAGACGTGTGACCACTGACTATATCACGAGTACGCTTTTCACCATACCATTCCGGCGGCAAGAAACATAGATCGAAAATTGGAATCTGTATGACTTGCACTTGAGTGAATGGCGTTGAGATCCTGGCCGCAAACCTGTTTCTTTAATTATCACATAAATAGTACATATTTTGACGATGAGAGTGCTGTGAAGCATGGAAAAATGACATGAAACACAGTATCCTACGTGGAAAATTAATTTTAATAGACTCTGGGTACGACTCACGACGTCACGTCACATGCCTTCTTTCACCCCCTCTTCTTTTCTTTCGCTACAGACGCAACTCTATCGTGAGCAGGTTGCGCAACTATATGCACTTGCGCCTATTGGAATTTTAGCTTCAACCGTGAACAGCCTTATCCTGGTGTTTATTCTGTGGAATGTCATCTCTTCCACGTTGCTGCTTGTATGGGTTACTGGTTTAGCGATCGTCAATGCTCTGCGAATGGTACTCGTTGTGTGTTTTCGACGTGTTGGATGGTCGAGAGATGGGGACCTCCGGTGGCGTGATTGGTTTGTCGTCGGGAATATGGTCTCGGGACTTATTTGGGGGGCTGCAGGGTTCTTTTTCTATCCACTTGATTCACTTCCACATGAATTCGGTTTGATCTTTGTCCTAGGGGGAATGGTGGCTGGCTCGACGGCCATGCATTCTGCAGTACTCAATGCTTTTTGGGCTTTTAGTATTCCGACAGCTGTGCCGTTTACGATTAAATTTTTTCAACATGGTGATGACCTGCATGTGTCCATGGGGGTGTTGTCGCTTGTGTTTATGACCATGATGGGTGTAGTTGCTCGTCGAAACCATCTCCTGATCGCCAAGGGGATCACCTTGCAACATGAAAATGCTCAGCTTCTCGATCATGCCACCACGGCACGTGACCATCTGGAGGCCATGGTGAAGGCTCGTACGGCCGAATTGCAGGCATCGGAAGCCCGCTATCGTCTCTTGGCGAATAACCTGACCGATGTCATTTGGGTGATGGCGTTGGATGGCAGTCACTTTACATATATCAGTCCGTCTATTACGTCATTTCTTGGTTTCACTCCTGAAAAAGCGATGACGTTTTCCCTCGATGACGTGCTGACTCCCGATTCAGCTCGACAAGCCAGAGTGGTTCTTGAGGAGGAATTACGACTTGAATCCTCTGGGCATGCCGATCGTTTCAGGTCGTTTCTGTTGGAGTTGGAACATTACCGCAAGGATGGATCAACCGTCTGGGCCGAAGTACGGGGAAGTCTGCTTCGAGATGAGCAGGGACAGGGTATTGGAATGGTGGGCGTGACTCGTGATGTCACCGAACGAAAAAAAATCGATGAGGAAAAACAGCGTCTTGAGGTTCAATTGTTACGTTCCCAAAAAATCGAAGCCGTGGGTACGCTTGCTGGAGGGATTGCTCATGATTTTAATAATTTCCTGACAAGTGTCCTGGGAAACATTGATTTGGCTCAACAGGCTGGGACCGCTCATGAGTCGAGAGCGGATTTCTTGTCTAAGGCGGAGCAAGCAACTTTGCGGGCTAAAGACCTGACTCAACAGCTCCTAACATTTGCAAAGGGCGGGGAGCCAATCAAACAACTGACATTCTTGGACAAGGTTATCAAGGAAAGCGCAAGTTTTTCACTCTCTGGATCAGCCGTGGCCTGTGAGTATGCCTTTCCACCGGATCTTTGGCCGACTGATGTAGACCCGGGGCAGATAAGTCAAGTCATTCATAATCTCGTGATCAACGCGGTGGAGGCGATGTCCAATGAAGGCATGATCACGATTCGAGCAAGAAATCTGCTTCTTCCTTCACAGACGCTGGAGCGTCCTATCCCATTGCCTCCCGGTCCATATCTCAAGGTATCGCTGTGTGATACCGGGCCCGGCATTCCTGATGAACAGTTGCCCAAAGTTTTTGATCCTTATTTTACGACCAAGTCTGAAGGGCATGGTCTCGGGTTAGCCTCGGGGTATTCGATAATGAAAAAACATGCAGGCCTGATGACCGTCGAGAGCAAGCTCGGAGTCGGCACGGAATTCACGCTCATATTTCCGGCGGCCCCTGATGCGCAGGTGCCGAGTTTTGTGGAAGCTGTTCAGACCCGGAAAGGGGATGGAAGAATTTTGGTGATGGATGATGATGCGCATGTGAGAATGGTTGCAGGAGAACTGCTTACCCACTGCGGGTACCGGTACGAACTGGCCAAAGATGGTTCTGAGGCTATCACGCGGTATAGGCAGGCGATGCAACAGGGAGAATGTTTTTCAGCTGTCATTCTGGATCTGACGATTCCTGGGAGTATGGGTGGACAAGAGACGCTGAGGCGGCTGCAGCAGATTGATCCTGCCGTGAAGGCTATTGTTTCAAGCGGCTATTCTCAGGATCCGGTCATGGCAAATTATCAAGCCCATGGTTTTCAAGGAGTTGTTCGGAAGCCCTACTCACTTGCCGAGCTAAGCAAAGTGATGTATCAGGTTGTGATGGAGTCTTCTTCTACTTAAGGCGTTCCTCTACCTTTAACAACCATCCTTTTCCACAATAGCGGGGTCAGCCGCGTGCTCAAATCCTCCTGTCTTGGTTACCTACGATCACAATAGCAAGAGCCCGCTCCCCTCACACAATGGAGGGTTCATCAGTGTTGTGAGGGGCGTCCCACTATCGTAGCCAAGGCTCGTGGCAATGCCCTTGGGCACGATGGGCCAGAGAGCAGACGGTACTGCGATCTTTCCTTGCGCGACTTCCTTTGCCTCACACAAAAATCCTGGGAGGTGCCCATTAGATGTTATTGTTGGGCGGTGGAAGGTTCGAATCATTGCTATATGTTTTTTGGAATGTCGTTCGTTTTCAACTTTCATGTTGAAGCTAATGGTTCATCGTAGAATCAACAGCTATTGACGTGGAGTGTTCATGCCTGAAGGAATTTTTCTTAATCATGGACCAAAAAACTTGCGAGATTATATGAATGGTGATATGAATATATGTATGAATACTTCTACGCCAACCAGAAGAGTGACTGCAAATCTTCCCACACAATTACTGAAGGAAGCCTGTGAGGCCTCAGGATCAGGAATAACCGATACGCTTGTTCAGGGGTTAGCCATGGTTGCTCGAAGTAAGGCCGCTGCAAAAGCCGCTCGTCTTAAAGGAAAGTTGAATTTGACGATTGATTTGGAGACCTCACGTGAGCGGAATCGTCGTTGACACTTCAAGTTGGATTGAGTACTTCAATCAAGGAGGGCATGCAATTATCGATGAGGCCTTAGTCGAGGGGCGAGTGTATGTATCTGGGGTTATTGCGGCAGAATTGACCAGTGGCAAACTCACAACTCGGCACCGATCGGCCCTTGAGTCCTTTTTAGGTGATCTCCCACTTGTTCAAGATGATCTTCAGCATTGGTTCAGAGTTGGACAGCTTCGAGCGACTCTGTTAACCAAAGGACTGACTGTGTCGACACCGGATGCACATGTGGCGCAATGTGCGCTCGATCTTCAAGCAGAACTCCTGACGGAAGATGCCGTGTTCACGAAAATAGCGAGGAAAGTCTCGCTTCAATTGCTTTCGTGACATCGTCTACAGAATTTTCCCCCTAAATCATTACAAGTCTTAGTACACCGGTTGGCTGTATTGGAAGGCACGTATATCTTTCACCCGTATTTACGTGTGGGTGATATAAAATCAATAATCATGTCTGACCCTTTTAGTTGGTTTCCTATCATTTCTTAGTTTAGCGGCGAGTCTTTTGTTGAATAAATAGTGCATGATTGTAGGAAGATATTCTATGTTCACTATTCTGTCATTGTGGGTTTGATTTAGATGGTGAGTCGGATTTGACGATCATGGTTGGTTCGAACTATTTAGAAAGAGATCTGATAGAGATTACCTCCTTGAACATCCGGGAGCATATCTCGAACTTTGGCCATCAATGGTCGAAGCTTATTGATATCGTTGCTGTGGGCAACCAGAACAATAACCGGAATGCGCAGTGAAGATAGGTTTTGTTGATATTGCAGGTTTTGGTCTGCTGTTAAAAACACATCAAAGTGAACTACTGCTTGCTCAAGTAACGCTCCGTTTTTAATCCCGGCCCATCCCATTTCGATGACCATGCTTACCTCATGCTCAAGCAGTTCATGCTTCAATGCGCGAGGTAAGCATTCATCAAGCAGGACTCGCATTTTCAATCAATGCCCGCTTGGCTTGTTCTAAGGCTGCAATGGCTTGCTCTTGACTCACTGATGGGAAGTCATCAAGAAATTCATGGAGTGCATGACCACCTTTTAGGTAATCCAGTAATGCTTGGACAGGAACCCGTGTACCAATAAATACAGGGGTTCCACCTAAGATGTCTGGATTACGATGAATGACGTTTGGCTTGTCGTGCATGGAGTGAGGCATAGGCTGTCATCTCCGATTGCAGTAATGAGAGAACTTACTCTCTTGTGATTCTAACTTGGCGTGAGATAGATGTCACTTGCAAAACGGAGAGAGTGTATAGGAAGGGATTCTGTAACAATGGTTCGTGCGGATGAAATGATCTCGCCCATTTATCGACTATTTCTGTATTCTACATAGAAAACTAACGAATGAATTTTACTGGGTTTTGCTATTCTTAATATAATTAGTTAACATTACAAAGATTATGCGATTTTCAAAGAAGAGTGAGTATGCATTGCGGGCATTGATTGAGCTGACGGCGAATTATGAGCAGGCTCTGCCTGTGCAGCGAACGCAGTTAGCGAACGAGCAACGAATTCCTTTGGGTTTTCTAGAGGGGATTCTGTTGACGTTGAAGAACGCGGGCATTTTGACAAGCCGACGGGGAGTGGATGGGGGCTTTCGTTTGTTGAAAGACCCGGGCGAGGTGACGTTGGGGCAGGTGATTCGGACACTTGATGGTCCACTTGCGCCGATTGGCTGTGTGAGTCAAACGGCGTATCAAAAGTGTGAAGACTGTCCGTATACAGAAAAGTCTTCCTGTGCCATTCAAAGCATTATGTTAGAAGTTCGGAATGCCATTGCGGCGATTCTTGATCACTATACGCTTGAGGATTTCGTGCGGCATGCAGATCTTTCTCAAAAAAAAATGGCCACGCCTCGTTCGAGGACTGGTCACAAAAAGACTAAACCATCGTCGTCCTCATAGACGGGAGTCGATACTATGGAAACGCATTTACGCAGTATAGTTAAAGGTCTGAGTTGGCGAGTGATTGCCACACTTGTGACCACCATTGTCGTGTGGTTAATTTCAGGTGAGGCCGCGATGGCGTTGTTTGCGGGCTTCAGCGATTCATTAATCAAAATCGGTCTGTTTTGGGCACATGAGCGTGGGTGGCAACATATACAATGGGGACGTCATATTCCGCCAACGAGTTCGCCGTGATCTGAATTGTTCCGACGTGTGACTGGAGGCATGTATGGGGTTTCGTTTTGTGTCTATCGGCGCAGTCATTGCGCTGTTGGGAGTGGCGTTTGGCGCGTTTGGGGCGCATGGCCTTCGCGCGATTTTGTCTGAGCACATGCTGGACGTCTTTCATACGGGTGTTCGATATCAGATGTATCATGCGTTTGGCGTGATGGGGGCAGGTACGGCCTGGTCGGTCTATCAGCTTCCACTTTTTCGGTGGGCTACCTGGTCGTTTCTGATCGGTATTCTGGTGTTTTCTGGAAGTTTGTATGTCCTGTCACTGACAGGTGTGCGTTGGTTAGGTGCTGTGACGCCATTGGGCGGGCTCTTTTTTATGATCGGCTGGTTGTTGTTGGCGATTGGATTTTGGAATGTCGCGAAGCAATCCACGTAATCCTTAAGATTCTTTCTACGAAATACGAGCGACATTTCATGAATATGGTCTTGCAGAATTACCGGCCAATTTCGGCGAGTGGTTCGTGCGTGATGATGAGTGAACCGCGTGGATTGTTGCCTAAGGTATTTGCGTCAAGCAGCTTTTCGTGTTCGGGGGACGACTGACAGTCGGGCGTCATGACGATACCCCAATGCTGATTGTCATGGCAGTGGTTGTCAAGGAGCAATGCGTTAGCTGAATGAAAAAGCAGGATCCCGCTCAGCATATTATTGCGAGAGGTGTTTCGGACAATGTCGGGAGAGGTCCCGTCATCACGAACGGCGATTCCAAAGTGATGATTACCAAAACAGGTGTTCTGTCTAATGTAGGGGCGAGCCCCGGCGAATGAAAAGATTCCGGATTCCCGATTATAACAGACCTCGTTCTCTGAAAAGGTTGGCCGGCATTCTGGTCCATACATGACGACGCCGGACAGGATCCCTTCAAGCACACGGCATTTGGTGATGGTGCACACGGAATCCAGGATATTGATCGCGGAATGCTGATCGCTTCCCACATAGCGAAACGAAAGACCCTCTACTCGCCCGCTTGAGACGCGTTGTAAATACAAGGGGCTGCCTCGTCTGCTGAAAATTTGTACCCTGTCTCGTCCAGCCCCAATCAGTCGAATATTGCGGTCTGCAACAAAAATGCGATCTTCATAGATGCCGGGTTTGACAAACACTTGATCATCAGGTCCCGCATATTTCAGTGCGGCACTGGGTCTGGGATAGCAGTGTTCATCAGCGGCATCGACGAAAAGCGTTTTACCGCCTTCGAACGTTGGGGGAACAATGTTCTCGTCTGCCGCGTGAGTCACGCTATCGTCTGGCTGTTCTGGTAAGGGAGGAGAAGCTTGATCTGGCATCACGTGTTGGGTTTCATGAAAATGATCAAACGTTGAACATGATGGCGTTCTATTATTTGTTCGAGCGTGATACGGTGTCAAGGTGCAAGGTGCCTTGGCTGTTATCATGCTGAAAGCTTGACCGGATCGGTTTGTACCGTAAACGGTGAACTGGCTTCTCCCATGTAGAGTGTGCGATGGGGAAAGGGGATTTCAATGCCCTGCGCGTCAAAGGCCTTTTTGAGTCGCCGCCGGTATTCTCGTCCAACACCCCATTGTTTGATCGGTAAGGTTTTTATGCGTGCCTTAATGACCACTTCGGATTCTTTAAACTGGTCGACGCCGAAGACTTCGATGGGTTCGAGAATCTGTGGACTATATTGAGGGTCTCGTCGTAATTCTTCATCAACGTCTTTCATGACCTGAACGACTCGATCGGTATCTTCTTTGTAGGCGACGCCAATTTCCATCAGATAGGCCGACCACTCTTTGGTCATATTGGCGAGCGTGGTCACGGTTCCGTTTGGAAACACGTGGACGACTCCAGCCATGTCGCGAAGGATGATGGTCCGAAACGTGATGCGTTCGACCAGGCCTCCTGTTCCATTCACAATGGCGACATCTCCGACCCGGACTTGATTTTCCAAAATGATAAAAAACCCGCTGAAAATATCCCGCACCAGGTTCTGTGCGCCAAACCCCACAGCTAAACCTATAATGCCGGCACCGGCTAATATCGGCGTGATATCCAGACCGATTTGGTCAAGCTCCATGATGACTGCCATGACCCAAATGACTGCAAGGCCAATTGTTTGAATCAGGCCTGTCAGGGTTTTAATTCGCTTTTCCGCAGCGCCTGGGTAGAGTTCGTCGGGCTCTCGATGTTTGATTAATGTCGATTCCAGCTTCGTGAGACCGAATTTGAGAAATCGGATAATCAGCAGCGCGATGACGATGATGACGATCATGCGCAGCCCGGCTTCGATCATCGCGGTCATATTGTGAATCAGCCAAGTTGAAAGGTGTTGAATGTTCATGTCGGGCATGGGTCGTTCCTCCATTGCTTCGGTGGCAGTGCCGGCCTCGCATGTCGTGCGACATGTAGGACTGATCATCAAAATCGGTGGTGAGCTGTTCTGCTAAATTTTAGTGGAAAACCCGGGTTGATGAAATGCGCTCTTGTGTTTCTCTGTAGAATATGTGGCTTGACAGTTGGGCATTCAGGTGATACAAGTTTCAATATTGTGAAGAGACAGCGTTGTCTCCTTCATTGATACAAAAACTCAATCGGTTCTGGACGAAGGAGTCCTCACCCCGAAGAAGGGGCTGAGGGCTTTTTTTTTGCCATTTGTGTTCTGATGAGTTGCTAAGTGTTTGTTCACTTTATCTTAAGTTTTCAAGGGTTTCTGCCGATATAAAGAAGGTCATCGTGCGATCACGTCAAGAGTCAGGCTTGGCTGTTCAGCCACACAACAAATAGCGAGTGAGAGTGGGTTGCACGAAATCCTTCAACCCTTTTCGTCAAGGAGACAGCATGCAAGAGATATTATCGCAATTGAGTAGGTTTCGATTTCAGAAGCATCTGGTAATGATCATCGTCTGTGTTGGGATGAGTCTCAGTCTCACGAGTCTGAGTGTAGCGCAAGATGATACCTCGGACATTTTGAAACGTCTAGAACAACTTGAAGCGTCGACGGGTGAACAATCGCTAGCCCAAAAGCTGAATCTCTCGTTGTATGGGTATGTGGCGGCCTCGTATACGCATAATTTTAACAATCCGAATTCTCAAGCCAATGCGCTTAGAATATTTGATGGCGATGCCAATTCATTCAGGCCGAACATGGCGCAACTGGTCTTTGAAAAGGAAGGGAAGGTCGACGGTGCGATGGTTGATCGTGCAGGGTTTCGTATTAAACTGAACTTCGGGGAAGATGCGAAATTTACCGGCGGCAATACCGGTTCAGATGAAGTCGATTTCCAGGAAGCCTATGCCCAGTACGTCGCCCCTGTGGGCAATGGACTGGATCTTCGCATTGGCCGGATGAACACGTTGATTGGGTATGAAGTGATTGAAAGTCCCTTTAATCCAAACTTTTCCCGTTCCTGGTTGTTTGGGTTGGGTGAACCGTTTACCACCACTGGGATTCGAGGCACGTATCAAGTCACGGAGCATGTGCTCTTTTCAGTCGGCGGGATTAATTCTTTCACTGGAGCACAAGCCGATCTCAACCGGAGTAAGTCCGTTGAGGCCTTACTGGGTGTAACACCTGTTGACTGGTTAGGCGTTTCCATTTTTGGATTCTGGGGTCCCGAAGGCGCCCTCGGTGCAAAGAATGCCGACCGAGTGCTTGTCGGTGGGATCATTGATATTCAGGCCACGGATCAAACGGAGTTTGTCGTGGAAGCCTATTACGCGAATCAAGCCAATGCCACGCCTGGCGTCAATGCGCGCTGGAATGGGGTGGCTGGATATGTCATTCATGATTTTACAGAGCAATGGGGCGTCCGTCTTCGTGGCGAAGTATTTGAAGATGCAGCCGGTTTTTTAGGCTGTGGGGGCTCTGTGGGTGCGGCGGGGAATGCTAATACCTGCTTTGGTGGGGTAGCTCCGGCCTCGCAAACACTCTGGGAAGGCACGTTCACTCTGCAGTATAGGCCGGTGCCTTCATTATTGACTCGCGTAGAATTTCGTTACGATAAATCAAATCGAAATACGTTCCAACTCGGCAACCGTTCTGCCAATCATCAGGAGACGTTAGCCGCGGAAGTCGCGTATCTCTTCTAGTTCAGAAGAGAAGATAAAGGAGAGGAAATGTTCGTTCGTCTGATATATACGATAGGTGTATCTCTCGTCAGCATTGTTGGTTTGCTCGTCATATCAGTCACTTCGGCTTTTGCTGAAGAGACTTCATCACTGAGTGCTGGAGATACTGCGTGGGTGTTGGTGTCTTCCGCTCTGGTATTGGCAATGACCATTCCTGGTCTTGCGTTGTTCTATGGCGGGATGGTGCGCAGCAAGAATATTCTCAATACGATGATGCATAGTTTTATTGCGGTGTGTCTGGTGAGCGTGGTGTGGGTGCTCTGGGGATATAGTTTCGCGTTTGCGCCTGATGTTGGAGGGGTGATTGGAAATTTTCAATGGGTGGGCTTGAATGGAGTTGGTGTTGAGCCACTGGAAGGGGCGACCATTCCACATCTGGCTTTCATGGTCTTTCAATTGATGTTTGCGGGAATCACGGTGGCGTTGATCAGCGGGGCTATTGCCGAACGGATGAAGTTGAGTGCCTTTGTGGTCTTTTCCGTTCTCTGGGTAACCTTCATCTATGCGCCGCTTGCCCATTGGGTATGGGGTGGCGGCTGGTTAGCTGGATTCGGGGAATTAGACTTTGCCGGTGGGACGGTTGTGCATATTAGTTCAGGAGTCGCCGCGTTGGTCTGTGCGTTGGTACTTGGGAAACGGCATGGATATGGAAGCGAGAATATGGCGCCGCACAATCTGCCGCTCACGGTTGTTGGCGCGAGTTTGTTGTGGGTAGGGTGGTTTGGATTTAATGCCGGGAGCGCCCTGGCCGCCGATGGGCTTGCCGCCAGTGCGTTTGTGGCGACCCATGTGGCGACGGCATCGGGGGCCATAGCTTGGCTGGCCGTTGAATGGGGATACCGTGGCAACCCAACATTATTGGGCGCGGCAAGTGGTGCGGTGGCTGGCCTGGTGGCGATTACACCAGCGGCTGGATATGTGACGCCGGTGTTTGCGCTCCTCATTGGATTGGGAGGAGGTGTCGTGTGCTATCTTGGCGTGTTTCTCAAACATACACTGGGCTACGACGATGCCCTTGATGTGTTGGGCATCCATGGAATTGGCGGAACCTGGGGGGCATTAGCCACGGGAGTATTTGCGAGTGTTGGGGGCGGGACTGGTTTATTGTTTGGCAATCCTTCCCAAGTACTTATTCAAGCAATTGGAGTACTTGCCACCTGGGTGTTTGTCTTTATTGGGACATATTGTATTTTGAAAATCATCGATTGGACGATTGGGTTGCGCGTATCAAAAGAAGATGAGATTCTTGGGTTGGATCTGAGCCAACATCGGGAGCGGGCCTATGCGTAATGTCACTTGCATCTTGGTTGTGAGACCGTCAGTATAGGCTTCCTGATGTCAGGTAATCTGACGCCACTCTTTATTCACCAGCAGAGAGGATACAACCCATGAAGCTCATTGAAGCCATTATCAAGCCGTTTAAATTAGATGAAGTCAAAGATGCTCTGATCGAGTTAGGTGTTCAAGGAATGACGGTTGTGGAAGTCAAGGGGTTCGGTCGGCAGAAAGGTCATAAAGAAACCTATCGCGGGACTGAATATCAAATCGAATTTGTTCCAAAAATTAAATTGGAAATTGCTGTAGCTGATGCGATGGTGCCGCAGGTCATTGAGACCATTGGCCGAGCAGCCAAGACGGGGAGTATCGGCGATGGAAAGATTTTTGTGTCGGAATTGAGTCAGGTGATTCGTATTCGAACCGGGGAGGCTGATGAGTCTGCCGTGTAACCATCTCACTCAAGGCCGTGCCATCATCAACTGGTCAATTGTTGTGTATGAGGTCATGCTATGAATTGTTGGCGGTTCCGCACGGTTGGATTGTCCATCGTTGTCTGGTTGTTCTATGGACAACTAACGGTCTCATGGGCTAAAGAGGCAGACAGTTTGTCTATCGACACTGGAGATACGGCATGGATTTTAGTCTCATCCGCGTTTGTCCTCTGCATGATGCTCCCGGGATTAGCGTTGTTTTATGGTGGTCTGGTTCGAAGCCGTAATGTTCTTGGGACTATCATGCATACGGCGATCATTCTGTGCATGATTAGTCTTCTATGGATTCTTTGTGGGTACAGTCTCGCGTTCGGCCCAGATATTGGAGGCGTGATCGGGGGGCTGGATTGGGTGGGACTCCAAGGCGTAGGGCTTACACCGAGTCCTGATTATGCTTCGACCATTCCACATCAAGTGTTCATGATGTTTCAACTCATGTTCGCCGCTATTACAGTGGCACTGATTACTGGAAGTGTCGCTGAACGGATGAAGTTTACCGCGTTGCTCTGGTTTGCCGTGTTGTGGTCGTTGTGCGTGTATACGCCGTTGGCCCATTGGGTGTGGGGTGGCGGCTGGTTAGGTCAGATGGGCGCGCTGGATTTTGCCGGTGGAGCGGTCGTTCATATTAGTTCCGGGGTTGCGGCCTTGGTGTGTGCCGTCATGTTGGGCCCACGGAGAGGATTTGGGACAGAACCTATGCCCCCTCATAATTTGCCCATGACCGTGTTAGGCACGGGGCTGTTGTGGTTCGGATGGTTTGGGTTTAATGCCGGGAGTGCGTTGGGAGCCAATGAGGTTGCTGCTGCGGCGTTTGTGTCGACTCATATCGCTGCCGCATCCGGAGGTATCAGTTGGATGATTGCGGAATGGGTGCATCGAGGAAAGCCGACCGTGTTGGGTGTGGCGAGTGGTATTATCGCCGGATTAGCCACGATTACCCCCGGAGCGGGGTTCATTGGTCCGCTTTCGGCTCTGTTGATCGGCCTCTTTGCCGGAGCGCTGTGTTACGTGGCTGTCGTGTGGAAGATGCGGTTGGGGTACGATGACTCGCTTGATGTGGTGGGTATTCACGGGGTTGGAGGGTTTACAGGGATTCTTGCCACAGGACTGTTTGCATCGATTGGCGCGCAAGGACTCTTTTGGGGCAATGCCGGTCAATTCGGTCTTCAAGTGTTGTTGGCTGTGGTCACGTTAGTCTTTGCCCTGGTTGGAACCTATCTGATTGTAAAAGTGATTGATCTCACGATAGGACTGCGTGTATCGTCGCATGATGAAGAAGTTGGTTTAGATCTCAGTCAGCATAGTGAGCGGGCGTATTCGTAAGGAACGAGTACGGTCGGTGTCTGCATTCTCGCTCATATCCCGTCTTTCGCCTGTGCTCTGAGTCGTGCGTGGGCGATACAGCATTGTCGAATTGGTCGGTTGGCAGTGTGCAGGTATTTGGTCACTCAAGTATTTATAAACAATTCCCCTGAAGGAGGTAGCACATGACTCCGCGTGAAGTCTTGGATTTTGCCAAAAAGAACAAAGTGGAAATGGTCGATGTAAAATTCGTGGATCTATTAGGGACGTGGCAGCATTTTTCCATTCCTACATCTGAACTGTCTCTCGATCTGTTTAAAGACGGATCGGGGTTTGATGGATCATCCATCCGTGGATGGCGAGCAATTCAAAACAGCGATATGTTATTGGTGCCCGATCCTAGTACTGCACGCATGGACCCATTTACCGAAATTCCAACGCTTTCGATGATAGGGAATGTGGAAGATCCTATTACTCGGCAAGGCTATGAACGGGATCCACGTTTTATCGCACAAAATGCCGAAAAATATCTTAAGGGTACCAAAATTGCCGATGTTTCCTACTGGGGACCGGAAGCCGAATTCTTTGTTTTTGATCATGTCAGTTACGATCAAAATGCCAATTCCGGATTTTATTTTCTGGATTCGGAAGAAGGGATCTGGAACTCCGGGGACGAAGGCAATAACCTTGGGTCCCGTCCACGTCATAAGGAAGGCTATTTCCCCGTAGCCCCAACAGACTCTCAGCAAGACATTCGTTCAGAGATGGTGCGTGAAATGGAAAAGGTCGGCATTCATGTCGAAAAGCATCATCATGAAGTCGCGACCGGAGGTCAAGCCGAAATCGATCTTCGGTTTGATACATTATTGAGCATGGCAGACAAGATGATGATGTACAAATACATCGTGAAGAATGTTGCGCGACGTCATGGGAAAACTGCGACCTTTATGCCGAAGCCCATGTTTGGTGATAATGGAACGGGGATGCATACGCATCAAAGTCTCTGGAAAGGTGGCAAACCATCCTTTGCCGGAAACGATTATGCCGGCGTGTCGCAACAATGTTTGTACTATATCGGTGGAATTCTCAAGCATGCCAAAGCGCTGGCTGCATTGACGAATCCGTCGACCAACTCCTATAAGCGCTTGACTCCAGGGTTTGAAGCGCCGACATTGCTGGCCTATTCGAGCCGCAATCGTTCGGCCGGTATCCGGATTCCCATGTACTCGCCAAGTCCAAAGGCTAAGCGTATCGAAGTGCGATTCCCTGACCCCTCATGCAATATGTATCTTGCGTTTAGCGCGATGTTGATGGCCGGCCTTGATGGAATCCAAAACAAATTGCACCCCGGTGAAGCGATGGATAAGAATCTTTACGATTTGGAGCCGGAAGAGGCTAACAACATTCCAACGTTGCCGGTTAGCTTCGAGGAGGCTCTGAATAGTCTGGAGGAGGACCATCAGTTCCTTCTCAAAGGTGGCGTATTTAGCGAAGACATTATTGAGGCGTGGATCTCGCACAAACGAGAGAATGAAGTGGATAAACTCAGAGTTCGACCGCATCCCTATGAGTTCTTCATGTATTATGATGTCTAGATATCGATAGACATGTCGTGTGTTTCATTGGGTGAAAACGCGTTCATCTTCACTGAAGATGAACGCGTTTTTTATCTTCAACAGGGTACATGCTTGTGTTGTGGTGGATGAAAAATTACGCGTGTTTATTGCGAGCCTCCATAGTCTTTCGATGGCATGGTTTTGGTAAACGGAGGACGGGTGAAGAGTCTGGCGGTGAGTGAGTCGCGGTCAATGCTGGTGCCAATATCGGCAAGCCATGGGCGAACTTCTCCGCAACGTTTTTTTGTGCCGAGCGCCATTACAAATCGAACGAAGAGAATGCCTGTTGAGGCCACGGTCCACAAGGCCACGCCCATCAATCCCCAGTCTGGTCGAGCGATGATGGCACTGCCTGTAAGAAGAATTAAATTAGGATTGCGCCTAGCGGTGATCAATCGAAAGTACGAATCTATGGGTTTCCAGCAGTAAATCCCGAATCGTCCTACCAGTTGATGAAAAGACCCTTCGATCACTCTTCCCATCACATATCCAATAAAAATTGCCCACAACGTGGTTGTAAGTGACCATGGCCACCAGGTCGTGGGTTGAAAGGTCGTCAAGCCGATGCCCCAGGCAAGGTACCAGAGTGGCGGGTGAATAACATCTATTCCATGATCAAAGATGTTTCCGAACCAACTGGAGGTCACGGTCACGCGGGCTAATTTCCCATCGACGGTATCAAGGAAGGTCATGCCCCAACCTGCAAGAAGACCGATGAGATACTGCTGCTTGGCAAAACAGACACCGGAAATGATGGTCAGGATAAGTCCGAGAAACGTCACAGCGTTCGGTCTGATGCCATGGCGGGCACAAAGCTGTGTGACCCATTTCGCGGGGATCGGCCACGCCCATTTTGTAATCAAATCGGTGATCCCTTTATAGGAGCCGGAATAGAGGTGTTCCTCAAGTGCGTCCTGATTCTCCTGTGTGATAGCGAATACGTAGGCTGGATCGACTTTACGGAGTTTTTTGTGAAACGTGTTCGTGAAAGCGTGTAAGCCAATGAGTTGAAGTGGCCCTGATACAGGCGAGATCTCGTGTTCGAGTGCCTGCAGAGCTAGGGTGATGAAGCGGGCCTGAACATGTGCGGCAATTGGAACGTCTTTGCCTTTCACCGCTAATTGGAATACGACGTTTTCTTGTTCCATGAGATGCGTCAAGACCCGCACATCATAGAGATAGTTGCAATGAATGATGAGGAGCGTGGCATCTGGGGGCAAGAGAGAACAATCATCAATTACATGCTCAACCTCCATGCGTTCCAGCATTCGTGTTAATCGATCACGAGATGTGAGACCCCATAACTGCAGAGAAGACTCACCGATGATGTGGGCATACAGAGCCATGACGAATTGTTCCTTACGTGAAAAACATTGTATTGAACGATTGACGCGTTGAGCGGTTTATGTCTGTGTTGGTTTGGGGGAGATTGTATTGAGAGTCAACATAGTAACGAATATCATCACACCGGTAAAGTACCTTGGTTCTCTAAGCGAGTGTGTTGTGATATCCCATGATGTGCATGTTTTCGGATATGTCATGGTGTTGTCATCTACCGGAATGCACCTTTGCGGTAGAGCTTCCAGAATACGACGGGACTGGCGAGGAGCGGGTGCTGTCGTTGTTGAGGTGTGAGTTCAATGCTAACCCCGGAATGCCGTTCAATTTTCCACAGGATATAGTCCACTCCGCCTTGGAACGTAAAGAGGCCTTTGATGAGCCGTAAGATAGACAAGACCTTGCCTTGTATCCGGCGGAGTCCCCAGGAGATTCGATTGATCAGGCGGCTTGTGGATGAACAGGTTGTGTGAAAACGAACAGGTTGAACGGAGGGATCAACAATGATTGGAGGTGACAGTCGGCGAAGAACCGCGTTCGCGGTCTGTTGGTAGTAATCTCGATTGGCCTCGACGATGTGTGCGATGCGTCCTGATTTCTCCGTTCGAAGTTCGGCTCGATATGTGAGTGACAGGCCTGTTTCCCAGAGCGTTAGCGCCTCAAAGGGTTGTGGTGTTTGTGGGAGGGTTCTTGTGATAAATGTCACGACGGACTGGGCTAACGCGGCGTAGATTACGTGTTCAACTTGAGGCGTTGCGGAATAGAGAACTTTCGTGGGTTGTGCGAAGCGTGCCCAGAAGTATGAGTGAAACCATTTCATGGACGTGCTGCGTTGAAAGTCCTCTAATGAAAGGATGGCATATTTTGCCCGTACGATGCGATCATGGAATGGAACTTCTATGTAAAAGACATTTGGGGGAAGCAGGGTATTGGTAAACGCTAACAACCTTGTGTCGTAGATAGTTGTATAGGAGTCGACGATGAGATAGAGGTCGACGATTCCGTCAATGTCTGAGTCTGCACGTAAGCACGAGCCATAGAACAGGATGGCTTGGATTGCATCTGAATAACGCGTCAGAAGTGTTTCGCATAGTGCCTGAATTGACTCAGGGACAGGCTCAGCATCTTGGCTGCGGACAAGCTGCAGAAGTTCAAGTGAAATGGTCACGATGTCTATCGTTCGAAACGGATAAATGACGCGATTCCGCCAGAGGTTATACGCACCGGGCCTCGCTCGGGATCGGGTTTATAGTCCTCACCGTCGATGGTAAATCCATCTTGCAAGTGAAGTTCCAGTGATTGAGCATTATGACTGTCGTATCCATGTTCTGCCGTTCCGTATTTGTGAGAGCGGCCAAATAAGAGTGAGGGAAGCGTCCGCGTAAGGTATGTGGGGTTTTTCCGGACTGCGGTGTAGTGTAGCGGATGAGATTCGGTTCCCCAATACGGTCGTAGTCCAAGAAATAATCGTTCTAATGTCGTGACCAGAATGGTGAGAAATTCCCTTTTGATAGCCGGGTGTTCGTCGCGGGAGATGGTTGCATGAATAGGGGTGATGCGGGTTTGCCGACTGAACAAGAGTGAAAGGAAAAATCGGCAGATAATGAGGCTTGCGCCAACTTCTCCCAGTCGACCGACCGATTGTTTTGTGTTCCATCCAACTTGTGCGCCTTGGTAGATGGCCCCCGCCCCAAAGAACATTCCATAGATGGGATTTTCATCCGGTACTCGCTGTACGCGTAACACATGACGTGTGAGAATTGCCGGATCAGGACCATGTCCCTCTATCCATGATAACAGTTTTTGCAGTGAGGCTGTTCGGTTTCCATTGAGTCCTACATCGCCGGCATTCATATTGGATGTGCCGGAAGGAAGTATCGCCAATAGTGGGAGCGTGGCAAATGGTTGATGATGGAAGAGTGTGGTCAGCACGGCGTGTACGGTTCCATCGCCACCGTTAATGACCAGAACATTCACCTGTTCTTGGGCAAATGTGGTGAGGGAGGTTTGGATATCCTGTTGTGTACGTACTTCGTTGTGGAAGATTTCCGGATGGGCTTCCAAGATGGGCGTCATGGCAACAGCATGTTTTTTATTCCGTCCACTCAGAGGGTTGGAGACAATACCCAGGCGATATGTGTGTGCAGGGACTTGCAATGCGGTCTTAATTTCCTGAGAGGCTGTTCGGCATCGGCTTGTCGTCTAATAGTAGCAGAGTCAATCGGTTGATTGAATGGTTGTGGTGAGCGGAGGACGAGTAAAGGTCCTTGCCGCAAGAGAGTCATGGGATACGGTGGCTCCAATATCGGCTAACCATGGACGCAATGGACTGCCGGACAGCAGACGGACGCTGAAGGCGAATCCGAGCCGAATGAGTAGAATGAGGGTTGAGAGCACGGTCCATACCGTGACAGCGAGGAGTCCTACGTCGGGACGGCCAAAACACAGAGACCCTGTGAGTAAGATGAGGTTGGGGTTTCGGCGGGCCGTAATCAATCGATTAAAGGAGTCGAACGGCCTCCAGCAAAACAAGCCAAATTGCCCGAAGCCTAGTTGAAAGAGCCCTTCGCACAGTCGTCCCGCAATGTAGCCGATCAGAATCATGCCGAAAATCGTATGGAGTGTCAGCCAGGCTGTCGGAGGGGTGAATGCGGTTAATCCAAGCCCCCACGCCATGTACCAAAGTGGAGGATGAATAATGTCGAGGCCGTGATCTAAGACATGCCCAAACTTACTGGAGGTGACCGTGACTCGAGCCAGTTTTCCGTCAACGGTATCGAGAAAGGTCATGAGCCAGCCTGCGACAAGCCCAATGCCATACCATCCCTTCAAAAAACAGACTCCCGCAATGATGGTCAGGATTAAGCTGCATGACGTGACCGCATTCGGCACGATGCCGGCTTTGACGCAGAAACGTGCCGCCCATTTCGCTGGAATCGGCCAGGCCCATTTGGTGATGAGATCGGTGACGCCTTTATAGGAACCGGAATACAGGTGTTCTTCTAGATCTGCTTGTCGCTCGCTTGTAATAGGGAGAATATAGGGTGGATCAAATTTACGAAGTTGTTCTTGAAATCCCGAAGCCCAGTCTTTCAATTCAACCGTGCGGATGTTGGGGGGGGCTTGTCCTGCTGATGATTCAGACAAGAGTGCTGCGGTTTGCGTAGCCGACTGTGCCGGGACGACTGCTGCGACCGGTGTTAAGGTTTGTTTGACGGGGATGTGTAGAAGAGTCTCTTCTTCTTTTGCGAGACGTGTAATAATCCGATTGTCATATAGAAAGTCCGCTCGTAGGATGAGGACGGAGGAATCAGCCGGGAGCGACGATAGATCTTCGAGCATCGTCAGGTTTCCTACGCGTTGAACCATTCGCGTCAATCGTTCACGAGAGGTTAATCCCCACAGGGTTATAGGGGCGTCGTTGACAATGTAGACGTATCGTGGCATGCAATCTTTAGACGATTTGCTGAAAATGTTGAAATTTCTTTATGGTATTCCTAAGAAAAATTTCTGATGCATTGGGTAGTTATAGGAATAACGAACGCGAGATCGTATACTAATGCGATACCTGGGGTAAAGAATCACGTGCTCACAAGTCTGAGATAACATACATAAAGGTCGAAATATATCATGAGTGACTTTACATTTGCCCATCTATCAGATCCCCATTTGACAACACTGGAAGGCGTCGACATTGGCGACTTGTTGAGTAAACGGGTGTTGGGGTATTTGTCCTGGCGTTCGCATCGACGGACGGAACATCGCGGTGAAATCCTGGCAAGACTGGTTGATGATGTGCGCAGCAAACATCCTGATCATATTGTGATCACAGGGGACCTCACACACTTGGGATTACCAGCTGAATTTCAGGAAGCCAAAGAGTGGCTGCATGACCTCGGTCCAGCTTCACACGTCACGGTCATTCCTGGCAATCATGAAACCTATGTGGCAACGGCATGGGAGAACACCTTTGCCCATTGGGCTCCCTATCTACGTTCTGACCAGGCAAATGGCGCAGAATCACATGTGAGTGCTGATGGCGTGTTTCCCAGTGTTCGCATTCGAGGGCATATCGCATTTATTGGCTTGTCCAGTGCGCAGCCGACGTGGCCCTTTTTAGCCACCGGCAGTTTGGATGTGACGCAATTGTCAAAACTCGAAGAGGTGCTGCAGGAATTAGGTCGCCAACACTACTGTCGAGTGGTGTTGATTCATCATCCGCCGGTTCCAGGAATCGTCAGATGGCGAAAGTCTTTGACGAATGCATCTGCCCTTGAATCTATTCTTTCTCGATGCGGAGCCGAACTGGTTCTTCATGGCCATGCCCATCGTTCCATCATGACCTCGATCTCGACCGCAACCCACCCGATCCCTGTTCTTGGGGTGCCGTCTGCGTCGGCCGTAGGAGCGACGCCAGATCGTCGCGCACATTATCATCTCTATTCAGTCAAAGAGGAGTCTGGAACGTGGGATATTCATGTGCAAGTCTACGCGTATTCTGCGGAGACCGAACAGTTCCAGCTTGATCGCGAGCAATACCTTGTTCCATCGTAGCGTGTTGTGAGCCGATTGCCTAGAGGTGTTGCTTCCAGAGCCAGAAGGCTATTCCGAGAAGGATGCCGATTGGCGCAAAGGTGATGAACAGTGGATTCAGAGCATAGAGTAGGCCTACATGGCCGAGAATTTGATTCGCAAAGTAAAAAGCAATAGCAATGCCTGCTCCAATGAGAATGCGTTTCCCTGACGTGGCTGATCGGAGTGGGCCAAAGACAAATGGGATGGCGAGGAGCACCATGACGCCGGACGTGAAGGGCATGGCAACCTTTTGCCAGAATACCAGTTCAAGGCGGTTTGAGTTCGCGCCGGTTTCATCTAAGTAGGCTAAGTAATTGTATAGCTGCGTGAGCGAAAACATGTCAGGCGGTGTTGAGAATATTCCCACTTGCTGTGTGCTCAGAAATGAATTCCAGATGAGTTCATCGAGATGTTGAGAGGTTACACCTCTCTGGTCGATGATCTTCTGCTCAACATCTCGCAAGATCCATTGGTTGGGATTGACAATCTCGGCGGAGCGAGCATGGGTAAAGACCTGTAATGCTCCCTGCTCATTGAATTCATAGACATCAATGTCTTCGGGAAGTTTTCCATACCGAAGCCCTCCGACTTTAATAAATCGAGAGGATTGGTGAAACCAAAATCCATGCTCGCCTAATAATGTTTGGGTATCGGCTAAGGCTAATGCACGTTGGTTATGAGCATAATGAGCCAGTGGAGGGTGAATGTATTCTTCGACGACGACGATGGTGAGCATAAACAGGATGCCGACTCGCAGGACAGACCAAGCAATGCGAAGCGTCGAAATTCCCACGGTTTGCATGGCAATCAGTTCCCGGTGGTTGGCTAATGTCCCGAGACCGATGATGCTGCCGAGTAAGGCGGTGATGGGAGCCAGGTCGATAATGCGGCCGGGTATCGTATAGAGGACATGTGTTATCGCATCAGCAAGTGCATACTGCCCTGTCCCAATGTGGTCGAGTTCTTCGACGAAGATGAAAAAGCTGAAGATCGTAACAAATAAGGAGAGGACCAGCCCATAACTGGTGACGACAGAGTGGGCGATATATCGATCAAGAATATTCATGTCAGTGGTGATGGGCAACGAATGTATAGCCGTTTCAGTTATCCCGAATCTATAGGTCACCCCATTGAATACTGATTGGCCCTTTGTGATTGAACCGTCAATCGTCTGCAGGTCATCCAGGCGGGAATAACCTTCCTCATGTTCACATTGTCCCGCGCTGGCGTAGTTGTCTTTTCCTGTTTGGAACGTATTTGGATTCGCTCTATCTTCTCGTTTTAGCAGATGTCCTTGTGGTGGTTCGCGTTAGAGTCGTTGGCGGCGCATGAATGTTGATGGCCGATATACGATAAGCAAGATGATGGCGAGAAGCCCGTTGACCCACCAGATACCAGGGAACAGAGGATGAACGATGCCCTGCTCAACCCAGGTCATGGCAATGGCTCCAAGATTGTAATACACGGCAAACGCGATAACCGCAACAAAAATTTTGGCATACTTTCCCTGACGTGGCGTGGCTCGGCTTAAGGGAATACCCAGCAAGGCCAAGAGGAGTGTCGACAGACCGGTTGAGAGCCGCCATTGAAATTCTGCAAATTCTTTGGGGTTGGAGGAATAGGCTAACCGGGAGTTTGGTGATGCCTTTCGCGTATAGTACACCGATTGCTTGTCGCTTGGGAAAATCGTGAGTTCTTGGAACTCGGTAATGCGATTGATGCCCTCATGCCGCGACAGTGTATACTCGTATCCATCAACGAGAACCGGAAGTATTCGGTTGCTGGCAGGATCGTGACGTTCATACCCTTCTTTGGAAGAGAGGATGCGGATTTTATCCCCATTTTCTGTTTGGATGAAGACGTGTTTCATTCGTTCGCCTTTCACGTCAATGTCTTTCATGAAGAGGACGAAGGAGCCATCATCTTTTTTCCGTTCATAAAATCGACCGGCTTCCAGGTCTGAAATTCGAAATGCCGTATCGGCCTTGTCTTGAAGGTCGTAACTTTGTTGATAGGCCCATGGACGGATAAATAATGAGAGACAGCTGACGAATATGGAGAGGCACAGCGCAAACATACACACGACCTTGACGGGTTTCCAGGGGCTCACGCCGCAGGCGGAAAGCGCGGTCATTTCCAATTCCAGATGAAGACGTCCGAGCCCCAGAACAATTGAAAGCAGTAGCGCAACCGGAAGGAGTACTTCCAATGCGATGATCACTTTGTAGATGATGAGGGTGAGGATCATGCTGGAGGGCAATTGAGCCTCGACCGCGCGCCCTAAAAAGCGCACCCAATTAAAACTCACAAACATCGCAATGAGAATGGTGCAGATGCCGAGGAAGGGCTTGAGAATTTCTCTGGCGAGATAACGTTCTAGTAACATCAACCTGACTCAACCTTTAGGAATACCGTATCATGAAATGCGGCATTGTCGATGAATCTGCGTTCGGATATGCGAAACCATATTAAGACGGTGATGTTGAAGAATCCCTGGAGAATGTTCTTCCCACTGCCGTTTCTGTATACGAATTTGTCGATTGGGTGGCTTTGCGTTTTTCCGATATGATACCGAAGAGTATTGAATCGTACGTCAACTTGACAAGGAAAAAGTGAAAGTTATAGGGAATTTTATAAATGCGGCGCAATATGGTAGAAGAGGAGCTGGGTAATTTTTCTTCCAAATGTAGGTGATCATGAAAACGATTATTTTGAGTGCCGGTCAAGGGCGGCGGCTATTGCCGCTTACGGCTGAAAACCCTAAGTGTTTGTTGCAAATTGGCGGAAAGTCACTTCTGGAATGGCAATTACAAGAACTACGCAAGTGCGGCATTGACCACGTTGCTGTCGTGGTGGGGTATGGGGCGGACAAGGTCGAGCAGTGTCTTCGGCTCAATGGGTATGAGAGCTGGGTTCGTACGATTTACAACCCCTTTTATGCCGTAGCAGACAATTTGGGCAGTTGCTGGGTGGCACGGGAGGAAATGACCGAAGAATTCGTGCTGTTAAACGGGGATACCCTCTTCGAGTCTGCGGTGCCTCAACAGTTGCTGGCCTCACCTCGACATCCTGTAACGCTCGTAACGGATTCCAAGGGTACCTATGATGCCGATGATATGAAAGTTATTCTGGATGGAACCAAACTCGCAAGAGTGGGAAAAACCATTCCGATTCACGAAACGCATGGCGAGTCGATCGGGATGATGGTGTTTCGTGACAAGGGACCGGCTATGTTTCGTCGAGCTGTTGAACAGGCGCTTCGCCGACCGGAGTCTTTAAAAAAGTGGTATTTATCGATTATTGATGAATTGGCTCAGGAAGGCTTGGTGTGGACCAGTGCCATTCGTGGGATGAAATGGGGTGAAATCGATAATTCGTCCGACCTTGATCAGGCACATAAACTTGTCGAAAGTTTGCAGGGTTCAGGACACGTTTAAGTGTGTGTCGCCCGTGCCTCCACAATTTTCTTTGCAAGTTCCCAGTCAGCAACTGTATCCACATCAACGGCTGCTTCGGGAAACGGCAGTGAGACGGTACGCACCCTGAGGTGTAATTTTTTTGATAAACCTTCCAGCCCTTGAGCCAACGACAGATTCCCTGTCACAAATCGCAAAACAGCCATCCACCCAAGCATCCCGATCAGTCGGAGGGGTTTCTTTCGTTCTTGTTCGATTTGCTGCCAGAAGGTTGCCATCGTTCGGCCTTGTGGTGTGAGAAAGGCGAACAGGTTGCAGCCGCAATAGCCTTGATCTTTGAATTTCATCACGGTTCGTTTGGACTCAGGAAAGGCTTGCTTAACAAGGTCATAAGGGACAAGGCCCGCCACCACATCACCCTGGCTTTCCCACGCTTTGGAACAAAAATAGTTGACCATATCAGTTGTGAGTAGGGCATGGTCGGCTGTCGTTAGGAGTATGGGGTTCTCTTGTGGAATGGAGTGCATGGCAAATGCCGCACTGGTGCTGGGCGTGGCCTGGGGTTCAATCCACTCGATCTCCTGAGCATCGATACGTGTGCGGAGTTTGGGTTCTTGTTCGATGATCGACCAACTCGGACCGCAAAGAAGCCGGCGCGAGACGGTTTCCGCCGCCTGAAGTGTTTCAAGCACGCGACATACCATGGGCGTGTTCCCGACCGGCGTGAATGCCTTGCACGGTACCCCGGCGGCCTCAGCCACAGGGTCATGCGCCGCACGACTTCCGGCTAAGATAATGGCGGTGAAAAAAGGGTCAATTGGTGTCATCGTTCTTGATCAGTGACATGGAGGTTGAAAAGAAGGCCTTGGACTTTTACCGGGATGTCTCTTGCGTGTGTGTGAAGGACTTTTCATAGATGCGGTACGTTTTGTATGGCTCGCATCCGATGGCTTTCAACATATTGTTCATGCCAATGTTGTCTTCGAGAATCCATGACAGTTCCACCTGTTTGATGCCCCATGAACGTCCGGCTTGCCGTACCGTATCAATCATGCCAAACGCGAGCACGGCCCCAAGCGGCGTGCCTTGATATTTTTTTCGTACCCCCATTAAGGCTACGCGTGCCGTGTGTGGTCGTGAAACTTTGAGACGCCAAAGAAATTTCACCCATCCTATCGGGAATAAGCGTCCATTGAGATCTCGAATGATTTCATTGACATTGGGAAACGCAACCAGCATGGCTTCCGGCACTCCGTCAACCTCGGCGATTTGCACAAAGCTGTCGTCGACTAACCATCGTAATTCCTGACCAAGGGCGGCAAATTCTTGGTCGGAAAACGGAATAAATCCCCAATTGTTCGACCAGGCCTCTTCGAAAATGCTTCGAATGATTGCGAGTTCTTGTTTAAAGTCCGATCGCTGCAAGGAGCGAAACGTGACAGATGATTCAGCCTTGCGTATGGCTTTTTGCATAATAGGTGGAATCTCAAAATCAAGATCTACGCTGTAGGCCAGGAGATCTTTGGCCTTCCGGTATCCGTGGGATTCCACATGTTGCCGGTAATAGGGGCGCGCATGTCCCATCATTACCATTGGGGGTGTCTGAAGTCCGTGTATCAGGAGTCCACATTCTTGATTGATAGAAAAGTTAAACGGGCCCCGCGCTTGACGTATGCCTTTCTCTTGAAGCCACTGTTCAGCCGTCTGTAGCAGCGCATGGAATACGTCTTGATCATCATGTGCTTCCAACATGCCCCAAAAACCCGTGAGGTCTTGATAACGTTCTTGATGAAAATGATCGATTTGTGCGCTGATGCGTCCTACGGGTTGATGGTTGCGATAGGCGATCCACAATTGCGTTGTGGCATGTGCGAAGTAAGGATTGTGTGTTGAAAGATGTTGTTTGCGTTCGAGTAAAAGCGGAGGGACCCAACAGGCGTCGTGTGTGTAAATTGGCCATGGGACACGTATGAACTGTTCGACTGCTCGAGCGTCTTCTACAGGAACGATTCGAAATGAGGAGCGTTCAGTTGATGTGGTTGACCGCTGCGTCGTGGGGTGCCTGGTTGAATTTGCCTGAGTCCGGTCGGACATGGTGTTGGGGTACGGATATGCTGTGAGTTCGTATCTACGTATCAGTGTCGAGCGAGACTGTTCATGACCGATAAGTTGGGGACAATGTCATGTATGTGAATCGTTCTAGCTGAGCGTGAGCGAGTCTTAGGCTCATATAGCAGATGAGTGCTGGGAAGTCGAATCGAGATGGGTTTGGGTGAGGCTCGTGATCGAACGAATAGCTATCGGGTGGTCTCAGTCAGTTTGGCAACCCATGGATATCGATCACGTTCCTGCTCGCTGTAGCCAAGGTTAAAGACGGTTGGGCTCGACGGCTTATCATTCGATTGTCCGTAAAACGTACCGGAAAGTTTATCCCAAAAATAATTCGTGATACCGTAATTCCCATTTTCATTGTGAAAATGATGAAGCAAATGCAGTCGTTTGATTCTTCGAAGGAACTGAGATTTCGGTACGTACCGTAAGTGCTGGATGCAATGACAGAATTCATACACCAACGTTGTTCCAAGCCCGGCCGCAAATGCGGCGGCGGCACCTTGATAGCCTCCAATGAGGTTTCCAACCGTCATGGTCACAATGGCAACGGTTGGAAGTGTGGTGTAGAGGGCACCGAATAGGACGCGAAGATTGTTGGGGTCTTGATGGTGGTCGTAGTGAATACGTTTCCATAACGCTGCGGTGATAGGAGAACGGTAGAGAAATTGTCCGTGTAAGACAAAACGATGAAGAAGGTACCACACGGCCGGATAGACGAGGATTGCGGTTATTGCCGCGGTGAGCAGGAGGGCCCAGTGGGTGTGCGCACCGTGTTGCCATGGAATTATGGCGAGGTAGGTGCTTGGAAATAGCAAAATAATGTAGGCGATGACAGCTGGATATTGAAAATACGCGATAATAAGTTCGCGTAAGGTCATCTTATCCAGGTGGTGCGTGCGTTCACGCCAGAAATTACTTAAGGCATTCATGCGTTCTATCGTTATGCGCTACAGGATACACATTGCTGGTCAATTGCGATTATAGGCAGCGGGGAAAGTGAACTCAAGCGGTCTTCAGTTAACCTGATGTTACATGTTTTCAATAGGGAAGTCGTGGTTCTGGTTGCACACAATGGTTGAGGATATCCTCATGTAACATTCTCTATCGGTTAAAAGGACATTTCTCTTGTGTTCGTCTTAATTTTTTCTCAGTGAGGGTCGAGATGCTGCAAGGCTAGTCTACAGATGAATGATGAAGATCTTTCTCATCATATGGTAATTTCTCCTTGCTGTCCAAGGTCTGTAAGATACGGCAGATGTATTCTATGCTGGGATCGTCCTCCAGGTTGCGAATTGAACATTGAGCGTATGGACAAGAGGTCCATTAGGCTCAGTGAAAAGTCGCAGTAAAAATGATATGTATTTCTGTGTTGCTGATGGATTGAATTTCAAGAAGGCAGGGGGATGAGCTGATGAATGCGACATTGCAAAAATTTGGTGATCCAGAGACTCGGGTAAAGATGTTTGAGCAATGGGTTGTGCTGTTGCGTCCCCAGCAAGTGACGCTTGGGTCGCTGGTCATCGTCTGTAAGGAAGAGGCGACGGCATTTTCTGAACTCAGTTCTGAAGCGTTTCTCGAGTTACGTGATGTGACGCGGTATGTGGAAGGTGTCCTGGCCCGGGTGTTTTCATTTGAAAAAATTAATTACCTGATGTTGATGATGGTTGACCCCGATGTGCATTTTCATGTGTTCCCACGATATTCAGAGCCACGTATCTTTGCTGAGCAGGAATTTGTTGATGCTGGGTGGCCTGGCCCTCCTAATCTCAAGCAAGTGAATACGACAAGCCTTGAATTCAATCAAATGATTCTTTCGCATTTGAAGTCTCAGTAAATTTTTTCAGTGTGTCTAAATAGACTCATTTTAGTTGCAGTTTAGCAACAAAAAATTATTAAGGTTATGAAAATAATAAAGAAAATGGCCGTAATACCGTATAATTTCTCATGATAATTTTGGTATAGGTATTGCTTGGTTAAGTCTGAGCTTGTTTGTGCCTTTATGTTCGCTTTGTATTATTTGATTATTTATACTTAAGTAATTTTTATGGGTCGGGATATGGAGATCTTGGAAATGGATGTTGAGAGAAACACAGTGTCTCGTACTTCACGAAAGTTGCCGCTGAGGGGGGTAAATTAATGGAGAGTATTGTGACCCCAACTCAGAGTAGAATTCCGCTTCGACCGGGAAACTTTGAAAGCTTATCGCATGCGCTGGAGTATGCGGCGCAAGGCGAAACGGGATGTAATTTCTTTACGAGCCGGGGAAAGCTTTCGGTTGCTCTGTCTTATCGGGATCTCCATCAGCAGGCGAGCGCGCTTGCACGGCGTTTATTGTCTCTCCGGTTGCCACGGGGAGCACGAATGGCTTTGGTTGCGGACACGACTCCAGATTTTCTTCGATTTTTCTTTGCCTGCCAAATGACAGGGCTTGTGCCGGTTCCGTTGCCTGTATCTATGCATCTTGGTGGACATGATGCGTATGTCAAACAACTCAATCGTTTGCTGACCACATGTGGGGCATCGGCTGCTGTGGCTCCGGAAGAAGTCGTTCCATATCTTGAAGAAGCTTCGCGTGGACTTCAGTTGGAAATTCAAGGTGGCGCGGATGTGTATGCCGGTCTTCCAGAAGCGCCAGAAGAGTTATGTCCACTCGGTCCCAAAGAGTTGGCATACATACAGTTTACGTCTGGAAGTACCCGTTGGCCTCGAGGTGTAGAAATCACTCAGGAAGCTGTGCTGAGTAATTTATCGGGAATTATCCAGCATGGTCTTCAAGTTCGATCCGGTGACCGATGTGTGTCTTGGCTGCCTTTCTATCATGACATGGGATTAGTCGGTTTTGTGCTCGGGCCGTTGGCCTCGCAGTTATCTGTTGATTATCTCAGCACGCGTGATTTTGCGATGCGGCCGCGACAGTGGCTCAATCTTATGACTCAGAGTAAGGCGACGATATCATTTAGTCCGTCCTTCGGGTTTGAGCTATGCTTGAGACGATTGGCCGAACGGGACCGGGATCAATTCGATTTGTCGAACTGGCGTATTGCCGGTGTTGGGGCTGAAACGGTCCGTGCTGAATCCTTATTGCAATTTGCTAAAGCCTTGGAGCCCAGTGGCTTCAATAAAAATGCCTTTGTGGCATGTTACGGAATGGCGGAGTGTTCGTTAGCTGTGAGTTTTGCCCCGCTTGATCAAGGGTTGACGGTCGACTATGTCGATGGAGATCATTTGGCGGAGTTTAAAGAGGCTATTGCTCTCGATGATGACGTCCAACGTTCACATGCCACGATGCGAGAAAGTAGTTATGTGAATTGTGGAAATCCCATTCCGGATTGTGAAGTTGAAATCCGTGATGAATATGGTGATATTCTCCCTGAGCGATGTGCCGGAGTCATTTATGTTAAAGGTCCTGGGCTGATGACTGGCTATTTGGGCGATCCTGTCACGACCCAAGAAGTCCTCTCTTCTGATGGCTGGTTAAACACTGGCGATATTGGGTATCGCATTGGTGAGAGTCTCGTGATCATTGGACGAGAAAAAGACTTGATCATCATTAATGGGAAAAATATTTGGCCTCAAGATTTAGAATACCTGGCAGAATGTCTTCCAGGCGTTCGACCTGGTGATGCTTCGGCATTTTCCGTCAAGGCTTCCAATGGCGAAGAATCTGCAGTTGTGGTGGTTCAATGCCGTGAAACTGATCTTGAAAAACGTGATCATTTCATTGAGCAATTGAAACCCATTATTTACAAAGAATTGGGGATTGATTGTTTTGTCGAGTTGATTCCTCCTCGGACCTTGCCTCGGACATCTTCTGGGAAGTTGTCTAGATCTCGCGCTCGTGAAGATTTTTTAAAACGGGGCAACTGGGACGAATCTCAAACTCTTGCCTTGTGCGCATCTCCTTCTGAGAGCGTAGCTTCCCTCTAATTATTCGTCATACGCCATTGCGTTCGTCATGTCCCGAATAGTTGCCGTAACTGGAGGGACGGGATTTATTGGACGAGTCGTATGGCGGTATCTTGAAGAGGCCGGATGGACGGTCCGTGGGTTAATCCGTCCATCGTATGCCGCCAGCCATCGAGACGCGCTCCAACATACAGATTATATTGAGGGGACATTAGATGATGAGGAATGCTTGCGCGCGCTGCTCAATGGTGTGGAGGCCGTCGTGCATTGTGCTGGGAGAATTCGCGGCCTTGATCCTGGACAGTTTCAAAAGAGCAATATCGAGGGGGTACGTAGAATTGCGCGAATCGCTGCCGAGCAAAAGCCTATTCCTCGTTTTGTGTTGCTTTCGTCGTTAGCCGCCAGAGAGCCAACCCTTTCTTCTTATGCATGGAGCAAACAACAGGGGGAGCTTGCCCTTGAAGAAGTTGCGGGAAGGATGGAATGGATTATTCTGCGCCCTCCAGCTGTGTACGGTCCGGACGACCGGGCAACGCTTCCGCTTTTTCAATGGATCGAACGCGGAATTGGCGTGCAATTAGGGGCGCCCCACTCCAGGTTTTCGTTGTTATATGTCGATGATTTAGCTGAGGCGGTGCGGAGGTGGTTGGAGCAGGGGGCTCACGCCGGCCGGGCGTTTGAACTTCATGACGGCCGAAAAAATGGATATTCCTGGCCGGATGTTTTTGAATTAGTGGGTGGTAAAAAGGTGATCCGGATCGTCCTGCCTAAGTCTGTGCTCTCGATAACGGCGTCAGTTAACCAAGCGTTGGCTAAAACTTTTCGGTATGAACCGATATTGACCTATGGTAAAGTGCGGGAATTGAGACACCCGAATTGGGTTTGTGATAATACGGAACTGACGGCGTCATTAGGCTGGAAGCCGTCGATTGCATTAGTGGAAGGCGTGCGACGTTCTTTACATCCTTCGAAACGAGTCTCGTAATGAGCTATTTTCCGGTTCTGTGGTTTTAATTAGCCTGTTCTGCTGATAGGGTGAGAACGAAATGGAGGGAAATGCGATGAGCAATCATGGCGAAGTAACTGAACGGTTGTATGAGGTTTTGTCCCCCTTTGTCAAAGAAGGGCGAACGCTGAAGCCTGAAACTCAGCTTGTCGCGGATCTTGGCCTTGACTCGATGCAAGTGATGGAATTGTTGTCGTCGATTGAAGATGAGTTTGATATATCCGTTCCCTTAAATATTGTTCCGGATGTTCGGACTATAGAAGACCTTGCCGCTCAAGTTTCCAAGCTTCTTGTACCATCCACATGACCCTTTTCGATAAATTCAAGCCTGTGCGTACGGCGCATCAATCCCTCATTGATCATGGGGTTGATCCGTTTCGTCTCGTCGTGCAACAGGTCCTTTCGCCAACAGAGGCCATGATCAATGATCGGCGCACGATATTGGCCGGTACCAATAATTATTTAGGGTTGACGTTTGATCCTCAATGTATTGCCGCTGCACGTGAGGCATTGGAGGGGCAGGGGACAGGAACGACTGGGTCCCGTATGGCGAATGGGTCTTTTGAAGGCCATGTGGCGCTTGAACGTGAGCTTGCCGCGTTCTTTGGCTGTTCAAGCGCGATTGTGTTCTCGACTGGTTATCAAGCCAATTTGGGGATTTTGTCAACCCTAGCCGGGCCTGGAGATAGTATTTTGCTTGATGCGGATAGTCACGCAAGTATTTATGATGGGTGTCGTTTAGGTGGTGCGGACGTTATTCGATTTCGCCATAACGATGTCACGGATCTTGAAAAACGGTTGGTGAGACTTGGAGATCGTGCCCCCAGAGCGCTTATTGTCCTGGAAGGGATTTACAGCATGCTGGGCGACCGGGCACCCCTGGCCGCGGTTGTGGCGATCAAAGAAAAGTATGGCGCCTGTTTAGTCGTGGATGAAGCGCATTCGCTTGGTGTGCTTGGAGAGGGTGGTCGTGGGCTTGCCGAAGAGGCGAAGCTTGATGAGAAGGTCGACTTTATCGTGGGAACGTTTAGTAAAAGCTTGGGGTCTACCGGCGGGTTCTGTGTGAGTCGCCGGCCAGAGCTCGACTATATTCGCTACATGAGCCGACCGTATATTTTTTCTGCATCCTTGTGCCCTTCAGTTGTCGCCTCTACCCGAGTAGCGTTGAGCATTCTTGCCAGTCAACAGCAATTGCGTGAACGGCTATGGGAAAATAGTCATGTCTTGTATGAAGGGTTGCAAAAGGCTGGATTCACGCTCGGGCCTGAAGTGTCTCCTGTGGTTGCGGCGACAGTTCCATCAAAGGAATATGCGGTCGCGTTTTGGCATGGCCTTATTGCACAGGGTGTCTATGTCAATCTTATGCTGCCTCCTGCGACACCGAATGGCCTCAGTTTACTTCGTTGTAGCGTGAGTGCTGCCCATACTCCTGAACAGCTCACCACCATTTGCGAGGCATTTGCAACTCTCAAAGCGCAATTGAGCGAATGACCAGTTCAGGAACATCTGAATGTAGGCTGCCCTGTATCAATGACAGGTGGCGGTTTGACGCATGCATGACCGGCTTCCGGATGGCAGTTCTTGAATCATGTCTTCTCTGACAAGCCGTCGTACGATCTCAGCTTTCCCATGTGTTTGATTCAAGAGGAGGTGATGTGGCCTGGCAAGGTCTGAACGTTCTTGCTGTCGTTCCTGCTCGTGGAGGTAGCAAGGGAATCCCCCGTAAAAATTTATGTAAAGTGGGCGGGAAATCGTTAATTGCGCACGCCGCGCAAACAGTCAACGCTCTTGAGTGGATTGATCACGCCATTCTCTCAACTGATGATGAGGAGATGGCTGAAGAAGGTCGTGTCCATGGTCTGGATGTGCCATTTCTTAGACCGGCAGAATTTTCAAGTGATCAGGCGATGGCTCTTGGCATGTGGCAACATGCGTGGTTGCAAGGTGAAGCGTACTATCATTGTCGATTTGATCTTTCTATTCTTTTACAGCCGACCACTCCCTTACGGAAGCCTGAGGAAGTCGAACGAACCATACGGACTCTCGTTGAGGGGAGTCATCATGCAGCGGCGACGGTGAGTCGTGTGCCTGGTCATTATACGCCTCATAAAATACTCACTCTTGATCCCGCTGGTTGTGTGAATTTTTATCTTGAGGAAGGAGCGCAACATTCGTCACGACAAACAATTCCTCCCTATTATTCACGGAATGGCTTATGTTATGCCGTGACGAGAGAGACCCTGCTGACGAGCGGCCATATTGTGGAAGAGGATTGTGTTGGAGTCGTTATTGATCGGCCTATTATTAATATTGATGAACCGTTTGAACTTGATTTGGCGAATGTCATGTTTGCGCGTGAGCAAGACGCTCAGGCTGAGCATCCAGCACGATAATGATTTTACATTGGTAATCGTTTATAACCACATCCCGCAGACGAGCTTATGATACATCCTACTTGGCTTCAAGAACCTGTTCCAGGTTCTGCATGTGCCATTATCGCGGAGGTTGGTCAATCTCACGATGGCAGCTTAGGGTTGGCCCATGCCTTCATCGATGCCATTGCCGATGCGGGGGCCGATGCGGTCAAGTTTCAAACGCATATTGCTGCTGCGGAAAGTACCGAAGCCGAACCTTGGCGCAAGTCATTTAGTCTTCAAGACAAAACACGATACGATTATTGGCGTCGTATGGAATTTACACAAGAGCAGTGGGTGGGATTACAGGATCATGCGAAGAAAAGAGGGTTATGTTTTCTCAGCTCTCCGTTTTCTCTCGAGGCGGTTCAGCTCCTCACCGATGTGGGCGTTCAAGCCTGGAAAGTACCCTCAGGGGAGATCACCAACTTTCCCTTATTGGAATCGATGGCGGCGACGAATCTGCCGATTATTTTGTCGACCGGCATGAGTGTTGTTGAAGAAATCGATGCAGCCGTTCAGCATGTCCGTGAGCGGACTGAGGCCTTGGCCGTGTTTCAATGTACCTCGCGGTATCCTTGTCCTCCAGAGCACATTGGCTTGAATGTGCTTACGCAGTTTCGAGAGCGATATGGGTGTTCGGTCGGATTGTCGGATCATTCTGGAGTGATCTATCCCGGCTTAGCCGCTGCAACGATTGGTATTGAAGTTTTGGAAGTTCATGTCACGCTTAGCCGTGAAATGTTTGGCCCCGATGTTCCAGCATCAATCACAACAGAAGAACTCCGGCAGTTGGTTGACGGCATTCGGATGATCGAAACCATAAACGCCAATCCGGTGACGAAAACCTCCTTGCCGGAGGATATTGCCTCGCTGCGAGACATTTTCATGAAAAGTCTCGTCGCCGTCGATGATTTACCCGCAGGCACGGTCTTGGCCCGCGAGCATCTTGCCATTAAAAAACCTGGGACAGGGGTTCCACCCAGCCAACTGTCGACATTGCTCGGCCGGTCTTTGCGCAGCGCCGTGAAGCGTGATACCTGTATCATGATGGAAGATGTGGAGTAGCCGGTATGGAAAAACGTAAAGTGTGCGTGGTCATTACGGCGAGGCCGAGTTACTCACGTATTCGGTCGGCGCTAGAGGCCATTCGAGATCATGCGGGTCTTGAGTTGCAACTGGTTGTTGCGGCTTCCGCGCTCTTGGACCGCTACGGCAGTACGAATCAGGTGATTGAAAAAGATGGATTCACCATTCATCGCCGTGTTTATATGATCGTGGAAGGCGAAAACCCCGTGACCTCGGCCAAGTCGACCGGGTTAGGGCTTGCGGAGATGGCGACCGTATTCGATGATCTCAAACCTGATGTCGTGGTGACGATTGCGGATCGGTTTGAAACGATGGCGACGGCCGTGTGTGCGTCTTACATGAATATTCCGTTGGTCCATATTCAGGGTGGCGAAATCACCGGATCGATTGATGAGAAAGTTCGACATGCCGTGACCAAGTTGGCTGATCTGCATTTTGTGTCGACAGAACGAGCAGGGGAGCGAGTCGTGCGGATGGGAGAACGGCCTGATCGTGTCTTTGTGACCGGGTGCCCGTCTATAGATCTCGCCAAACAGGCTATCGCTCGCCCTCAGATGAGCGTGGATACGTTTTTTAAGAAGTATGGAGGTGTCGGGGACGAATTTGATGTGACGAAGGGATACATCGTGGTCTTACAACATCCCGTCACCACGGAGTTTCAACAAGCTCGGCAGCATATCGAAGAAACGTTGCATGCGGTGAGTGCAAGCGGATTTCCGACATTGTGGTTTTGGCCGAATGTGGATGCGGGGTCGGATGGCACATCCCAAGGCATTCGCGTGTTTCGAGAGCATCATCAGCTTCCCAATGTCCACTTTTTCAGAAATTTACCGCCAGATATTTTTGTGCAAATCATCTATCACAGTCAGTGTCTTGTCGGAAATTCCAGTGCAGGCATTCGGGAGTGTTCTTATTTGGGTGTACCTGCCGTGAACATCGGCAGTCGCCAGGCCGGACGTGATCGGGGTGTCAATGTGATCGACGTGGGATATGACAGGAACGAGATTCTCGCAGCCATTCAAAAGCAAGCGTCGATAGGGCAAGTGGCAGAAGACCTACTCTACGGTTCCGGTGACGCCGGGCAACGTATCGCAGACGTATTAGCAGACGTGACACTTACCTTCGAAAAGAAACTGACCTACTAAATCATGTTTTAGAAAAAGGGAACATTCTACTTTTTTCGGGTGTTCAGTTTCGATGACGTCTTGTAGGTATTTCTCTGTTCAGAGTATGAGCCAATGCGTGCTGTTTTTCAGTTGAGAGATACAACGTGGCACAAGATCGGATGTCAAAAAGTAGAATGTCTTTTTCTAAACGAACAAACTCAAAGAACTGTGCGAAGTCCTAAGTAGCGAACCATTGGGTCAAAATCTCGATCGGAGTAAAGGAGAGGGAGGTCTTGAGCAATACAAAATGTCCCAATCATAACATCGATCGTTTTGCGGACCGTGACGCCACGTTTGCGAAGGGTTCGGGAGTGTTGAGCGCTCGTAAGGGCAAGAGATGGTCCCAGCATTGGCACGACGGGAAACGCATGGAGAAGTTTTCGCGCAGTCTCGAAATGAGCATCGTGCTGAAATCCTTGTAAGACTTCCGTCAGAATAAGGTCTCCAAGCAAGACCTCTTGACTACCCAACAGGTCATCAAAGACTTCGGTTTCTTGCGTGGAGACGTTGTTGAAATAATCAATCCACACGAAGGTATCCACAACGGTCATAATTTGGTATCACGTCTCATGGCTTCGAGGTTTCCGGTCCACCTAAGCTTGCCGCGATATTTCTTGACTGCCTGTTGTCGTTGAAGGCGAAGCAAGACCTTCAGCCCTTCTTCTACCACCCCCTTCTTGGTTGTAATGCCCGTGACGCGTTGTTCATCGGCGAGCAATTGGTCGTCTATAACGATATTGGTATGCATGGTAAACTCCTGTAATGTGTATGATTATATAGTATTATACACGTTAGGATTTGGCAGGGCGTGTGGTTGACATGATGACGATTTGAGCATGTGGATCCGTCTATCGTGAGTAAACGGGCGGGCTTCGGAATGAAATGCACAAGGCTTCGACGTCAAACCTTGGGAACGCATCGTAGATGGCTTGGCGTGCGTAGAGTCGAGGGCTATGTCGTAAAATAGGCAACGTGTCCTTGATACGATTCCACATGAATGCGGCATCATAGGTTTCGACAGGATTCGGGGGAGTCGCGAGCTGGGAGGACTGAAGGGACTCACCCTGCGGATGCATGCATTGAATGATAGAGAAGTCTTCATAGCCGCCACCATACAGCGAATTTATCACATCAGGGAAATCTCACCTGCCGTTTTTTGGAGCATAGGGGAACCGGAAAACATGATAAAACTAGTCTTGACCCCAATTTCTAAATGAATTTGTCAGTGTTATAGGACCCTCTTCCGAGAAATAATTTTCTAAAACTTCTTTTCCCCTTGAATTCAAGGTTTTGACACTCAGCTCTCGATGACGTTCGTCAAATCAGAATATAGCTTTTTGATTTGCTTCTATAATGCCTGCCTGAACGGCATTATAAATGAGCGTATCCCAACCCCCAGGATCATTGATGAACATCAATAGCGGAAAAAACGGTAAAAGTAAAAGTCCGTTAATTTTCCTCTCTTGATCTGACGTTTTAAGTTTTCCCAGAATCATGCCTTGCTTATCTTGTATCGTCATCTGAAGTTGAATGGTATTTGTTACGGTATGGGGGATAAGCCAGAGGGTTATATTGGAAAGGCGGACCATTGGAGCGTTATATTGTCGTGTCCCAGTCAGTATGAGGTCTACCTGATAGTCTGCGTTTTGATTGCCTATCAACACATGTGGAAATAATCCAGAATCTTTAAAGGCCAGTACTGTTGTGGCTGCCGCTTCTTTCAAAAATATACGAGCTATGTAGGTCTCTCCGGAATCCCATTCATCACGGTATTCAGGTGTTATGTTTATGCTTATAGACCGTGAAATTCCTCTTAGTTCGCTGGGACCACGGGGATCGATTGGCCATGGAAATCTAGATGGTGTTCCTTCATTCAGCGTGAGTGAACAAGCGGACAGTGAACAACTTGACCAAAGAACAAGTAGGAAAAATATATATTTCAATCGTGTAAAGATCCTAGTGTAATTATGTATGCCAAATGCTGTATGCGCATCGCACTTTCAATTTATGATCGCTTTCTAATATATATGCTGGCAGCACTATTAAAATTTTCCAGAAGCTTTACATCGCCCGCCTTCTTGGCAAAATGACTTTATTAAAGGCAGCGCTTGTTGCCCTACCACAGTTCCAGCGCCAAAGGAACCGGCTGCTCCAACTACATGCACTCGATTCGTTTCTAGGAATTGTCCAAGAGCGACTGCCGTTTCATTAATGACTCTTAGTAATCCATCCAGAGAACCAGGAGCACTTGGATGAATTTTTGTTGAATTATTTATATTTTGTAATGCTTTCATGAAATCACTATTCTCAACGTATTCTGTAATGAGTGTATCAAATGCAGGTGCGATAGCCTGAAGGCCCCCTGCAAGCGCAGCGCTTGTACCTGCTCCAATCCCTGCTCCTAATAGGACATCTGCAAAGCTTCCTCTCCCTCCTGCAAAACTCGTCGCAGCTCCACTTCCGAATCCACCAATAGCGCCAACCTGTGACGCGATACTAAGTTTTGATAAATATGACAATGAGTTAAATGCTGCACCCGTTGGAGCGTAATACGACGCAAATCCTCCTGTAAGTGCTCCTACGGATGTACCGAATAACACTCCCTTGCTGATATCTCCTCCGTTGACTGCTGCTGAGTATCCGCCAATGGCCCCAGTAGTGGCTGCGCCAATGGCCGCACCTGTTGCCCAACCTCCACACCCACCACAATACCAGCTTGCAGCAGTGGTTCCGATTATAACCTCCCCCGCTAAGACATATCGACCACTCTTGGACTGCGTTAACATTGCCGTCCCAAGTATGCCTGACTGAAGGGGGGAGAGGAAGGGGACTGGAACAATGCCAACTTGAATGCCAAAGCTCAGTGCGGTAAACCCGGTCTTGCCCAGTTTTTCTTGCAGTGTTTTACTAACTTTCTTAAATCCTTTTTTTATGGATTTCAAGCCAAAATGCCCAGATAGATCGGTGTAGAGAATTGGATTGTTATTGGCGTATGCATACCGATTGAGGGCTTGTGGATCGGTGGTGCTGGGCACAATGGTATCGGCTGAGATAAACCGGCCCAGCACAGGATCATAGTACCGGGCTTCGTAACTTGGGAACCTGTAATCGCGAAGGAACAACAGGAAAAAGGCGTGTGTAATGTAGATGTCATGGCACTGGCCATGCGCCTACCCCCGGACCGTGACCAAGGGGCTGGACGATCATCTCGTTCTTTTCCGGTATATCTGTAGGGAACATTGGCTGTTCCACTGCTACTCCCGGAAGAATAGCTCCACGAAAACGTGACAGTACTTCCAGGGAGTACACTCCCAGGAGTTGGGGTTATCGTCGTCGACGGAGTTCCACTATGGGAGACTAAATGAAGCAGAGGATTGGTTGATGTATGAGCCAATTGTGGCACCACAAAGCGAAGGCTGTAGATGCCCCCACCTTGGCGAATGGTGGCTGACGGTACTCGATCTGTCGTTGGGCTTACCACTTTACATTAGGGTCGAGTCTAGTTTTATACAGTTATGTTACCACGCGTGGATCGGAATGGGTCGTTAGGGAATACATTCGTGGGATAGGTTAAGGATCGCTATCAATAGTGAACAAGCGAAATTTACCCGGCCCGTCTTTGTTGAGGGGTCGTCTATCGTGAGCCAACCGGGCGAGCTTCGGAATGAAATGCACGTGGCTTCGACATCGTAGATGGCTTGGCGTGCGTAGAGTCGAGGGCTATGTCGTAAAATAGGCAACGTGTCCTTGATACGATTCCACATGAATGCGGCATCATAGGTTACGACAAGAATCGGGGGAGTAGCGAGCTGGGAGGACTGAAGGGACTTACCCTGCGGATGCATGCATTGAATGATATGAGAAGTCTTCATAGCCGCCACTATATAGCGAATTCATCACATCAGGGAAATCTCACCTGCCGTTTTTCGGAGCATAGGGGAACCGGAAAACATGATAAAACTAGTCTTGACCCCAATTTCCAATTTCGAGATTTGATTGGCCGCTCCCTCCCCCCCGTTTCTGCTCCTGCTGATGGGAGCAACTGAGTCGCCTCGACGATGAGCCAACAAGGGGTTGGAGCTCACGGGTGGGCCGCCCGCAAGCAGCCATACGATTTGTGTGTTTCCTCAATGGACATCCGTCGGGCACGGACGGTTTTCTGGGGCACACGCGTGCCAGGGACCGAAGGCTTCCCCCACGGGGACGGGCTTCCCGGTCTTGATCCTGATGGGTGACTGGTGCGGCTCCGTAACTGAGACGACATCAACAAGACTGAAAACCCAGCTGCGAAGTCAGTTTGCTCTCAACAGAGCAAGAAGAAAGCGTTTCTCAACAATAGCAGAAAAGACAGAGGAGTTATGTCTCCACTTGACAACGCCTGCTAATGGGTGACTCCAAGATTGACTCCCAAGGTCAAGATCTATCTGCATGTTCAGATTCTTGGAGCCACCTCTTATAACCCTTCTTCAAAAGAATTAGCGAATTTATATGACTTAATGAATTGCTCAATCAAATGTTCTAGGTCAGACTCTAATTTTTGACTAGACACTTCGTCAATGATAACTGAATTTGATAGCCCATAAGACCAGGTTATAGCATCCGTTTCTAGTTCTCGAGACCTGTTTAAATTTACTTTTTCTATTAAGGAAAGTTTTTGTGTGTAGAGGGACTTTTGGGGCAGCCCTTTAATAGGTGTTGCCTTTAGCGTTAATTTTAAGTTTGCCGTTATATCCTCATCCTTATTCAGCCTAAGACCTGAGGCACTAAAGAGCCTATATGCTTTCTGATAAAGTTTTTCTTTGTATTGCCCATCATCAACTGAAAGCGAAATAATTAGACGAACATTGTCCAGCTTCAACCCTACAAGTGTGGAAATATATGTTGTTGGATCTGACTTTCTCTGACTTTCAGCAAACAACTGTTCGTTATTGCTAGTTTGAAAACCTACTACAATAAGAACAAAAATTCCGAGGAGTAATTTTTTTTGCACCACTTTATAACCTCCATTAAACCATCGATCGTAAATACAAGTTAGAGTCTAGGAGGTCCCCCGTATCCATGTAAAACTCGACAATCACCATTACAAGGTTCAAACGTTTGCCCCTGATTTCCAAATGTAAGAATTGAGGGTGGACCTACTTGGTTGGGAACAGTAATTTGCAAGTAATTATCCTGTAATTGAAGAAGCGAAGAATCAAAACTAACAACTCCTCCGCTACCAACATTACCAGAAATTGTGGCTAATGGAGCTCCTTTCCCAAATCCTGGATCAGTAAGCCCTCCACGCCCAATTTCTAAAGCACTGCCAGAATCCAAGGTTACAGTCAGACTTTCTCCTCTCGCATAACCAGACGTTTCTACATTAAAATATAAATGCTTTTCTGTAGAAATGGCTATGGACCCTTCATCAACCCATGCACCTTTACTCCTTATCAGAACCAGGTTAGATTGATCTACGTTCAATGCTCTAGACTGTTGTCCCGCTTGTGCTAATCGTTGAGATGTATCTGCAGGCATCCGTGCTTGAAGTTGGATATACGTCCCAATGGCCGCGACCGATCCTTGTATGAGTGATGCTTGGGCAATTTGGCCCGCATTGCCGCCATTCAATACGGCTCCGGTGGCCGCCCCGGCGGCTCCGCCGACAAACGCCGAGGCGACGAGGTATTCCCCCTGTGTCGCCTGGTTTGCCCAATAGCCTGCTCCATAGGAGACTGCACCGACAGCCGCGCCCACGGCAGCCCCGCGCCCAATATTTCCTCCACTTAAATACGCGCCAACTGCTCCTGATGCTGCGCCACCGCAGATCGGACTGCCTCCGCATAAATACGTGGCAATGGCTCCGGCACTGAGTGAAAACGCTGTGTTACTGGTATATGGGTCAAAGTATACGGCCACACCTGGGAGTACTGCCCATGCCAGACCTCGAACAATTGGAGAACTAAACGCTTTCCCGACAGATCGTAGAGCTTTCTTAAAGAAGTGTCCACTAGGGTCAGTGAAAATGATCGGGTTATTCCGCGCATAACTATACCGATTGAGGGCTTGTGGATCGGTGGTGCTGGGCACAATGGTATCGGCTGAGATAAACCGGCCCAGCACAGGATCATAGTACCGGGCTTCGTAGAAGTAGAGCCCCGTGGAATCATCTTGTTCCTTGCCTGTGTACCTATAGGGGACATTGGCTGTTCCACTGCTACTCCCGGAAGAATAGCTCCACGAAAACGTGACAGTACTTCCAGGGAGTACACTCTCAGGAGTTGGGGTTATCGTCGTCGACGGAGTTCCACTATGGGAGACTAAATGAAGCAGAGGATTGGTTGATGTATGAGCCAATTGTGGCACCACAAAGCGAAGGCTGTAGATGCCACCGCCTTGGCGGATGGTGGCTGACGGTACTCGATCTGTCGTTGGGCTTACCACTTGATGGAGGTAAGGCGTGTATTTTGACTGCGTGGTGGTACGGAAGGTTACAGCATGTATGTTCGAATCGCTAGGTGTGAGCGAGGCGCTTGTACTGACGTGTGTGATAATAATCGAGTTCACAATGGTTTTACTGGATCCTCCGGCACGGGTCAGACTCAGCGTCAATTGCCCATCGGTCACCGTCACGGGCTGATCCGTGATGGTGATGAACTCATTGGCTTGGGTATTCAGTCCATTAATGACGGTCGTGCCTTCCACTGCAATGGTATGCGGTCCCTGCGGAAAACTTGGGTCGCCACTAACGAGTGAAACCAGATAGTCGCCATTGGCCAGATCATAATTCCAGTCCACGGTCGTTCCCGTATCGAAGTGAATGAAGGTATCGCGTATCTGATTACTCAGATAGTTCCGATCACGAGTGTTGACGTTGGTCGTCCAGCCATAGCCACGTGTGCTGTCATAGACCGACCCGTCATCTTTGAGATAGCCGGTGGGTACAGGGGCCCCATTGGGCTGGAAGTTGATGGAGGCAGGATTGCTCTGTGGAGGTGGGGTGGTCGTGAATGTTGCCGTGGTACTTTGGTTCGCATTGAGTGTGAGTTGGCAGGACGGCGTTGAGCCACTGCAGGTTCCCGACCAGCTACTGAAGCTCTGGCCAGCGTTTGGTATCGCGGTGAGTGTAACTGTGGTCCCCTCTACAAACGAGGCCTGACATGTCCCACTGCTGCAGTTCAACCCACTCGGATTGCTCATGACCGTTCCGTCACCAGTAATGGTTGTGGTTAGGGTATAGTTTGTCCCAGATTGAGCTAGGGTGGCGATTTCCGAGGCTGTCAAGGCTTGTTGATATATACGGACGTCATCAATCGCGCCATGAAAATTTTGGCCTTGCCCTGGTTGATAGTGGCCGATATACAACGGAGCGGAGTTGGCCAGAGAGTCAGTGGGTCCGCTGGTGCTGCCTTCCGCAACCCCATCCACGTAGATCGTGAGTGTGCTGCCGTTTCGCGTGCCGGCGACATGGTGCCACTGGCCGTCATCAATGGTGCTGGTGCTGAGCTGTCCAGCGTAGTTGCCTCCATCGGTGCGGACCTCGAAGCCTACCGTGCCGTCCGTTCGCTCACGCAGGGTATAGAACCGGCCACCTGAGACTTGCTTACTGATGATCCGGAGGCTGTCGCCAGCGTTGGGCGTGCGGTCGCTCGTCTTGATCCATGCGGCCAACGTAAAGTCCTGTCCCGCTCCCATGTCCAAACTTCCATCAGCCGGATCTCCGATCAACACATAGTCGTCATTTCCATCGAAGTCGAGGGCACCACTGATTTTGCCCGTTGTCCACGATGGGCCGTTGAGTAATGTCCCGTGATGAGCGTTTCCGGAATCGTCTGAGGCTTGGGTGCCACTACTTTCATCGAAGGTCCAGTGCCCGACCAAATTGGCAGGCGGCGGCGTTGTCATAAACGTGGCGGTGACACTTTGGTTGGCATCAAGCGTGAGTTGGCAAGAGGTGGTTGTCCCACTGCAGGCTCCACTCCAATTATTGAAGGTCTGGCCGCTAGCTGGAGTCGCCGTCAGTGTTATGACGGTGCCAGTGGCAAACGATGTATTGCAACTTCCACTGCTACAATTCACGCCACTGGGTGAACTGGTGACTGTCCCGCTTCCCGCGATGGTTGTCGTGAGCGTCGGTTCAGTAGGTGGAGTGGTGTTCACTGGTGTGATGATGAGCGAGTTGATAATCGTTTTGCTTGAGCCACCTGCTCGTGTGAGCTGCAGAGTCAACTGCCCATCTGTCACAGTGACTGGGTGATCGGTGACAGTAATGAACTCATTGGCCTGTGTCGTGATGCCATTGATAACCGTTGAGCCTTCGATGGCAACCGTGTGCGGGCCTTGCGGGTAACTGGGATCCCCACTGACGAGTGTAACCAGATAGTCGCCATTGGCCAGATCGTAGTTCCAGTCCACGGTCGTTCCCGTATCAAAGTGAATCAAGGTATCCCGCGTTTGATCGCTTAGATAATTTCGATCACGCGTATTGACGCTTACGGTCCAGCCATAGCCACGAGTACTGTCATACACTGATCCATCAGCTTTCAGATAACCGTTCGGCACCGTAGCCCCACTGGGCTGGAAGTTGATAGAAATTGGCTCGCCGGCTGGTGGAGGAGGGCCACCATTGCTGGCTGTATAGACATAATCGTCATGTTCCCATTGTCCTCCAACTTTATACGATAAGGTCACATAGACTTGGCTCCCATCAATTGGAAGATTCGGCACACTGACGGACGTTTGTTGGCCGAGCCCACTACTTTGATAGAGGTCATTCCCACCGGCAAATGTGCCGATCTCGAGTTTCCATTCCTCAACTGCTGACATATTTTCTCCTGTGTTGACACGCGTCTCGCCATAGGGGAAGTACGCCAGGTCTTGTTCACTGCCACCAGTGTTGTTGGTCAACACACTCGTCGAGCCCAAATGATCGGGATGGAAATAGTCGACGGTGCCATTGGCCTGCTTCATCGCAATCCGTTGGCTTCCGGCAAAGATCATCTTGGCACAGGAAAGGGGGGTAGCTGTGCCGTCACAAACATAGAGTTTGCCAATATACGTCGTGGTCTTATCCGTACCACCTCCGGTGACCGTTTTCTTCACTCGTCCACCATCCCCGTCGTATGTTAACGTCGTTGTTTTGCCATTGACGGTAATTGTGATTGGCCGATTCTCCTGATCATAGGCAATGGTCCGCCCGGCTCCATTGGTCATATTCCCATTGGCATCGTAGGCGTAGGTATTCGAGCCGGCTCCTGTGACTGAATGCGGCCGTACGCTGCTACTGCCGCTAGCCTGATAGGTATAGGTGCCGATTTGGGAGTTACTCGTCATGTTGCCAATTTGATTGTACGTATACGTAATCGTAGGATAACCCCCACTGGCACTTGTGAGACGATCTAGGGCATCGTAATTGAATGTTTGGTTACCATGTTTTATATCCGTGAGACTCGTGACATTACCGCCAGCATCGAAGGTGTAGCCCAAGTCTTGAAGGGTGGTGCTGCCTTTCTCCGTCTTGAGCGTCTTCAGCCGGAAGTTCTGGACATCATAGGTATAGGTGGTGGTGACCCCATTACCTAAAGTCAAAGTGCTGGGTTGCCCTAAGGCATTAAATCCGCCATAGGATGCATAGGTGGTATTGCCTTCTTGCACATTAGCTAACTGCGGGCCATTGTAGGTCTGTGTGACAGCGCTGTTATCCGGATACGTGAGTTGTGTCACGCGGCCTAATCCGTCGTACGCACTCTGTGTGGTATAGGTCGTGCCATCCACCACCTTGTCGGTCTTGATGACGCGACCCATGACATCATAGAAGAAGGTGGTGGTTCCCGATCCATCTTTGACTTTCTGTAAACGGCCTATCCGATTGTGTGTGCTTCCATCGTAGGTATAGACGACATCGCCACTGCCTAGCGTTTTTTGCGTCTCGAAATCTTTCTGGATCCGGCGATTGAGTGTATCGTATTGGAAGTGAATCTGTTGGCCCTTGGCATCGGTCTGCTTTGTGAGATTGCCATTGCCATCATACTCATAAGGTCCAGTTTCCCATGTCGGGATCATGCATGCTGATTTTGCGAGACAGCGTGTCATAAGCCATGGTGCTTTGATTGCCCAAGGCGTCTGTTAGCGTGAGCAGATTGCCGAGATCATCATACTGATAGGTGGTCGTAGAATAAGGTGTGCCGGCACTGGTGTCGCAGGACGTAAAGGTTCCGGTGTATTCCTGCACAGTCGCCACGCGACCATAGGCATCCCGTGTCGTGCGTCTTTTGTGATCATTGGCATCAATGGTCACGGTCACCCAATCGTCAAAACAGACGAGGTTCCTACTGCCATCGGGATTATCAGTTTTTATTACCCGGCCCATGGGATCATAGGTATTGGTCGACCAGACTGGGGTCCCACCCGTTTCAAAGTATGGAGTACTGGTGCGAGTGACACCTCCGCGCGCATCATAGTCCGTCTGTGTCACGATGGTCTTGGAATCCGTTCCCGTACTCTTTTGGGTAATCGTGCGGCCTAACCCGTCAAAATAGGTCCAAGAGGAGAGGCCCAGTTGCGAGTCGGTGCGGACATGTTGACTGCCCACGGTCCCGAAGCTGTTATAGCTGGTGGTGGTCCAAAAGCCATCGGGTTGTGTGACTTTGATACGGCGACCTAAGGCATCATGCTCCGTCAAGACCACGGCCCCATTGGGATCGGTCACAGATTTGACTTGCCCGTAGAGCCCCAAATCCATCGCCACGCCATTAACGCCATAATATTGTGTCGTGGTGACATGGCCGAGCGAATTGGTCACAGTTGTGGCAAACGTGCCGGAGGCATCGTACGCCATGGTTGTAGTGTTGTCTTTGGCATCGCGCGTACAGATGACATTGCCTTGGCTATCATATGCCATGCGGGTTTCAGGGTCAGTCCCGCCATTCAACCATTTGACGACGCGCGTCAATTGACCTTTGGTGGGCTGTTGATTACTGGACGGCGTGCTGCAACTCGTGGTGCCATCGTAGTAGAAGTCGGTGTGGGCTAATTGATTGGATGTCCCTAAGCCTTCGTAAGTGGTTTCACTCTTGGGGAGGCTCAGTATCCAATCTGTTGTATTGGGGCTATACGTGCGTACGACAGTACGGTCATCGGCCGATGTGCCGGTATCACCATAGTGATCTTCGCGCGTCACATTACCATGAACATCATATTCATAATCGGTTTGCGTTTGTTTGCCGATGGCGGTGCCATCATGAATATTGGTTATGACGGATATCGGTGGTGCAAAGAATGGGGCTCCATCGGTGTCTTCCAAATAGGTCGTGACCGTTTCAGTGTAGATGTTTCCTTGTCCATCCTGGACTTTTACTCGATACGGAGCACCTTTAAGAAAACCATCCGCCACGTTTGGGTTATTCACATCTGGTTGCCAATCATTGCCCTGATGAAACCAAGTGCTGGTAACCGTCTGCTCCCCATTGGGGCCAGCCGGGCCGGTCACTTTCACGTAGTTGAATCCGCGAAAATCCCGCTTGCCAATGTGATGGAAGCCGCCATTGTAATCATAGTAGGTGACCGCCTCGTTTCCGTTCCCATCATTCGTTTTAATGAAGTTGACGGTTTGGATTGGATAGGGTAATTGTGTATTCGAATAGTGAGAGGAAGGCATGTAACGAATTGTGGTGGTGGCGCCAAGGCCGTTTGTGATGTTTTCTAATAGATCGTTCGTTCCCTCTCGTTTTGCGACATGCCAGTTGCCATTTAGATACATCCAATCTGTTTTGCCGTCACCATTAAAATCTCCAGGGAACTGATGTCCAAGGTTGTAAGTGCCGGACCCGCTTAACCAAGTCGTTGGAGTCTTAAATCCCTGACCATTGGATAAAGCGACCCGCCAGTTGCCATTTAGATACATCCAATCTGTTTTACCATCACCATTGAAATCTCCCGGGAACTGATGCCCGAGGTTGTAAGTGCCAGACCCGCTTAACCAAACCGACGGAGCCTTAAAACTTTGTCCATTGGATAAAGCGACACGCCAACTTCCATTCAAATACATCCAGTCTTGTTTGCCGTCACCGTTGAAGTCTGCGACATACTGGTGTCCTGGGTTATACGTGCCAGATCCACTTAGCCATTTGCTGGGGTACTGAAAACTGGAGCCAGTGGAGAGCATGACGTACCAGTCACCGTTGAGGTACATCCAGTCGTGTTTGCCATCGCCATTAAAGTCCCCGACGTATTGATAGGCCGAAGCATTGTATGGCCATCCTGAGGGGCCTTGCCCAGTAAACCAGGCGATGGGAGTGTTAAATCCATTGCCATTGGATAGAGCGACATACCAGGCATTGCGCCAATACATATAATCTTGTTTACCATCACCATTATAATCTCCCAGATACTGATACCCTTGATTATATGTAACACCGCCAGGGCCTGAGCCATTTAACCATTTGACTGGAGGATTAAATCCATTGCCATTGGATAGGGCTACATACCAGCTTCCGTTCAAATACATCCAGTCGTCTTTGCCATCACCGTTGAAGTCCGCGACATATTGATGCTCTAGATTATACGTGCCAGATCCACTAAGCCAGGCAGTTGGTACATCAAACCCCTGGCCATTGGATAAGGCGACATACCAACTTCCATTCAAGTACATCCAGTCTTGCTTGCCATCACCATTAAAATCTCCAGGAAATTGATACCCTTGGTTGTAAGTTCCTGATCCGTTCAGCCAGACTGTGGGGGCAGCAAAGGAGTTTACGGCTTCACTGGATGTCAGAGATACTGGAGGAAGGGAAGTGCCATTGATTATATCTCCTGAGGCAGTTAACGCAGCATTCGATCCGTATTGTCTTACTGTTTTGAGCCCTGATCTTCCAGTGCTTTGACTTAATGCGTATTCTAGTTTGTATGCTCTAATAATATTATTATTGCCCCGGACTTCAATGGTTTTCAGCCGCTTGGCTGTGGTCATCTCAAAATTTGGTACATACATAGGGGCATTATCCGGACGATTTTCGAGGTGAAAGATAACCTTATTTGTCGGGACTGTGTTTTCATGGCCGGTATAATCAATTTGGGCTAAATACGCTTGCCCTTGGTCACTGGTATAACTGAACGTCATATAATTCCCATGCACATCTTCCACTCGCTCTAAACACCAACGAAAGATCTTGGATGCATCATTGGGATTAGCTACGCGGGTGGCCGCAACCGAACCGAAGATGAACGTTTTTCCTGATTTATCCGTGGCTTCGAAATATGGTTTGCCATCTGTTGCTGTACGTTTCTTGACTCGTGTGAAGCCGCCTTCTACTTTGGCGCGATATTCGTCGTTGCCAATGTTCACCAACTCCACGTTAATTCCGGAGAGTCTGAACACATAATCATCGCCGCTGTAATCCACACCAAACTTCGTCTGCCGTTCGATCACGCCTTTTTCTAACTTCCAGCCCATTCCCAACCATCCATTGCCATTGCTACTGCCGTAGACCAGTGCGAGGTCTGGTTGTACTCCCTGCCGTCCAGGTGGCACTTCAATTGGAATGCTGGTTGTAGCTGTTCCTGTGAAGGGGTCCGCATGGACCGCTCCACCTACTGCACCCACCGGCATGTCTTTGTCAGTTTCTTGTGCGTAGGTAGTGAGCGAGTAACTGCAAGTCAAACAGATCATCACAATGGGGAAAATGACATTTCGAAGGTGTAAAGTATGACTTCTCATGAGCGAGCTCCTAAACATAAATTCCAGGAAATGAAGCATGACATTGAATGTCTACGAGGTGCGGGGCGAAATGAAAAATTCATCCACATACGATTGGAAGTAAGCGCAAGGAGGGCGAATGCTGTCTATTCCCCGTTAGAGGGGGGGTATGAAATTAAAAATCACGTACGAAAGGGTGCGGAGAGAGGCAGGTGAAAATGCTGAGTCTTAACCTGATTCATCATTAATACTAAGCAGTGCACTGGTGAAATTTAGGTTTAACTAGGAATGAGAAGATGGGATAAGAAAGAAGAGAGGTTGTTATGGTAAAAATGTCAAACGTGGAGATTTCTAGATGATTTTTGAAGCTCGAGGCGGTAGCTGATGTTGCATTGCAATTTGTCAGCGAGGGAGTTGAGGCGGTGCTATTGAAGAGCGATGTGCAAAAAAATAAAGTTAGTAGGCTTGGCTAATGTGTCATGGGAAATTGTCAGGCGTACCTTTAGTAGATGGTTTGACGGTAGAGTGTGGGATACGTATCTCAATATTCCTTGTGTTGCTTTTCAGGGAAAGTGTGGAAAAAGAAATGTGTTAACTTGCTTGGCCAAATGGAAACGCATTGCAGTCATAGCGTGGCAAGGCTTGCGGTCGATTTTGTAGATCGTTCGCTGTAATATCACGTGCTTCGACATTGAACGAAAATTGTGCTCCTTGTTGCGACAAAAGATTTTCTGTTTCTGACGTAAATGTATGAAATCCTCCGTACGGATAACAAAAGGAGAAAATCTTTTCTCCAACAATGTTTTCTAGGGATGTGAATGATTCCTGAATTTCTCTTTGTTGTTGCTCTTTGTCCAATTTGCTGAAGACGAAATGGTTGACGCTGTGACTTCCAATCATCATTCCATGATCATGAAGTTCCTTGGTTTGAGATGGGGTCAAATAGAACTCCGGGGCCTTCGGGAAATTGCCATTGAAGGTTGTATCGACAAGACGATCAAGAACCGACTCTCTCCATTCGTAGGCAATGAAGTAATTTAATGTACGCTTGAAACGGTTGGTTGCAGCGTCGTTGTCTTGTCGGCGGTACGTTTTTCTTTTAAAGTCCTCAATGTATTGATGTGTGAGCATCTTTTCTTCAATTAGATTTTCCAGGAGTTCTATCGCACGTATTCCACCAAGCTTTCCGATTACCAAATGAATGCGGTGTACGTCGAGTAATTTTGTATTACCAAAGACTCTAGTAGGAATAAAGAAAATACCCCAGAGCCCGCGTGCTTTTAAGATAGGAAAGACATGGTGAAAATGATCAGAGAATCCATCGTCGAATGTGAGGATAACTCCATTGCAAGGTTGTTTGTCTCTGAGGGCTTTGGTGAATTGTTCCCGGCTGACGAATCCATAGTTTGCTCCTAGCCAGTTGAGTTGTTGTAAGAAGTGTTCAATGTGCAGAAAACGAAAAAATGGAAACCCACTCACTTTCGGTCTTATGTAGTGATACATGATCGCCTTCATGGTCATGCCTGAATCTTCTGAATTTTTGGGTGTTCGACAATGGGAGCAGATGCATAACGTGAATCGCGTTGAGACAGGAATCGTGAGATCATTCCATCAGCGAACTGATGTTCTAATTGAGTTACTGCCTCTGCGGAGAAGTCTTTTTTTCTATAGAACTTGCTGTGGAGCGGTTCAGGAATTTGGGGGACTGCCTCGAGGTCGCTCTGTTTCTGAATGATCTCTCCATAGACTTTGGCCATGTCACCAATGAGACGATTCCCAATTTGATGTAATGTATCATTCGGAAAAATACGCGCACGAATTTGGTGAATGACTTCACCGGTGTCTACCCCCACATCAATGTACATAAACGTTGCGCCGACATACTCAGGCTCTCCGTTTACGAGTGGCCAAAAATTTGTTCCACTACCTCGATAGTAAGGAGACAAGCCGAGGTGAACGTTCAAGAATCGTCCCTTGAAAAATGACAGCAGCGGTTCTTTAATGATTGAACAACCATAAGCGATGAGTAAGTCTGGGTTAAGCAATGTCATCTCATTGACATATCGAGACTCATTGATTGCTCCCTTGGAGATAAAGGTTGGGTTCGAGAAGTCTTGAGAGTATGTGCAAAAGAACCCGAAAAAGTCTTCTTCGGATTGAGCCCTTGCGTTTAAGTGAGAAAGTTCAAGGTGGGTGTGTTCCGGTCCTCTTGCTTCGACGATTGTTCTTAAACTTTTTTCCAATCCTTCACAATAGGTCTTCATGACGGTGATGCCGTCTATTACGGCGAGAGCTTGGCGGAACGCTGTATGCCGTAATTCTGTTCCTGTTAAAATAATGATTTTTTTCATGACCATGTATTTTGTGTGAACGCCTACTGATGCAGTTTTACGATAGTTTTTGTTATAGGCTTGATATGGATGGGTAACGAAAATTTTAATAATTGGCTAAATCGCGTTGCTCGATTTTGTAAATCAGGAATGCTGAGTGGGGGAAATCGTTGATCTTGAAATATCTTACTATAGCGAAGGTTTCCTTGGAAACGTTTAAAACGTTTAGACCCATGGCGAATGGCAGCGGCAAACATTGTTGAAATCCGCTTGCCTGCTGAAGTAGACGTTGTGGTGAAATCGGCCTCCACCTTCTCAACAAGATGCAGAAGGCTTTCAGATGCGAATGCTCCATCTTGAGCTGCTAAAAAATTATTAAATAACTCAGTGTTATCATGCTTCCTCCAAGACTGACTCGGCTTTGTCACATAATTCTGAATGGTTTGTACGATCTCGTCAATGGTTGAACAGCGATGACTTAACTGGTTTGGCAAATAGTTGGTTTCATCCATACTTTGAAATGGCTCATACGAAATGGCGGGTTGATCCATGCTGACCGCTTCAACTGCGGTGGTGCAACCATTATGAATCATGACGGCACTCGCTAAAATCCAAGGCAAGGCATTTCCCTGGTTCGTGACGAAAACGTTGGGAAAATTTTTTGCACAGTCATGCCAAACGCTATGATTTTCAGAAGGATGCGGTCGGAGTATGATTGTGTGTTTTGGAAAATGTGTAGCCAGTTGTGGTAGTAACTCTTGGAAGTTTTGGAGCAGACGAAGCCTTTCAGAATATCTTAGATAGGCAAATTCCTGAGGCATGTTACGTGCTACACGGCCGAGAACGATCTTGCGTGGGGATTGATCGTCTGGAAGGCAAATGTTCAGTGAAGGGTCAAAGCAATTGACGGTACCAAAGTTTGTGTTAACAAGAATGAAATCCCCATGCTGTTTTTTAAGGTCGCGAGTCTCTTCCTGGAAATAATCTCGTAGTTCCGGTCGCAAGAGATCGCCTCGAGGATTGCCTAAAACATGAATGGGTATTGAGACGTTAGGTTGATGGATGGTCAATAATTTGGCGGAATCATCTCCCCATGCGATTATATGATCGATGTATGGAATCACGTCGGCCGAAAACCGTACTTGGTGATAGACATGCGGTGGATAATGCACGAGGCCTTCTTCATCCCATGCGATGACTCTAAAGCCCAGGCCCTTAAGAATTCGTAGCATTTTTTGATTTTGTCGAGCAAAAGATTTTGCGAAATAAATCCCAGGACGAAATCGGTAAATTTTTTGGTCCATTTCACCTTTCCACCCTAAATACACCAAGAATCCACGTTGAACGGCTAGACAGGCCAAGAGAAGCTTGGCATCGAGTTCTCTCACTTGATTTTCCACAGGGATGAAAAGATCGAGTTTTTTCATAATCGTCTCATAAGGTAACACCTACGATCATTATCCCTGTCTCATGGCTGAATCGTACATGAACACAAAGATGGGTAAAGGAAAAAATCTGATTGTCTTTAGCGTCTGATAGACGTTTGCATATGCCAGCCATCGAAACGCTATCAGCAATTTGTTGTGTGAAAAAGACGAAACCGTATTGTTGTCTGACTAGCGCCTACCTGTTCATGGTTGTCAAGACGATTCGTCAAGAAGCAAGATGCTGTTGAATTTCTTGGGCGTTGGGATGCCAGGTGTAATTTGGACTCATACCAGCCCCTTTGGTGAGGCCGAAGGCCGTCTGCCAGTCAATTGGACTAGGTAAAATACATAGGGCTAAGACATATCTTGATCCCTGGGTTGGTAAAATTCCACGATGTAAGATTTGAGATGGTTCGAAAATGATAGCTTCTCCCGCTTTCATTAGCCATTTTTTCGGGTGATAGGGCAAGTTCAATTTCTTGGCAAGATCAGATAAATCCGACCGTCGTGCATCAACTGGTCCGAAGAGGTACCCGGTTTTTGAAAAGTGTTTGGTAAATTCGCGATCAAAAAATTCGGTGTTTCCGCCATGTTCATCAGTGTTATTGAGATAGATCAAAATTTTTAGATGGCGGCTTGGCCCTTTGTCGCAATGCCACAGGAATGAACGGCGTGATGTAGAAAATGGAATAGTATGGAGAATGGCGAACCAATACACGAAATATTCACTCTTGAAATAGTGTAATAATTTATGGTCAATACTGGGAGTGAAGATGTTCTGAAACATCTGACCGAGAAACGGATAATCGCTAACTTGAAGCATTTCGGAGTAGTCGATATTTTCCTTTTGAATAGAACCTTCAGTCTTTGAGAGAAGGGAATCAAGTGTAGTAGCTGCGGTGGATTCATCAAATACTGTGACATGTTCGAGTCCTTGAGTGCTAAGTGCGTCATCCTCACGTGAAAATTGTCGTTTTACAACTGATTGGCAGTATTGATGGTACCGTTGATAGCCTCGTGCTTCATCGTATTCGGTGAAAACGGTTTTTCTTCGCGATGGATCTAGTCGTTTTTTCCAGAACCTATTCATGGCATTGAATCGCCTCTCTTCTTCAACGTTATCTATTCAGTATCATAGCACAAGTCAGGTGGGGAACATCACGAATATATCTTCATCATTAGTTGGAGAGAGTTTGCTGTAAAAAATGTACTGGTTTATCTTTGGGATATCCTGGCCTCATATGTATGCGAAAAAAAACATTCAACAGAAATTTAATGTATTCAGATATTAGGAATACGACACGGCTTTGATGGTTTCAGTCGATGAGATTCATAGGCTGCTGTGCTTTAACGGAGAAATTTATTTAATGAGGAAAGTCGCTTGATCTTGTGTAGAACTTATTATAGGAATCTTTCCAGTGGATTTCTCCCGGCGAACTTTCAGATAGCCGTATTTACTTAGAAAAGACAGTCGTGACTTTTTCAGTCCTGAGTTTTTTAATGCAAAATAGATGGCTCGCCTAACGGGGCTGAGGGCGAGGTTAAGTGAAGTGAGTTTAGAGAATCCTTTTTTACGCTGCTCAAGGTTTTTCTCTGATCGATAGAGAGTCAAATAGGTAGTTTTTTCGTTATTAGACTTTTCCCAAGGACTACGAATACGAGCAAGTTGTGACTTGGTGTGTTTCTTTGGGAGTTCGGCTAAACTACAAAATTGATCTGAATGAGGTTGAATATGGGAAATGTTTCGATAAAATACTACAGTCAGTTCTTCCCAGCGTGCCTTCTTCCAAAACATGGAAGAAAATCCATGATTCTTTCCTAACAATTCAAGCGACTGTGCAGAAAAGGAGTGGAGATGTGGTAGAAAAAGCACCTGATTGATGACGTATTCTTCCCAGGCATCTGGAACGGTAATCGCTATAATGCCATGTTCGCTGAGGTGGTCTACCATGGAGGAAAAGAAGTCGGCTGGGCTGTAAAGGTGCTCGACGACATGGTTTGAATAGATAACATCGAATTGTTTCCCGCGTGGGACGTTTTTGTAGCCACCAGGAAAGATGTGTTTCGGAAAACGAGATTCACTGACTGCGACTCGATAGGGGGACATTTCAGTCCCCCAGATATTGTTAAACCCTACTTGTTGTAAGCCGGCCATGAGTTTTCCTAGTCCACAGCCAACATCAAGGAAGCTGGTTTTCTTATTTGTGATACCTAAATCGGCTGCAAGGGAAGCCATTCTTTGTGAAATTTTCTGAGCACCTTTCGCTTGTTGGCCGTTTTCTTCACCGCGAGACTTGTTCCACCGAGTTTCATAGTAATCAGCGATAAAATCTTCGGTCGGAGGGTTAAGGTAATAGATCAGTTCACACTCTGTGCATTGGACAATAGCAATGTTGATTTCCCAGTTCTCATGTCCCAAGTAGACAAGGTGGGTTGGTGGGGCTTTTGTATTACAGCATGGGCATGCTGTGTATGAATGAAATTTAAAGACGTCTGACTCAGAGAATTTCAATTCTTGATAAAATGGATGGAAAAGATCTTCAATGATGACTGACATATTCTCGTAATGTTTATCTTAATAGTGCCAGTATGAATTGTTTCTTCAAGCTTGTAACTTGAGAGTGTTAACAACAGGAACAAGGCTTCAAGCTGAGCGGTGATCTTAGAAGTGGTCTAAATATTGAATGTTATTTTCATTCGCCAAATTTAGTTAACTAATAAGTAAATTTATAGTATAAGTGAGTCACATTCGTCAATTTTTCTATGCCAGTTTCAGCCAGTGGGTTCAGTTATATTATGGACAGTTTCTCGCTTAATTTTTGCTGACTGTGAACTTAGGTAGTAAGAGCTAGCTGTCGAGCGAATAGAGCAACGACAGATAATGGAATTCAATGAAAGTGGTAAATAAAAACGTTCCAGTTGTCTGGGTTTTAACGGACGATCGACCGGGAAATTCCACGCAGTCGCTGGGTTTGGCTGATGCGCTTGGCTGGTCTTATACGGTTAAGTCTCTTAGGTTTTCTCGTCTGGCGTGGCTCCATAAAGTTCACGAGCGTCTTCTTGGTGCAACCATCATTTGTGTGGATCGCGAGACTTCACAGTCACTGGTTCCCCCATGGCCCGATGTGGTCATCAGTGCTGGTCGTCGTGCAGCTCCCGTCGCACGATGGATACGAAGGCAGAATCAGGAGAAAACCAAGCTCATTCAGCTTGGAAGAAAGGGGAGCCAAGCTGTACAGCCAGGTGACGTGTCGATTGTACCAGGATATTGTCGTATGTGGCCGAATGAGCAGCGCATCGAGACCTTGGCTCCGTTAAATCGCGTCACGAATCAGCAACTCGAAGAGGCTGCCCAAGAATGGGTAGATCTGTATCAGGGCGCTCCTCGGCCTCATATTGTGCTGCTGGTTGGTGGAAGTACCGTCAGGAGTGTGCTGGATGAGTCTGTCGCCAGACAGTTGGGCAGGGATGTAGCTGATTTTGCGAAGAAAACGGGTGGGATGGTGCATGCCGTGACCAGTCGTCGCACAGGAACGCAAGCGGCAGAAGCTCTGACTGAAGCATTGGGGAATTCCGGGATCGTGCAAAGATGGAAGCCGAATCAGTCACGAAATCCCTATTGGGGGTATCTCGCGGTTGCCGATGTCATTATCGTCACGGGCGATAGCGAATCGATGATAGGGGAGAGCGTGTCCATTGGGAAGCCGGTATTGATTTATCCATTACCGGAAAAGCCAATGGCCCTAATGGCTCGTCTACGGGAAATGATTGTTGTTGCCGGTCGAGCCTCGTTATATGGAAACGATGAAGAGCATAGTGGGAGTCGAATTGGCAAACATATCAGCGGCTTTTTGTTGCGGCAAGGTCTGGTGCGGTCGCTTCGGGATCTGAAAGCTTTTCATCATACCTTGTTTGAGCAAGGCTATGCCTTTCCGTTTGGGCATAATGCTGAAGTGACATCGAATAAACCTCTTCGTGAGGCTGAAATTGTGAGCCGGAAAGTGAAAGTGTTTTTAGGTTTTCACAACACCTAATCTTTGTTATTGTACAACCATGTTATTCATGTATTTATACTGAAGTTTCTCGTTGTTCTGGATGCGTTAAGTGTTATATGTCATTCTATTTTGCTGCAGAGTATTTTTATACCTATGAATCCATCAAGGTGTTAGTGCAGTATTCTTCTTCATAACTCCTTCATTCATACTTTTTTCTCGTCGAAGATTTCTCCTTCCGCTGGCAATCGAGTGTAGAAAATTTTGTAGTGAGACTATAGCGAATCCACAAACGCTCCAAGCCGGAACGTGTCGCTTGTCCAATGCAGGACTCCGTTTCAAGCATTGGACGTTCTGTGGAGTGGTTATAAGAACAGTTCGCTGTTGTTGCTGACGAACCTGATATGACACGGTGCCACGTGTTGTGCAATTTTTTTCTAAAAATCTTGAGTGAACTTTCGTGGGAACGAGCTTCCTGTTCTGGACTACAGTTGATTTCGAGATGTGTTGAGACTCGAATCGAAAGACGTTGAGCTGAGGGTCATATGGTGATCCTGTTATGTGCGTGTGGCACAGGCAGCTGGGGTGTGGATTCTATCTCGTTATACTTCACGGCAATGAATGTCAAGAACTCCGAAGGAGGAACACCGATTGTCTGAATTGGTAAAGGAGCGTAGTCCACGTTGGGTCGGGATAAATGAGAGGCTAGTTCAGGAGAATGTCCCTATCCCGCTACTCAAAAAGGAATATGGCAGTGTTGCGATATCACCCCGCAGATTCGGAGAAATCAGGTCGAGGTTCAGACATCTCATGGCCTGCCTCTGCTATCTACTGTTTGGCCCAGAACGAGTCGGACATTGGTTTGGAATACTGCCGTACTTCCCAGTACCGGCAACGCAGTTTATCGATAAGACTTTTAGTCCTCCAGAACGCTTCGACTATGCGATCTACCATGATGGTTTGCCTGAAAATTTTTGGGATCGCCCTGCGCCTTCACCGGTAACACTCAATCGCATTCTGACCATCCCGGATGGTTCTGCCGATGAGAATGGGTTTGTGTTCGACAAAAACTGTCGTCCGATTTTTGATGCCTGTCAACCACTACCACAGAGGATGAAGTATCGCAGGAAGAAGTGGCGAGATATTATTCCTGCTGATTATAGAAAGCAGTATCGAACCCCACGACCATATCCAGGTCGAATCGCTGTTCTGACATCAGGACATCAGCATATTTACTCGCATTGGTTATTCGATATTCTTCCTCGCCTTGCCAAATTGCGGGAGTTGTATGGAGAGCCTGATCATTATTTCTTGCAATATTTGCATCCCTTTCAAGTGGAAACACTCAAGTACGTGGGATTGACGTCTGGGAGTCACATTATCAATAGTGCTCAGGTTTTGTGGGTTAGGGGAGATGAGCTGGTAGTGCCATGTCATCAGATTATGTTCGGGTATCATCACCCTCGTTGGGTTTGTGATTGGCTTCGTGATACGTTTTTGCCAGCGCGAATGAGTTCTCCCAATCCCAAGCGGAAAATTTATATATCCCGATCGTGTGCCGGTAAGCGGATGGTGACGAATGAGGAAGAACTTTCCAATTTCCTCCGTGAGCAAGGGTTTGCGATATGTCTATTGGAAACGATGACGTTTGCTGAGCAAGTAGGATTGTTTTCCGACGCAGACGTCATTGTCGCGCCACATGGTTCCGGATTGGCGAATCTCGTCTTTTGTAATCCCGGTACGCAAGTGATTGAACTCTTTCCTGCTCGCGCCACCGATGCATATTTCCGCCTTTCCGTGGATATGAATTTACAGTATACCTGTATGAAATCCCGCGATATGAATGTGCGTCCACGCGTGAGCGATAATTTTTCCATCTGTCTCGATGATATACGATCGGCGCTTTCTCTGAGATAAAGTCAATGGCCCTATTTATTCTTCTGTGGTGATTCGATACAATGCGGCCTCGAATATCCGTATTCGAACATCTACAGATGACATATAATACGGAACAATACGACATGAGGTTGTACAAAGAGTTTTCGGATTTTGGTGGTCTTGTGCTTGCCTATTATCGGTCTTCCCATCCGCGATCTCTCTAAATCAAGAGCCGAATCGTACATTCTCTGACTATAGCGCATCGGTTTTTTCGTGCCTAGTAATTGGGCCCGGCTATGATCGTACGAACATCTATCATGAAAAACATTCTCTTTGGTGTGCTACTGGTGCTTGTCAGTTTGTGTATTGTTCTAAGTGCATTTGAAATCTATGTACGTGTGACGCAAGCCAATGCAAATAATTTTGACATTGAAATGTGGCGGTATGCGCGTGACCTGAAGCGTGTTAGTGATATTCCAGGCATGGGGCATGAGCACGTGCCAGGTCAATCTGGGACGTATATGGGTGTGCCGGTTGCAATCAATTCGGTTGGGTGGCGTGACCAAGAATATGATTTAGAAAAACCAAATGATCGTATTCGTATTATGATGCTTGGAGATTCTGTGACCTTTGGTTGGGGGGCTCCGCCAGAAGGTATCACGTCCAATATTCTCGAATCCATTTTGAATCGCGATGGCCCCCCGAAGCAGTATGAGGTATTGAATACGGGAATCGGAAATACGAATACCGCGATGCAAACGGCATATTTTCTTAACGAAGGGTTTCGTTATAATCCGGATATTGTGGTGTTAAATTATTTCATTAATGATGCGGAGCCGACTCCCTCTCGGACACAAAACGTTTTGGTGGAACATTCCTATGCGGCGGTATTTTTAGCCGGTCGGCTTGATGTGTTCATGCGAAGTTATTTTGACCGAGGAGATTGGTTGAGTTATTACCGAAATCTCTATGCCGAGAATCAACCTGGATGGGTGGCCACGCAGCAGGCGATGCGTCAACTTGTTGAATTTTGCAAAGAACAGGATATTCATATGATGGTGGTGAATTATCCCGAGTTGCACCAAATGTCTCCATACCCCTTTACCCAAGTGACCGAGCGAATTGCGACACTCGCTGAGGGTTTGGATGTGCCCTTTCTCGATCTTTTGCCTGCCGTGGAACATGAAGAGCCGCATTCGCTCTGGGTCACACCGACGGATGCGCATCCAAATGGTAAAGCTGGAAAATTATTTGCCCGCAGACTCAAAAAGGCCTTATTCGAAAATTCCCCTAGCTATTTTATTCCTTGAGTTTTGCGAATAAGTACGTGTCATGAAGAAGTCAACGCCGTTACTCAATGTAGGGTTAGTCCTTGTAACGATATTGGTGATGGTTGTCGTGATAGAGGGGTTTCTTCGATTGTATTTTTTTGGTTCTCTTGCGCAGCCATTTTCCAGTCCCTCCTTTACGATTCCTCATCCCACGCGCACGATTGCCTATGGTCCCAGTATGACTGGATCGCATCAGGAGCTAGACTTTAATGTGCCTGTGCATATCAATGCCCAAGGATTGCGCGGACCAGATATTGGCAAGAAAGATCATCGTCAACGTATTCTTTTGGTCGCCGACTCCACCACATTTGGAAGCGGAGTTCCTGTCGATCAGATCATACCTGCATATTTGACCGAAGAGCTTGGGCCTGATCGAGTTGAAATTATCAATGGCGGGTTTGCCACTTATAATACCGTGCAGGAGTTATTGTTCCTCGAAGAAGAAGGATTATCTTACGAGCCGGACCTTGTAATTTTGGCATTTAGTCCTAATACCGATATTCAAACGAATACGTTGGTCTTACAACAACTTCACCAGAAGAAAACGGTTCGGGCGTATGCAAGCTTAGATGAACGAGGGCAACTACAGTTCGATCTCAGTCATGTCACGCCGTTTTATGCAAAAGAGAAAGATTGGTTGCCGGAAGAACGGCTAAAAGCTTATTACAAACGACAGGTCTTGTATCGTCTTGGAAAAATGGTTGTGAAGAGTTTTAAAACATCGAAATTCCAGGATCCGAATATCTTTATCGGATGGCCGTTCCTTGCGGAATTTGCTCCTGAATACTCAACCCGTGGAATGTCGACTGAAGACTATACGCGTCTCTGGGACGATGGGTGGGCCGTCACGAAAGCCCTTATTGTGCGTATGCGTGAGCAGGTGATTGCACAAGGGGGAGCGTTTGCGATGACCGTCATGGCTCCAAAACTACAAGTTGAAACTGACTATCAAGCCAAGGTTCAAGAAGTGTACCCACAGTTGAAGTTGGACGTTACTCGTATTAACCGTAGTTTCCAGGAATTTGGTGAGGAAGCCGGTATTCCAGTGCTTGATTCACTGACGGTGTTGGTTGAGGCGGAACGTCAGGGAGAAACTGGCCTGTATTTTAGCATTGAAGATGAACATATGACGGCCAAGTCTCATCAATTGGTGGCGGCGTCTCTTGCCCAACAGTTACGTGCGCATGGATTGGTCAAGGGCGAATGAGCGCAAAATGTGATGTTCGAATGCCGAGCGCCGTCAACCTGTGCTGGTCGACAGTTTCGCATGCTTCTGGCATAGTGAAGCAACAATCATCAATCCCCATACAAGACCGTTCTAAAAAACCCGAATTGTCACTAGGATGAGTTTACTCCTCGCGTTTGGCCGGGCCTATCCTTGGCCAAGCTTTCTGACCCTTCTCTCCTTGTTGATCGCCGGCATTATGGAGGGGCTGAGTTTATCAACCCTCCTTCCCTTGTTAAGTACAGCCATTAATAACCAAGAGCATTCGTCAACGGCCTCCAGCGGGGTCGGTTCTGATTCTGATGTTGGTCCTGGACAGTTGATTCTGGATGGATTAAATCAGGTGGGCCTTTCGCCTTCTCTTGAAATTCTTCTCCTTGTCATTGTTGCCGGAATTTTACTGAAAAACGTCTTCGTCATGTTAGCGAATCGGCAGGTTGGCTATACCATGGCGCATGTGGCCACTGATCTTCGGCTGGCACTCATTCGTGCGCTGCTGAAAACTCGATGGGAATACTATATACGACAACCTGCGGGAACGTTAGTCAATGCCGTGGCCACTGAAGCTCAACGTTCGGCCAGTGCGTATCATTTTGCTGCGAATGTCACGGCTGTTTCCATTCAAGTCCTGGTCTATATGTGTGTGGCATTTCTGGTCTCGTGGAAAGTGACTCTAACTGCGATTGTGGCAAGCGTGTGTTTATTATTCGTCTTGAATAAATTAATCAGAATGGCCAAGCGCGCAGGCCGACGCCAAACCAAGTTACTGAAATCGCTTTTAGCCGTCATGACGGATAGTCTTCGTTCCGTCAAGCCGTTAAAGGCGATGGCGCGTGAAGCCTTGTTTAGTTCTCTGTTAGAAACCGAAACACGAAAGCTCAACAAGGCCATCAGAAAACAGGTGATGAGCCGAGAAGCGCTACGTGCGTCTCAAGAACCGATGCTGACGATTTTGGTTGCCACGGGGCTGTATATAGCCTTGGTGCAATGGGGCATGCCGTTTGCGACCGTCATGGTATTAATTTTATTGCTGGCGCAGATGCTGAGTCGCCTTGGGAAAGTGCAGCGTCAATATCAGGATATGGTGATATTTGAAAGCGCCTATTGGTCACTTCGAGAAACGATTGAACAGGCGGAACAGCAATGTGAAAATGTTTCAGGTTCCCAAGTACCAGTATTCGAGCATGCGATTACATTTGACAACGTGACGTTTTCCTATGACACACGCCCGGTCCTTCAACGGGCGTCATTACGAATTCCGGCAGGCGGCTTTACATCCATCGTCGGCCCATCCGGTGCCGGAAAAACAACAATCGTCGACTTGGTGATTGGCCTTATCCGCCCCCAGGACGGTGAAGTGTTTCTGGATACTCTGCCTTTGGGCGTTGTTGACGTGAACGCTTGGAGACGCACAATCGGCTATGTGCCGCAGGAAACGTTGCTGTTGCATGATTCCGTCTATCAAAATGTGACGTTGGGAGATCCAAATCTTCAGAAATCCGATGTCGAGTCTGCACTCCGCGCCGCGGGGGCGTGGGAGTTTATTCAACACCTTCCTGAGGGATTACAGTCCTCCGTTGGAGAGCACGGGAGCAGCCTGTCCGGCGGACAACGGCAACGGATTGCCATTGCTCGGGCGTTAGCTCATCACCCGAGACTGCTGATCTTAGATGAAGCGACCAGTGCACTCGATTCGACGACCGAAGCCGCCATTTGTCAGACGCTGCGGGAGCTTCGAGGAACGTTAACGATTCTTGCCATTTCCCATCAGGCGGGACTGATTGATGCCGCGGATTGCGTGTATCGATTAGAACAGGGAACCGTCACGTTAGTTGAAGATCGTTCTTAGGCGGGTGTCCTAAGCTTCAAGAACTTCGCGTAAGCAAAGGTGTCATGTTCCTGAAGGTTGGACATAACGAGACAAGGATGTCTTGGTATGGCGATAGCTGTCAATCTTCCCACTGAAAAGTTTCGAGAGCATGCTCATATTCGCGTTCTCATGATCGTCGATTCGCTGTATTGGACTGTCGGTCATTTTGCCCACCAGGTTACACAAGACAATCCACATCTTAACGCCGTGATTTGCTCACAACATGTGATCAGGGAGTTTCAGAAGCGGTATGGTCAATTTCCTCTTTCATTTGATCTTGTTCATTTTTTAAACACCAAAACCATGGAACCGTTCTGTAATCGATTGCCGACCGTGTCGACGTTTCATCATATGGATTCTAGTACGCATATGAAATATCTTGATGACTGCGATGGCGTGATGACGGTGTCGACTCAATGGCAACAGTATTTGATTGATGTGGGTATACCTCGTGAGCGATTGGGGATTGTGCCGTTTGCAGTTGATGGGACGCAGTTCTATCCGGCGAGCCAGAATGAACGATCTTCCATTCGTCAGGAACTGAACATTTCAGCAGAGACATTTGTCGTTGGGTTTACCGGACGACGGACAAGTGATGTCGATGGAAGAAAGGGGTTGGCGTGTTTCCTCGAAAGCGTAAAAACTCTTCGGCAATCCATGCCGCAACTTGTGATTGTGATTATTGGTCCTGGCTGGGAATATCTCGTTCGTGAATTTCAGAATGAAAACATTGCGGTCGTTCACGTGTCCTATCAACTCGATCTCACGGCCATCGCGAGGTTGTATCGAGCCCTCGATGTGTTTTGGGTGACCTCTCGAATTGAGGGAGGGCCTGTTCCGCTGCTTGAAGCCATGGCAAGTGGATTGCCGTGTATTGCGACACCGGTGGGTGCCGTGCTTGATCTTATGCAAGATAACAGGAATGGTTTTATCGTTCCATGTGACGATTCCCAGGCCTTCGTTGACATGACTCTCATGCTTGAGCGGAATCGTGAGCTGAGCACCAAGATTGGTGAGGCCGCGCGGGAAACCATTCTTCGAGAACGATCGTGGAGTCAAACCCAAGCGTGCCTTGACAGGCTCTATGAAACGGCAATCAACAATTATTACGCGCATCGATCGACGTCGCTATCCTGCCATGATGCCGATGTCTCTTTGCAAACGACTCAACCTCTTGTGCCGACAGCACTATGCTTTGACGATTTGGGGCCGGGCACGAAAAAGTGGATGAGGGCTTGTGAGTATGTCCGAGGCTCAAAAATGTTGATCCAGCTTGGTGAGTGGCGTCAAGCTGTACAATTGATGAGGGCGGCTGTAAAGGAAAGTTCAGGTGACATGAATATTGCTGCTCAGATTGTATTGGTGTTGTTTCATGCCGGAAAAAAGAAGCTGCGTTGGCGTAAAATCAAGGATGGGGTTCGGAAGGCGATGGCCATGCAAAAGTCGGCTGATTCCTAATACTGTAACGTGATGGTTACCTTGGTGAGTCCGTCACGAACTTGAAATGCTACATCGTCATGCGCAGGTTGTGTGAGGCCAAGCTCAGGATTATTTGAAAACCCAATGCCTTCCGTTGGCAGGCCAATCCAGTTAGTGTCTAATTTCTTGTTCCTATTTTCGTCGTGATGTACGACAATGGCATAGGTGCCGGGGCTGGGTGCTTGGAGACAGATGCGTGTGGATGGGATTTCTGCCGACTCGCGTTTCGTATCCAATTTCTTTCCGGAGACAAGAAATTCATCTGGATTGTCGCCATAGAGCTTGGCTTTGATCGAACCGTGCGTATTGCGTAGCCCGAGTACGGTGATGAGAATTGGATGAGGTGCTTGCACGCAGTATGCAGGGAGTGCGTCTGAGTTCGCACCAATGCTTTGAACAGTTGAACTATATAGTATGGCAATGAGTATGAAAAGGCGAGTTGACAGTCCTAGGGGTTGTTGGATGTGAACGGCTTGTCCCTGTGTATGATGACTCATCTTGTCGGTCGAATCACAATTGTTGTATGGTGAGCGCCATGACGTATCTCAATCCTGAAGCCCTTGAGGCCCTTGATGTCGAAGCCTACCAGCGGCAGACACCTTATCCATGGGTGAATCCGCATGGATTGTTGCGCGAAGAGGCGTATCGGTGTTTGCTTGATGCCTTGCCTGATCTCTCCTTGTTTAACACGACATTTGGAAGGGCTCGAAAGTATGGTCAAAAAAGTCATGATCGTTACACGCTCAAATTCCATCAAGATCTCTCCTTGCCTGGCCCCTGGAAAGAGTTTATTCAAGAACTGCAAGGAGACGAATATGGGTTATTTCTCAAAAACTTCCTGAACTGCCGTTCGTTTGAACTGGACTTTTTTTGGTTCTATACACCCAATGGATGTTCGATCTCACCACATTGCGATCACAAGAATAAAGTTGGCGCGCATCTTTTCTATTTCAGTACTACAACGGATTGGAGTCCGGAGTGGGGTGGGGAAACGCTTATTCTTGATGATGGAGGACGTATTGACCGGCAATCCGCCCCTGACTTTGAGGCTTTTCATCATATCATTCCTTCGCGTGCCATAGGAAATTATAGCCTGCTTTTTTCTCGAACGCCGAATTCTTGGCATGGTATGAAGGAAATTCGTTGTCCAGAAGACCGAATGCGAAAAGTTTTCATGGTTGCAATTAAGCGTCTGACGCCTATGGATCGACTCTCTCGGGTATTTGGTATGGCACGAACATCTGAGAGTTATTAAAGGGCACCTCTAAAAACCGTTTTGTGTTTCTCCGCCGTGCTATAGTTTTTAAACTTTTTCTCAGTACCTATGATCTGACGCCTGCAGGCCAGTCCGTTGAGTGAACACCTCTCATACTGGGCGGGCTTGTTTGAGCGCAGCGAGTTAGCCCGCCCCACCAACCGGGGTTCAACTCATCCGATGAGCCTGGCCTGGGCGTCAATGGTTTTGGGTCCTTTTGCCGAAACAAAAGGGCCTCGGCTGCCGGGACGAAACCCGGCAGGGAATCAAAACTGAGACGACAAAGAACATAGGCAATGGGTGGAGTGAGCCGCGGGCTCGAGCAACATGTCCTCTAACGCAATTCGCATCCCCAAAGGCTATTGCGGAATCACATAACTTCCAGTTCACGCATCGTCATGTGCTGGCTTTACTCTCGGTTATCAGGACGCGTCGTCGAGACGGGAAATGATTTGACTCAGTTTCTTGGCGATAATTTCATTGCCTAAACTGTTGACATGGCACAAATCAATATAGATTGGGTCTTTTCGATCGAAGGCATCGGAAAAGTCATGAAGCCATGTCAGATGTTCTTTTTGTTTTATTGCCTGCACATATGGATACACGGCTTTCCATTCTGATCCGTCATATTTTTCATCTAAATAGTCGATGTTGGGGCGACCGAGCCGTGAGACCGGTTGAAGAATCGCATGAAAGTCGGCACCTTTCATGGCTGCGATTGTTTTTGCGATTTTCCAATTATTGACCATGGTCGTTGCGACGGTTTTTGCGTAGCCGGGATCGTCTTTACAACGAGATGGAGGACGGTGTCCGCCTTTAAATATGGTTCGAATGGCTTTGTGCGTGGCGGTGAAAACGTTTTGTGGAATCTGCCATTGATGTTCAAGTTTTTGACGAATTTTTGATTCTTCACGATGCCCGTTGATTGAAATATCACCACGGCACAGTGTCAACGGGTCGTTGCATCCATCATAAAACACCACGACATCCATCTTGCTATTCTGATTCACAAGGTTGACCAGTCGTGCCACGCCCTGACGGCTGATAAAGCCTGATTGGGCGTGATTATAAACCCGGTACTCCGGCTGGAGTGTATGAAAATGCGCTGGAATGGTGTGCTGATCATCCACTCCGCTTCCCCACATGGTCGAGCCACCGAAAAAATGTATATGTTTGCCGGGCTGGTTCGAGGATTGAGGCGTGATGCGTTCGCCATATACGGGATCAACGTTGGTGGTGACGCCGGAAAATGGTTGACGTGACCATCCCATGTAGGGAGCGTATTGTTTCGTTAATTGTCGAAGTTCGCGAAAGATTTGCTGGGCCTCCTCCTGGTCGGGCAGGCTTTCGCGATACAGAGGTTGTCCGATCGAGACAACGACTTTTTTATAGAGATAGACGCCGTCGATAATGATGGAGAAAAAAAAGTTGACCGCAAAGAGTCCGGCCAAGAGTACGGCAATATTCGTGAAGATAAGTTTTGTGATGGATTTCATGATACTGTCGTTGGTATTCGATAGTTATGTGAAATGAAGCGAGGCGCGCAGGAGGATGGACCGCGAGGGATGCAAGGACCGTGATGTTTCGAGCACGTTACTCTTTATCGTCCTCGGCATCGCTGAACTTATCAAAGTCTTCTTCTCGTCCGATTAAGACGAGGACGTCGCCTTTCTCGATAATTTCATCAGGGGATGGAGTAAAATTAAAGGATTCTCCGACCATCATTCGTCCTTTAACCATGCGGGTGACCTGTTTTTTAATGCCAATAATGTTCAAATTATGTTGCTGCCGAATCTTGGATTCTCCGATGCTTAACCCAGATAATTTATCCGAAACGGAAACTTCCTCGATACTGTACCCTGGCGCGAGTTCTAAATATTCCAAGACATTGGGCGAAATAAGTCGATGCGCAAGGCGAATGGCGGTGTCACGTTCAGGGTAGATAACTTCATTGACTCCAAGGTTTTTGAGAATTTTTCCTTGAATGGGCGCAACGGCTTTCGCGACGATCGATTCGATGCCCATCTCTTTCAGTGTTTGGACGATAAGGATACTCGCTTCGATATTCTCGCCAATGCTGACCACGGCCACGTCGACATTTTGCGCACTGACCGCTTTGAGTGCTCGTTCATCGGTGGCATCGCATTGAACGGCAAACGTGGCGATATCGCTAATGGCTTGGATTTTTTCCTCATCACGGTCAATGGCCAAGACCTCACACCCTTTGTTGATCAGGGTTTCAGCGACGCTATAGCCAAATCGTCCAAGTCCGATCACGGCAAAAAAACGTTTCATTCCTTACATTCCTTCATGAATGAGCGATGTGTGCATGAGTAGGACGGAGTGACAGCTGAGATTCTCTTACCGCTCTTTTGTTTGTGGATTATCGGATGTCTTCATGAATGCGCTTAGAATATCGATTGGAAGCGGGAAAAGTATAGTCGAATTTTTGTCCCCGGCAATACTCATCATCGTTTCTAAATAGCGCAGTTGAATCGCGGCAGGGTTCTGCGATAATACGTTCGCGGCATCGGCAAGACGTTGAGACGCCTGGTATTCGCCTTCGGCATGAATGACTTTTGAGCGCCGTTCCCGCTCGGCTTCAGCCTGTCGAGCAATGGCTCGTTGCATTTCATGGGGAAGATCGACATTTTTGACTTCAACGGCTGTTACCTTAATGCCCCACGGTTCTGTGGCTTGATCGATAATGCGTTGAAGATCAGCATTGATTTCATCGCGCTTGGAGAGCAGGTCGTCCAGTTGACTTTGTCCTAAAACGCTCCGCAGGGTGGTTTGCGCGATCATAGACGTGGCGTAGTAGTAGTCTTCAACATCGACAATAGCTTTCTGTGCGTCGACGACGCGAAAGTAAATGACCGCATTGACTTTCACCGAGACATTATCTTTGGTAATGACATCTTGCGGTGGAACATCCATGGTGACAGTGCGGAGACTCACGCGAACCAATTTATCGATAAAGGGGAGTATGACGATCACGCCGGGTCCATGTCCTCCAATGATGCCGCCGGCTAACCGGCCAAAACGGAAAATCACCGCGCGTTCATATTCACGTAAGACATAAAACCCTTTGGCGATGAGAGCGAGGATTCCAATAAAGAGAACGATATACGAAGGGTTCACGGTCACCTCCATCGTTACGCGTTCCGTTGGGATGCGAGTGAGGGTTTGACGTAGAGTGTTAAGCCATCCATGCCGGTTACTTCGATGGTGTCGCCGGCATGAATGGGTGTGTCACTGATGGCATTCCACAGCTCCCCATGCACGAAAATTTTTCCTGAAGGCGTGAGATCAGTTTTTGCTGAACCTGTCATGCCGATCAAGCCTTCACTACCAGTCATGGTTCGGCTTTTGAGTGTTTTCACGCTGAACGAGACAATCAACAACACAAACCCGGTCGTGAATGCGACAACGGGAATAATCGTTGCCCAGGAGAGTTCGTAAAACGGGTAGCCTTCTTTAATCAGCATGACTGACCCGAGGATTAGCGAGGTGATCCCACCGATAGCCAGCAGTCCGAAACTCGTGACGGTGGCTTCTAATAGCAGCATGATTAATCCGACAATCAGCAAGAGCACGCCTGCGTAGTTGACTGGGAGCGTGTGTAAGGAATAAAACGCTAGGATCAAACTAATAGCCCCAACAACACCCGGTAATATCGCACCCGGGTTATAGAGTTCTGCGATGATACCGATGGTGCCGATGGTCATGAGGACATAGGCGATGTTTGGGTCGCTCAACGCCTTCAGCACTTCGAGACGCCAGGACATTGGGTATGTGTGAATCTGCGCATTCGCAGTATGGATTGTTACGGATTGTGTATCGATCGACGTGGTTTTGCCATCGAGTGCTTCCAACAGTTTCGTGAGGTTTTCAGGAACAAAATCGATGAGTGTAAGGTCTAAAGCTTGTTGTGCGGTGACCGAGACGCTTTGACGCACGGCCTGTTCCGCCCATTCGGTGTTACGGCCACGACGTTCTGCGATGGAAACAAGATAGGCCACGGAATCATTTTCCACCTTTTCCTTCATCACCTCATCCATTTCCCCGCCTCCCATGGCGACCGGGTGTGCTGCCCCGATATTGGTGCCGGGTGCCATGGCGGCAAAGTGTGCGGCCAGAGTCAAAAACACGCCGGCCGATGCGGCGCGCCCTCCGGTTGGAGAGACGTAGACAGCCACGGGGACCGGCGATTGTGTGATGTCCTTCACCATCATGCGCATCGATGTGTCCAGCCCTCCGGGCGTATCGAGTTGAAAGACCAAGATCTCAGCCCGCGTATCGTGTGCTATTTGAATACCTTCCTGTAAGTATTCAACCGCGACGGGGTTAATGACGCCTTCATACGTGGCCACGATAACTTGTGGTGATTGTGAATAGGCGACAGGAATGTTCCAGGAGTTCAACAGCAAGAATAAGAGCCATACAAGGCGAGAAAAAAAACGAGCGGCACTCAAGAAAATGGAATACGTTGGTAGTGGCTGTAAGGAAATCATGGGGCTCCAACAGCGAAACCCGTCTATTTGGATCTTACGTTCCCGTTGGAATGGTGTCAAGGTAATTGCCAAAAGACGAGAGGAATGAGGAGTGGCGAGAGGTGCAAAGCGTGAGCAGTAACATATAAGACAGAAAACAGGCAACGAGCGACGAGCAACGAACGACGAGATACGTGATTCGCACCTCAATTCCCCTCAAAAGAGTGGGTGTGAAATAGACAAGCTGCTTGGTAGAATGCCTGCATGATGAAATATCTACAAGCCGGAAACAGAATTCATTTAGTGGACAAAAAGGATCGGCATTATGCTCTCACATTGAAGGCTGGTGATGTCTTTCAATTGAGCGGAGAGAAAATTGCCCACGATGATCTCATTGGAATTCCCGATGGAACCATGGTGCACCTCTCAACCGGAAGGGCAATGCTCGCCATCTATCCCACATTGGCGGAATATTCAGTCAAAATGCCAAGAGGGGCACAAGTCATTTACCCCAAAGATTTGGCTATGATTACGATTTGGGGAGATATGTATCCGGGGGCTCGTGTCTTAGAGGCCGGCGTCGGATCCGGTTCGTTAACGATGGCTCTACTCCGAGCTGTCGGTGAACGTGGAACAGTCGTCAGTTATGAAATGCGGGATGAGTTTGCAAGAACCGCAAGCAAAAATATTGAACGCTATATGGGAGCCGTTCCAAATTTTACTTTAAGGTTAGGGGATATTTTTCAAGGGATTCATGAAGACGATCTTCAAGAAGGCCTCTTTGATCGGATTGTGTTGGATCTGTCGGAACCGTGGCAGGTCGTACCCCACGCGGTTTCCGGCTTACGGTGCGGGGGGCTCTACCTTAGCTTTGTGCCGACGATTCCGCAGGTCATGCAAACCGTTGCTGCGTTAGAAGAGACTCGGGAGTTTGCCCTTATTGAAACATTTGAAACCCTTTTGCGCACATGGAATATTCAAGGCCGGAGCGTGAGACCCGACCATCGTATGGTGGCGCACTCAGGATTTATTACGGTTGCAAGAAAGATAGATAGAGGAACGTGGGAGTTGCCCTCTCCAGTGCAAGAGCTCGAAGCAAGCCCGGACAATACTGACATGATCATGGAGGATCAAGACCCAAATGAAGAACAGCAGATATCGTGATTGTGTCATTTGGGATAAGCCAAAAAGGATAGACGAGAGGTGGAAACCAGAGAGAAAACCATTGTTATTGTTGATGACGACGACGATATTCGAGAGTTGGTTGAAATAACGCTAGAGGATTCACAGTATCGACTCTATACGGCGGAAGATGGTGAAGCGGGGCTTCAGATCATTCACCGCCACAGGCCGGATTTGGTTATCTTGGACTGGGTTATGCCCAGACTTGATGGACTCGACGTGGCCAGACGATTACGCGAGAACCCGGTCACGGCGGGGATTGCCGTGGTCATGCTGACGAGTCAAGACAATCGTGACCACCAAGATGAAATTCACACGCTCGGAATCTTTTCCTACCTGCAGAAGCCTTTCAGTCCCCTCGAACTGATACAGACTGTTCAGAAAGCGTTGGCGGGATGATGTTTGTCTCTTTGAAGAGTGGGTTCGTCAATGTCCCATGAAATCTCTGAGGACGGCAATCCCGCTGTGCAACGCCAATTAGATGCCTCCCGCACCCAACTTGCGCGGTATGCAACAGACCTCAAGACCCTGCTTCGACGGGAGGCGGCAAAGACAAGGCAAATCACCAGAGTCAACAAACAGTTGAAAGCCTACGCCCGTGACTTGAAAAAGTCCTATGATGCCGAACAACGAAAAAATCATGAATTGGAACAGGCCTATGCAGAAACCATCGTTCGTCTTTCCTTGGCCTCTCGATACAAAGATGAGGAGACGGGGGGACACATCGAACGATTAAGCCATTATTCGAAAACCATGGCATTATGCATTGGTTGGAGTGACGAGGCCGCTCAGCAGCTCTTTGCGGCGGCGCCCATGCATGATGTGGGAAAGATTGGCATTCCTGATGCCGTGTTAGGCAAACAAGGCCCGTTGGAAGAAGAGGAGTGGGACATGATCAAGACGCATCCCACATTGGGCGCAAGTCTGTTGGCAGGTTCCTCGTCGCCGTTGTTGAAAATGGCTCGGGAAGTGGCGATTACACATCATGAGCGGTGGGACGGAAGCGGATATCCATATGGTCTCAAGGGGGAACAGATTCCGCTCACCGGACGTATTGTCATGCTAGGGGATCAGTATGATGCGCTGCGAAGCAAGCGGCCGTATAAACCATCATTTTCGCACAAGAAGGCATGCGATTTAATATTGCATGGCAATGAACGAACAAAACCTGCTCACTTCGACCCGCAATTGCTGTCGGCCTTTCGTGAAATTCATCATGAGTTTGACGGCATTTACTCAAGAGTCATCGAGGAGACAAGCGGCCTCATCCCTTCATAAAGACGCTTCGTCCCCCTTTGCTTGAACGGCTACGACTGCAACGTTTTACGTTAACGAGGGCGTTCAACCGCATACCCGGCTTCCTGCCACGCATTCATACTCCCTTCGACGTTGTACACATGTTTATACCCCAATTCCATTAAGGTATTGGCTGCAATGTTGCTCCGGTGTCCGGTTTGACAATAGACAACAATATGATCATCGGGTCGAGCCTCCAGGTCTCGATAGCGTTGCGGGAGCTCCCGATAATTGATATTGAAATCAGTTCCCGGAATAAACCCATCCTGGTGTTCCTCTGCTGTTCTTACATCGATGAGGATAAATCCTTTTTGCATGGGATTGGAGACTTTATCGAGTCCCGCCTTTACTTGCTGGACATTCAATACATAGGGTTGGGCTGCATAACTCGTGAGATTCAAGCCTACGAACATAAACACCGTAAGAGGGACGATGATGAAGATATTCATCTGTTTCATGATGAGGTCTCCTTTATAAGTCGTTCAGGCAACGGTATACTCAGGGCGGTTATCAACCGTATGTGTGACACGTAACAGGAATGTGAGGATGAACAGCCCGCTCACTATAAAAAATCTTATGCTGGTTTGGAAGCGTTGGTCAAGTATGGTGAGTCTTGTGTTAGGAGCGGGTTGTGTCCTAGGGTGTGGCGCAGGCGTGGTGATGCATTCGAATGGCAAAGGCGGAGGCGTGGTGCAATATGTGTTTCAAGAACATGATGGCCACTTGTTATCTCCGAATCGATCGGATGCCCTGCATCAAATTAGACAGTATTGTCAGGGTTCGTATGTGATTCAACGAGAAGGACCGACACATGGACGGAAGCGGGTGGTTGAGGGTGTGGCGGGAACAGATGTGGTAACTGAAGATTGGTGGGGGATTCAATTTGACTGTCAAGCAAGCTCAACGTCATTCAGTCGATCACAGCGTAGCTAGGCCGGTTGACTCTCTTTCAGATCGTCCAACGTGAGAAGGCGGACTAACTCAAGGCCATGGTCTGCGAGACGTTGCTGTCCTTCTTGTTCTGAACGATCGACAATGACTAAGGCACGTGTCACGACGAGTCCGGCTTCTCGTGCCGCGTCTGCCGCTTTGATGAGGGATCCGCCGGTGGTGAGGACATCATCAACAATGATCGCCGTATCGCCAGGAGAAAAGGTGCCTTCAATCAACTTGCCAAGGCCATGATCTTTCGCTTGTTTTCTGACCACAAACGTGCGCCATGTGCGGCAAGGTTGTGCGGAATATCCATAATCGGAAATACAGGTGGCGAGCGGAATAGCGCCAATTTCAAGTCCTCCAACCAAATCAAACATGAAGTGTTGTAGGGAGTCATAGGCGAGTTGTGCGACAAGGTGACGGGGTTCTGGATGCGACAAGACAATACGGCAATCGATGTAGTAAGGACTGGTGCGTCCTGAAGCCAGACGAAAGCCAGTGCGTTCATTCCATTGAAAGGCATTGGTTGTATGGAAGGCCTGTAGAAGGTCTTGTTTTGACATGATGGAGATACGTGAAAGAATGATTGTGAGAAAAACGGCCACTCTTGTACCATTGGGTCAATATGAAATGCAAATGATAGAGCTTTAGTCTCTCAACGAGGAGTGTATACCGATGTTTAAGGTGAAGAAGCGTCCCCTGAAAAAAGAAAAATTGCCGGTGTTGTATAACATCCTTGAGAACTATACCGATCATGATCCACCGGGAAATGTCATGGTCTGTGCGATGACCGAACCGGAAGATATCGCCGTTCACGCCAGAGTCTTGTCCGAAAGTTACGAGATTCCGCTCAAAACCGTGACGCAGTTATTGACTGAAGGCGGCATGTATCAGTACCCACAGTCTGGAAGTCTGGTCACCAAAGGTCTCTTCGTGTGTACCGTCGATTCCTCGGGGCAACAACCGAAACAGACATGGGTCCTGGATCTTGAGCAGTACGCCGATGCCGAACAGTTACGCCGGAGTTGGGGGCTTTCGATGGAAGAGGCGGCAACCCGTGTCTTTTATCGAACACTGCCCGAAGAGCTCAAAGAACGGCTCAAGCAAAAAAATCTTGGAATTGACTATGCCAAACTAGAATTATCCGTCGCACGCGGAGGCGATGTGAAATATATTGATTTCCGCAAAGATTGGTCTCTGCATTTTAAACGGAAATGTGTCATGTCGGATGGAAAGCTGATTGAAACGAGCGGACTTGAGGATTTTTCGGAATTTCACGGTGTGAGTGTTCAAGAGGCGCAAGCCTTATTAGCCGATGGCGGTACATGTGAGGTGAAATCCGGAGGCGTCCTGGCCTGTCAAATTATTAACGGTCAGCCATCTGTGGCGCGATTTAATGCCCGGCAATATTCCAAAGCCAAAGCGCTTGTGAAGTCGAAAGATCTTCATATAATGGATGCGCTGAGTGAAGTAGCCATGAGTGACCCCGTGTTAATGCGTGCCCTGCAGCGTGCTGACACTGCCAAATAAAACAGGTGCTCAAGAAATCCTCCATTTCTCACTGTGTCACCGTCTAACGTTCTCTGTGATTTTTGCCGCGCCCAACCCTTTTCCCCTTTCTATCATATTCCTCAAGAGATCGTGTGAAATCGCCGATCAATTCAACAGAACCCAACAGAACCTCAATTTAACGGGTTTGCTAGAAAGTGAAGACATATGTTTTGTGAAGAACGTATGATCGTTGAACAACTGATCCAAGACTGCGATGATTTGCCGACGTTCCCGGACGTCTATCTGCGTGTGAAAGAGGTGGTTGAAGATCCCAAGGCGTCAATGGTTGAGTTGGCACGGGCACTATCCGTTGATCCGGCAATGACGGCTCGAGTTTTGAGGTTAGTCAATAGTCCCTTTTATGGATTATCAGGCAAAATTGAAACGGTTTCTCGCGCTGCGAGTATTTTGGGTATGCAGCCAATCCATGATCTGGTGCTTGCCACGTCTCTTGCCACGGCGTTTTCTAAAATCCAGCCGGATGTGATGGATATGAAAACCTTTTGGCAGCATTGTGTCGAGCGCGGATTGTTGGCGCGGGCGTTAGGGCAACATTGTCAATTGATCGATAGTGAGCGATTATTCGTTGGCGGACTGCTCTGTGACATTGGACACCTGGTCTTGTATCAAAAGATGCCGGACCTTGCCACTCAGGTGTTCGAGCGGGCAAAAACTGAAAAAGTCCTACGACCAAAGCTCGAACAGGAGAAGATTGGGTTTGAAGCTGCAGAAGTGGGTGCGTGCTTATTAGCGTATTGGCACATTCCATCCAACTATCAGTTGTCGACTCGTTATCATATGAGTCCGTCGAATGCAACAGAATCTTCTTTAGAACTCGATATCGTGCATTTTGTTGGAGTTGTGGTGGAATGTCAGTCGTTGGATATCCCGAGGGAACACTGGAAGCAATGGCTGACGATCCATGGGCAAGAATTGCAAACTCTGCCGGATGAAGATCTCACTCGAATGCTTGAGTCGGTTCAAGAAGGATTGAGCCAGACACTTGACATGTTTTCTCCAGCTACCGAGCATGCGGCATAACCTGGGAAATAATGCAGCGCGTCTCAAGAAACACGTCGCTCGTCGTTCGTGAATCGTCGTTCGTTAAAGAATGCTCTAAACGCTTTTCATTCACAAGATACGCTTCACGCTTGCGTGCCAGGCCTACTTCGCCGAAGTCGCTACGAAGGTTGAAAGCGCTCCTGGCCGTCGTAGCCGAGACGCTACTATGGTGGAGTCCGCACAGCGCGCAGGCACGAACAACGAGCAACGAGTCACGAGCAACAAAATAGGTCCTTCGTCTTCCGATTTCCGTCTCACGGTTTTCCTATTCCGAGACAGCATTCTCAATGCTTGCCTTCAGTGTTTGTTTGCTGTGGCCAGCTCCTCGCAGGATTCCGGTTCCCAGGTCTTGACTTGATTACGGCCTCCCTCTTTCGCCAGGTAGAGGGCCTGATCTGCCTGTTCGATCAACTCTGACGGGTCAACAGTTTCCGGGCATATCGCCGAGACGCCAAAACTGGCCGTAATGCTGAGGCCTGATGTCGTGCGGATCTTGGCTCCACTCTCGGCTTCGACTTTTCGGCACATACGTGTGGCAATCTCCCTGGCGTAAGAACTATCCGCCTTGGGTAAAATGATACAAAACTCTTCTCCGCCATACCGTCCCATGATGTCGCTTGGACGAATGCATTCACTCATGGTTTTCACAAAGACCTTAATGACTTGATCCCCTAGGGCATGTCCGTAGCGGTCATTAAAGGACTTAAAATGGTCGATATCGGTCATAATGCAACTGAGGGCCGTTCCTCCCTCTTTGGCTGACACGTATAATTGATCCAATTGTTCAAAGAAGGCACGCCGATTCAGGCAGCCTGTCATCGGATCCCTTGTGGCCAAGAGTTCAAGTTCCGCGTTCTTTTTTAGCAGTTCGTCCTGCGTTTCATGTAAGTTCTGTAACGTTTCCACAAGTTGGGCATTGGCGAGATCGAGCTCCGTGACATCGTTGAAGGAAACCAGTACGCCAGTCACGCGGCCAGCGTCGTCATTAATGGGGGAACAATTGAGCAACAATTTTCTGAATGTATTTTCCGATTGGATGAGTATTCTGGGAGATGCCGTCTGTGGGCTATTCTGTGTTCGGGCAAGCACCCAAGGTAGATCTTCTGCCACATGGGCTTCTGTCGTGACCCAAGGCAAGGTTGAAATATCTGAGCCGATGAGGGCCGTGATATCTTTGCCAGACTGTCGTAAAAATGCGGTATTGGACAAGATAATTTGATCATTGGGGTCGAGGATTACGACACCTTCTTCTAGGTTATCAAGGGCCGCCTTGACTCGTTTGGGAACAACCGAGGAGGGGTCCAAATGCCGGAGGGTGCGTTTCATGAAAAAATAGAACCCAAGAAATCCCAAGAGTGCCACAGTCACAACAAAACGCGTCCATGGTGATGAGAGTATGTCCAAGGTTGGGACATCCTGTTCAGACTGAAATCGAATTTGGAGAGTCCCCCATCGGGCCAATCCCTGAAAAATAGGAATTTGGACATGATCAAGCGTGGATTCGTTGTTCGGCGGGGGAGTCCAGAGATTCTGATGGTCTAGGGTTTCGGCAAGAATTTCCCCGTGCACAGAAATCAATCCTGCAGAGAGAATATCGTGCGTGCGTTCAACGAGTGAGTCCATGGCCTCTTCGATCGTTGTAAAGTCACCTTGACCGGCGAGGGTGGAATATTGAACGGCAAGCGATTCGGCAAGAGTCCGACGATAGGTAAATGTTTGTTTGTAATCGTCCGGTGCCACATCAAAAAACGTATTGCTCAACATGATTGATGTGATCGTCACTGAGACTAACCCAATACTGATGGAAATCAGGGGCGAGAGTCGCATGGGTATGCACGTATGATGTTAAAAGGGAGTACCGGTCTTATGGTGTGTCTCGGAAGATCTTGTCGATTCCTTGATGTTCGTGGTTTTCTTGGTCGGTGACCGAGTCATTCGCATCCAGCTCGGCCTTCCGGGCAGTATAGCCGCCGGTCAAGACAGGGAGGGGGTCGAAGTGGCCCCAGGCCGGAAACGAGGCTAAGAGACTGGAGAGCAGGGATGTGCCGCGTAAGACCCAGGCCAGATAGCCTGCCGAGACCGTCAAGCCACCGCCGGTGGCGACGCCGGTGAGCATCTGGGTCTCATCCTGCTCGTGTTGCAGGGTGTCGTGTAAGTGCTGCGCCAGGGTGTCCAGTTGTGTCGCCAGTTCTCCCGACAGGAGCGGCCTCGGCGCCTCGGAGGTCAAGGCGGATACGAGGGAGCGGGACAGGGCCGCGTCTAAGACGGGGATGTTCGTGGCGGTCAATTGTGTCAGCTGAAGGGGGGACAGCAGCTCGATGGTGTGGGGCTGCATGGGATCGATGACGCCTGCGGGGGTCGCGGGGGGGGGGCCTTGGGCGGGCGAGGCCTCATCCTCCAGGATAACAGGGGCGACGGCGTTCGGCGGCGTATCGGTCGGCAGGGTGGGTTGGGACGTGGCGATGGTTTCCGGAGCAGGTTCCTCAAGGGGGGAGTCCTCTTTGGACGACGGGGCGGCCTCCTGTTCTGCGGGGGGCGCTTGGAGCGGTGGAGCGGCTTCCATCACATTAGTGACGGTGACGTCCAAGGTTTGCGTATCCGTGTGGCCCTGGCTATCGCGGACCTGGACCTGGACGTGATAGACATTATCCCCGTTGGCATCTCCGGGGGTTTCAAAATCGGGTGGGGTGGTAAAGGTTAAGGCCCCGGTTGTCGCATGGATGGTGAACCGACTGCGATCGGTGCCTCCCACAAGCTGAAAGGTCAGCGTCTCTCCCGGGAGATCGGCATCGGTGGCGGTGACGGTGGTGACGTTGGTCGTTGCCTCAGCCACATTCACACTGGCTGTGGCTCCGCCTCCATCACTAGTGATGCTGGGGGTGGTATTCGTATCGGTCACGGTGACGGTGATGGTTTGGAGGTCGGTGCCACCGTTGCCGTCGCTCACTTGGACTTGAACTTCATACACATTGTCCATGTCCGCATCGGCTGGGCTGGCAAAAGCTGGCGCCGTATTAAAGGTCAATGCTCCGGTATTGGCATCGAGACTGAAAACCCCTTGATCCGCTCCCCCGACCAAGCTGTAGGACAACGTATCGGCTGGGACATCCACATCAGTTGACACAACCGTCGTGACGGCCGTGTTCCCTTCCACCACATTGATATTTGCGGTACCGCCTCCGCCGTTACTCGTAATCGTTGGCGCATCGTTGACGGCGGTGACGGTGATGGAGGCGGTGTCGGTGGCGGTGGAGAAGGCGGTGGTGCCCCCGTTGGTGGAGGCATCGACTTTGGTGCCGGCGGCGCCGCTGCTTTGATCCCAGGCGCGATAGGTGACGGAGGCGGTATCGGCGTTTTGGCCATCGGGGACGAAACGCAGACTGTCGGTTGCGCGTAACAACAAGGCCGACGTATTGGTGACGGTGCCAACGGCGGTCCAGCCCGAGCCGGTATTGTATTCCCAGGTGCCGTTACTGCTGTTCAAGCTGGTGATGGCAATGCCTTCCGCTGCGCCACTATCGACGTCGGAAATATCGGTGGTGACGATGGCAGAGATAAGGTTTCCACTGTTGCTCGTGTCGTCCTCGGTGATGGTGGTCAAGCTCGGGGTCGACGGGGTCAACACCGGGGCATCGTTGACGGCGGTGACAGTCAAGGTGGCGGTCTCCGTCACTGTGCTATAGGCCGTCGTCCCGCCATTGGTACTCACATCGACCCCGGTGTCGCCATTGCTCCCGGTTGTCGTGTCCCACGCCCGGAAAGTGATCGCCCCCGCACTGCCCACATAGTTCGCATTGGGCACGAAGCGAATGGAGGCGATGCTATCCAAGAGCACAGCATTGGTATTGGTGACGGCGCCAAAGGCCGTCCAGCCACTGCCGGTATTGTACTGCCACTGGCCGTTGGTATCGTCCACGCCGATGACGGCGATGCCTTCGGCGGCGCCGGTATCGACATCGGTGATGCGATCCCCTCCGGCACTACTGATGATGGTGGCGACGGTATCACCGGCGGACGCCGTGTCATCCTCCGCAATGTTCGTGAGCGTCATGGTGCTGGCATTATCGAGCACTGGCGCATCGTTGACGGCAGTGACGGTGATTGTTGCTGTAGCCGTGTCGGTCCCTCCATTTCCATCGCTCACCTGATAGGTAAAGGTATCAGTACCGTTGAAATTCACGACAGGCGTATAGGTAAATGATCCGTCGGGGTTGAGCGTAAATGAGGCTGCGTTGGAGGGACCCGTTACCAAGGAGGCAGTCAACGTGTCCCCATCGACATCAAAATCATTGCTCAGCACACCCTCACTGGTCGATACAACAAGGGTTCCCTCTTCTGCCACAGTGTAATCCTGTATACCTGCCGCGTATAAATCTTGAATAGTTTCAGTATCGAGTTGATTGCCAAAGATAGCGACTTCATCAATGAACCCTGCAAAGAAATTGTCAAGGGGGGTGGCAACTAAATCCCCACTAGTCCTGGTACTTGCTCCAATGGCAATGGGGTCAAAATTTCCGCTTCCACCTGAGGTAGTTCCCAGGCCGCCGGTATATGAGTCGGTGGCTTCTGACTGGCCGTCAAAATAGAGAGCCATTCCGTCGGCGCCAAAGGTAAAGGCCACATGGTGCCATGTCCCAGCTGTGGCGGTGCTGGTTGTTGTGATGATGAAATCTGCCCCCGTACTTTGAAGACGCGCTTCTAATTGGCCACTGGCTAACAAACGGATGGTTAGGTGCCCTCCCGTATCGTGGCCGGTAGAGTCTTTAGAAAATAGACCTTGTATGGTCCCAATACTGTCGGCCTTAAACCAAAGCTGTACTGAACCATCATCGAGTAGATAACTGGCATCGTGAGCAACCTCGACATAGCTTGTGGTTCCATTGAAATACCCTGAGGTATTGGCATCACCATTGAGCGCGCCTGTTTGTCCTAATGTGACGCTATTATACGTTCCATCATTATTACTGGAGCCAAGGTCGTTGCTCGTGCTCCCACTAGTTTCTTCTAAACGCCAATAACTCAGAGGACTGAGGCTGGTAATTTCCGTGTTGAACACTCCCGGGTCTGTTGTAGCAATCGGCGCGTCGTTCTGCCCACTGACCGTAACCGTTGTGTCGTAGTTGGCGCTGGTGCCGCCGTCGCCGTCGGTGAGGACATACCGCACGGTGCGGGCTCCGGTGGTGGGGGCGTTGGTGTCGGTGTTCTCATAGGTGATGTTTTGGACCAGCGCAGAAACGGCCGTGGCATCGGCGTTACTGTTGAGGGTGATGGCCAAGTTGGTGCCGCCACTGCCGCCGGTGAAGGACCCGATGGTGGCGCCTTGATAGGTGACGTTGGCGCCAGAGACGCCAATCTGCCCGGCGCCGGTCCCTTGGTTGCGGATGGCTAACACATCCTCGGCATTGTCGCTGCCGACGGTGAAGGCCACGGTCAAGGTGCCGGTGTCGAAGTTCGAGGAGTCGACATCGGCGACGGCGGCGTTGGTGGACTGATCGATGACTTGGGCGCCGTCGCCTTCGGTGTAGGCCAGGGCATCGCCGCCCAGGTTGGTGATGACGGGCGCGTCGTTGACGGTATTCACATTGACGGTGGAGGTGGCCATGGGGGTGCCGGTGTCATCGCCGCCGTTAGCCGTGCCGCCACTGTCGACAATCTGGGTGAAGGTGACCACGCGATTAGCATCGGTGGGGTCCTGGCTGTTGTTGATATAGGTCATGGCGTCAATGTCATTGACGACGTTGGCGACACTGGCGGTGCCGCCACTCAATGTGACGGTAGCGGTGGTCCCACTGACGGAGGTGCTGTAGGTAAAGTCGGTGGTGCTGCCAGATTCCCCGTTGTCGAGGGTAATGGTGGTACCATCGATGGTGATCTGTTCCTGGCCAGTCTCGGTGACGTTGGTGACGGTGAAGGTGAGCCCGGAGATGGTCTGTCCGGCTTCGACGGTGGAAATGGTGGTGCCGGTGAACAGACCAACAGCACTGCCGCCTTCCGTGTACGTGGGGTCGGAGCCGGTGGCGGTGAAGGTGGGCTCATCGTTCACGGCACTAACATTGACGGTGGTGGTTCGAATGGTCGCTCCTCCATCTCCGTCGTTTAATGTGAATCGAACGGATCGAGACCCTGTAGTGGGATCATCCGTATCCGTATTTTCATACGTAATATTTTTTATTAACGCGGTCGTAGCTATTGCATCAGCGTTACTGTTAAACGTGATGACGAGATTGCTCCCGCTGGTACCACCAGTGAAGGTCCCAATAGTGGTGCCAGCATAGGTGACGTTGGAGCCGGAGACACCAATCTGCCCGGCCCCGGTACCCTGGTTGCGAATCGCCAATACGTCTTCGGCATTGTCGCTACCGGCGGTGAAGGCGACGGTGAGACTCCCGGTATCGAAGTTGGCCGAATCGACATCGGTGACAACCGCGTCATCACCTTGTTCAACCACGACGGCGCCATTGCCTTCGGTGTAGGCTAAGGTATCACCCGAGAGGTTTGTGACAGCTGCGGTGTCATTTTGGCCAGAAACAGTGATGGTGGTGTCGTAGTTGGCGGAAGTGGCACCATCGCCGTCGGTCAAGACATAGCGGACGGTGCGAGCGCCCGTGGTCGGGTTGTCGGTGTCGGTGTTCTCATAGGTGATGTTCTGGACCAGCGCAGAAACGGCCGTGGCATCGGCATCCAAGGTGATCACGAGATTCGTGCCCCCGGTGCCGCCGGTGAAGGTGCCGATTTGCGTGCCCCCATAACTCACGGTGGAGCCCGACACGGTAATGTTCGAGGCCCCCGCGCCTTGATCGTGAATGGCCAGGTTGTCTTCGGCGTTGTCACTACCGGCTTGAAAGGAGACGGTCAGGGTGCCGGTGTCGAAGTCGCTCGAATCAGAGTCGGTAACTGTGGCGGCAGCGCCTTGATCGATCACGACGGCGCCGTCGCCTTCGGTGTAAGCGAGGGTATCGCCGCCCAAGTTAGTGATGACGGGTGGATCAAGGACGGTGACGTTTGCCGTACCTAACGAACTACCACCATTGTGAGCATCATGCACTTCTTCTTCGTTTAAGGCCCGGTTGAAGAGCTGCACGCTGTCGAGTGAACCACCATAAAAACGATCGGAATCTAAGTCATGCTTGGCTCCAAAGTACATATCAGTGGTGGGATTAAAGGAATCGCCCCCGCGGGTAGTATCAGTATTTTGCAATACGCCATCCAGGTAAACTCTCGCTCCCTCTCCTGATGCCACAGTGAGAGTATAAGTGTGCCAATCGCCATCGCCAACGATGTGACTCGCATCAAATTCGAGCGCGGTATTATCCAATGTATCGTCAGTATCGCGCATGACCGTGCGCAATATATTAGGATCCGTGCCATGCGACGCTTCATTGAGAAAAATGTTCAAGCTGTTAGTGTTATTGATATCTCCATGACTGTAGATGTATTGAAAATCAGAGCCCGTGTTATCATCAATTTTGATTTTAAAGGACAGAGAAAATTCATTGTTGATCGCAAAATCTGAGACGACGACCTTGTCATCGACCTCGTCAAAACTGAGCGCGTTGCCGTAGACGCCGGAGACGGTCGTGGTTCCTGTCAGTGTTCCGTTATTGCTGCCCACAGCATCGGTGCCGTTGCCATCGAGGCGCCAGTAGCTCGTGGTGTCATCCAAGTCAGCGGCGAGATAGGTGAAGCTGTCACTACCGGTGTAACCTCCCGTCGGTGTGTAGGTGACAGTCCCATCATCGTTATTCACGACGGTGCCGTTGGTGGGGTTACCTACATCCAGGACAGAAATGGTTTCGCTGTCGAGGTCTGAGTCGTTGGAGGTCAGATTAATATTGACAGCCGTATTCTTACTTGTGGTAGCCGTATCATTAGTTGCCACGGGCGCTTCTGCTGCGACTGCTGCGATATCGGCGACCGATAAGGCTGCGTTGTAGACACGAACATCATCAATAAGTCCGCCAAAATGCCATCGGCTGCCATCGTTGCTTTGGTTGCGGCCAATCCTCATATCGTTTAGGCCGGATACGTCGTCGAAGAACCTGTCCGTTGAGGCGCTACCAGTGCCATAGGTAACGTCTGCCTTTTGTCCATCGATATATAAGGTATTGCCGCTGGAATTGACGGCCACGGCCACGTGATGCCAGGCGCCGTCGTTGATCGCTGCGTTTGATGAGACCAGGAGTTCAGCCGCCTCATTGACGTAGGCCCGGTATTCTAGATTTCCACTGCTGTCTATCCTTAGGGCGACAGCATCATCATCCTCGTTGTTATTCGAAATAGAAAAGATAACTTCATTAGTGTCGGTTGTTTTGACCCAGGCCGAGATGGTTCCTTCCGTTAGGCCACTAAAATTGCTAACGTGACTCGAGAGGTTTACATAATCGTTGGAACCGTCCAGCGAAAGCTTTCCAGCACCGACTTTGTCGGTGAGGTCGGTGGTGTCGACCGATGCACCATTTGTGAGTGTGCCGTTATAACTATTGCCACTCGAGTCATTGGCATTCGCATCAAAGGTCCAATGTCCAGTGAGACCGGTCGTGGTATCACCTCCCGTCGTACGGTATTCTACCGTGAGTTTGGGGCGCAGGTTGCTCGTGCCATTCTCTGAGGAACTCACGTCCCATCCATTGGTGTCATTGCTTATAATGGCCCATCCATAATTTGTCGCACCATCGGACCAGGCCTGAAGGGTACTTTCGAGACCGGTGAGTGTCGATGACCCCGTTGATCCGGGATTCGTCACGATTGCATCAGCGGTTGAAGCGGCCTCCGTTCCATTCGTTTGAATCCCACTGGACATGGAATTCCAGGTTGAACTCTCACTCCATGTTGATAGCATTCGATACAGGCTGATGGTCGCTGATGAATCTGATGGGTTGGTGACATCTAAGGTCAGACTAGCCGAAATAATCTTCGCTCCCAATGGAATCTGCCCTGTACCACTTCCAAATAAGTTGTCAAACCGGATCAAGGCTTGGGTTTCCCCACTCTGGTCGACCTCCAATTCAGTTTCGCTCCCATGCGATGTGTTCGGTGTGACTTCATCCAGGTAGGTGTCTTCCGTGTTGGCATATCCATCAATGCCTTCTTGAAAAGATATGGTAGTATCGCCATCTGCCAAAATGCCTGACCAGACCTGTTGGACCTGAGTGCTAAACGCGACGACGGTTTCGATGTGGCCAGTGGCGACTTCTAAGTCCCAGTCACCACCTAGGCCGGCACTACCCGTTAAATCGTTACTGGCGGCGACATCGGCGCCGGTGAGCTGGGCCAGGCGTGCGGCGGCGGCTTGACCAGCTTCGCCTTCCCCAAAGTTACAGCCGTAGATCAAGAAGTCGGCTTCGGCTCCAAGGGCTTGCCCGATCACCGAGAGCTCATCGGCATACTCGTTTTGCATGGACTCCAGCGTGAGGGCACCAGTTCCTAATCGCAATTCCCCTTGGTCGCCATGGGAGATGAGATGGATGGCATCGACGTCGGTACGGCCTTGCAGGATGTCGGCGATGTGTTCGATGCCGTCCCGGGTCGTATCCAAGAGGAGAACCTCTGCTTTGGAGTGAATGCCTTCTATGAGTACTTGATAATTCTCGACGCTGGAATCGATGAACACCAGCTCCCGTCGATCTGATGGCACGTCCAAGGTGGTGAGGGAGTGAAGCAAGGTGTCGTCCGTGGTGGGCGGGGGGAAACTGTTCGGGGTATCGTCTTTGAGAGACGTGTCAGGAGTTGGTTGGGTCTGGGCTTCGTCAACGACCTCGGCGCCGGTCACAAGGGCGGCTCCGTCAAGCATGAGGCGCGGCTCGAGGACAAGGAGTGAGGCTTTCAGAGAGGCGTGACTGTCTTGCGTGCAAGCATGATCGTGCATAACCCGAGTCTCTCCAGGGGAGCATGACACCCGTATTGTCGAGGAACAATTTGCCTACTCTTTAACTTTCGGCATTCTCTTTAGGAAGTTGACGGCACGAATTTGAACGGGAAGTGGAATGATGTGCAAGGTAGAGGAACAACCGACTAGCGATACGAACCAGTAATAAGAACGTGGAATGAACGAACCCGTAGGGCGGAGTGTGTGAATGGTCTGTAATGACGTGCAATGTTGGGTGTTTACCAACTCAATTCTTTGAGAAGAGTCGGAAGGATGGTATCGCCGACACGTGTGAGTAAACTCTTTGGTGTGCCGTGAATATGAAGCACCCCTTTGATCACTTGATGATCGAGCACGTGCTTGTCCGTTGGCATGAGGGTGACTCGATAAATAGCCGTCTCCGGATGCAGATTGCCGTCCGGGTCTTCGCGAACAGCGATATTTCCACCGAACACCGACGCCAGATAGGGTATGACGAGTGTGTCTTCATCGATCTCGCGTATTTCGCGAATATGGGCATGCCGAATCATGCGCATAGGATCATCGGGTATGAACCGTGCTTCTTGCCCAATGGCTAAACGGTCGAGATCATGTTCAGGAGCCAATGCGAGAAGTTCTGCTCGAGTTGGGTCAATGACCCGTGCGAGTGGTAAGGATTCATCGATCCAGCGGTCCGGGTGCAGCGACGTTTGCACATCCATCACGATACCTGAGAACGGAGATGTTATGGTTAATTGGTCTTGCCGTTCCAGGAGTCCCTCCAATTCCGAGCGGCGAGTCTTCAGTTCTTCAATCACAACGGCCTTGTCGGCGATGTGCTCGGTGTGGCTCGTGAGTCGTTTGAGCCGGAGCTGCAGAGCCGTGAGTTGTTGCCGGGTCTGGAGAATATCATGCTCTAGTTGTGGCGATTCTACGTTGGCTAAGAGCTCGCCTTGTTGAACGGGTTGTCCATTCTGCATTGTCGTGTGAAGAAGACGTCCGGGGGCCGGCGAAAAAATGGTCGTATGATGTTGGGCTTGCAGAATCGCCGGTATGGCGACGCGAGTATTCCAAGGAATACACACGGCCATGGTGAGGAAAACGAGGACCATGCCTGACAGCCACGCGCGAGGTGTTCGTGCAATGTCGGCTTTCAGATTCCACCATTCTCGAAGTTCGTGCCCGATCGGCCAGAGAATAAACCAGACGATTTCAATGATAAACAAAATGACGCCCAAGAGTTTGAAGAAAAAATGGTAGACCAACAGGGCAATGCCGAGGAACAGCAGGAACCGAAATATCCACACGCTCCAGGCGTAGATGATGAGGATGGTTCTCATACGTGGTGAAAATACTTCTGGGGGGGCGATGCCGATGTCGAATAGCCATTCGCGCAGCTTCCAACGGCCCAATGCGAAGGCGCGCATTTGAAGATTGGGGACCCCAAGCCAGTCTGAAAGAAAGTAGTAGCCATCGAATCGCAGGAGCGGGTTGAGGTTGATGGTCAGGGAGAGAATCCAACTTGTGGTCGCGAGGGTAAAGGCGATACTGCGAAGAATGCCGTCAGGCAAAAAGTTCCAAAGAAAGGTTGCGAGCATCGCCACCATCAGCTCAACCATCACGCCTGCGGCGGCAATGGTGAGACGTTCTTTGCGTCCAGTGAGCCGCCAGGTGTCGGTCGTGTCGGTGTAGAGCACAGGAAACATCACGAGCATGGCGACGCCCATGGTGTGAATGCGGCATCCATATTGCGTTGCTCTATAGGCATGCGCCAATTCATGCAGAACTTTGATTCCACAGAGTGCCAGGCCGAATGCCAGCATGCCCTCCAGCGTGAACATATGCACGAAGGTATTGGTAAAGGTTTCCCATTGTCGACTGACCATGATCAGGCCTGCCGCGCCAAGAAGGCTGACAATCATGCCCGCTGTGGAGGTCATGAGAGGCCTGACGTATGGTAGCGTTGCATGTAAAAAACGGTCTGGACGGGCAAGAGGAGTTTTGAAAAAGAGGTAATGATGGATGATCCACATGAGCCAGTGTTGCTGTGACGCTTCCGCTTGGGCGACAAATGCCGCGTTGCCGCCTTCGAGTGGGGCTTGCGTTAGATGGTTTGCGTGCAGAAAAAAAATGAGGTCGGTGATGTCTTGTGTCGTAATAGAATCCGTGGTCTCGGATTCCATTTTTTCCATAAGCCGTTGGACCGTTCCACACGTCCAACGGCTGAGTATGTGGTATGCCGTCCATCCGATTTGTATGTACCGATTGGCTACTGGATCGATGATGGTCCACGTGGGTTCGCCTTGAAGGGTCGGGGGACCCTTGACGATCTGGAGATCGTGTCGTAGCGAAGGAAGTGCGTTGTCCTGTTGTGATGCGTGTGCCATTACAGACCAAGAAATTGACGCATGAAGGCCATAGGCCGACGGAACAGCAGGAACCCAAGCGACACCTGGTCTCCATAAATTTTGGCCGTTCCGCGCCATCCGATACGCACCTCAGGATCAGGATCATTGAACGTTCCGGTGACTCGATAGGCAAGGATGTGATCCGGCAATGGCATGGCTTGGTAGCTGGCACGAGTGAGTGTTGCGCCTAAGGTCTCGAGGGGGCGTGCATCCAGGAAGACTTCGATGTCCGCGCCTTCGTTCAAGACGATTGCGTCATTGACGGGCAGATCGATCCGCAATTCAATGTGTGTGGGATCGGCAATATCCATAATGCGTTGTCCCACTTCAATCGGACGCCCAATCCAATCCGACTTGGCAGAGTAGATAAGGAGTCCTGATTTTGCCGCCTTGACTTCGATTTGTTCGAGTCGTTCCAACGCAAAATCACGTTTGGTTTCATTCAATCGCACGTCAGTGATTAACAGCGAGGCTTGGGCGTTGTCCTCTCCTTCGAAGAAGGCTCCCTGTGCGGCTTTTCGATATTCCGCCACCGCTTTTGCCAGATTTTGTTCGGCCACTTCATACTGACTGCGGAAATTCGTGTCTTCATAGACGAATGCCGTTTGGCCTTTGGCAACCAGCGTATTGGGGGGGACCAGAATGTCTGCAATGACGCCATCCATGGGTGCGCTGACCACTGCCGGGTCTTTCGCCACAATCTCCATTGGAGCCAGCGTCGACATGCTGACGGGTAGGTGTAATCCAATGAGCGTGATCAGTAACGCGAGCCACCACCAATATCGAGAGAAAGTTTTCGGTCTGGCTGTCTTCTTGTTTCCACACAAGGCACCCCAGGCATGGGCGTAGGTATCGCTGAGCCGCTGAGCGACGCTGGCTTCGCTGTCGAGCCATGGCGTTTCCTTGGCAAGCCAGAGTCCGCCAAGGAACGTGCCGTTCGAGAGCACGAAGGGACACCATAGGACATGGGCAAAACTGAACTCTCGCCATTGGGTTTTCAAGTCGGGAGGGCAATCGTCCACGGTCCAGCGCTGTGTCGTCGGGATGTCGTGTTTGTTTCGAATGGCATGCAGCGTTCGTTCGAGCCATTGGGTAATCGGAGCTTCGCGCTGAATCATTGGCAAACTTGATGCGGTTTCGACGTGACATCGATTTCGTGCCGAGGCTCCGGCGCTAAAGACAAAGGCTTGCCGATAAGGAAGAAGTTGGCGTGTGTTGTTGACGGCGAGAAATTGCAGCTCTTTGACGGTCTGTGCGTTTCGGGCTTGCGGCTCGAGCTGTAACAAGATGTAGACGGCTTGTTGTTCAAGTTCTGAAGACTTGTGAGGTGGGTGACCGTTTGCTATCGACGATATGGATGAAGATGATGCGTGTGCTGGGTCCGTTTCGAGTGCGTGGTCTGTCGAGTGAGGTGTCATTGTGATGGTGTGGTGCATCCAAGGTAGAACATGGATATCATGCGTTATTGCGGTGTCGTCGAGAGCGATGGTGTTCGACGCGACCGTCTCGTCAGGCGGCGAGATGGTTGTGTGTGTTCAGTGCTGTCGGCTTGTGTGAGATTCTCAGGGTTATTCGGAAAGTTCGCGCTGCCGCTCATGCCGGAGAGCAGGGCGCGCCGGGTATTATTGAATGTTCCTGTGACGCGAATGGTTTGACTGACCGGATCGACGCTGGCGCCGAGTTCGATGACATGTGCCTTGAACGTCTTACCCGTTTCGTCAACCTTAAAGTGAAACGGCATGCCTTTTTTTAACCACTGCAGTGCGGAAGAGGGGATAATCAACTCAATCTCAAATCGACTGTCGTCGAGAATGTTCATCAACTCATCATAGGGATTGACGCTTTCATGTTGGTTGACCAGCGTTTTCACGACCCGTCCTGAGAAGGGCGCATGAATGCGGCAGTGTTTGACGTTGATTCGTGAGAGGTAAATGGCGGCAATGGATTTTTTGACATCAACTTTGGAGATGTCGACTTCTAACTGTCCAATCGCGTTGAGTTTTGATAACTCCAGATTATTTTCCAATGTTTTGAGTTTGGCTTCGTAGTCAGCATGGGCTGCATGGAGTTGGGCTTTGTATTTCATGCAATCAAACGCCACCAAGATCTGTCCCTTGCGAAATCGCTGGCCGTCTTTCACGGGGAGGTGGTGAATACGCGCTTGAATTTCACTGGAGATTGTGGCGCGCACGGCAGGTTTGATAATGCCGCGAATGGTATTGAGTTCAGAAGTCTGAGCTTGTGGAACCGGCTTGCTTCGAGCTTCCGCGTTCTCGAGCGTACCGGTTGCCAGATTCATCGCGACGGTTCCGAGGCCGATGATGGCGAGTTGGTATAATCGTGTGAAGCAAACAGTCATGATGGTTTCACCATACGTCCTTTGGATGTGTTCGCATCGATGAGGGTGTTCCAGCGCCGACGTAACGCCGACGCTAATTCAGGCATGCTGGTGTCGGTGATAATGGATGGAGTCGGATCTTCTCCGATAGCACCGAGGAGGTTGGCGTATGCGGCTTCGAGGTCGGCTAATGCGGCGTGATGGCGTATCTCAGCTAACAGGCTATTCAGCTGTTCCCGGATAAGGACTTGTTCGCTTGAGCGTTTTGTGACCCAGGATGTGTGGATCTGATCGCGGATTTTCCGCTGTGTGTCGTAATATATTTTGGTGTTGCGGACTTCCAGCTTGGCCGCAGTGAGTTGCGCCATGCTGATGTGCACTTGCGACATGATCGCCATCGTTAAGGCTAAGCTTTGCGCATCGAGGACTTCCTGTTGGACTTCAATGATTTTGAATTGCACGGGTTTACGAAAAAGATTCAAGAGATTCCAACTCACTTTTGCTCCATAAGCGAGCCAATGATTATTAAACACAAACGAGTTGCTGTTGTAGTTCGGTCCAAACTGCAGATTGAGACTGGGCAGCATTTCGAGAATAGCCGCTTTCGTTTCTTTGGTTTGTATGCGTTTGCGGTAATCGATCGTCCGTAGTTCTGGTCGATTGAGCAAGGCTTGCCGTTCTAATGTTTCCAACGAGACTGGAAGGGTTGGGATGGTACTGGGATGTTCGGGAAGGACCAGTTCAAAGGGTTCTCCCGGAGGCAAATTCATGAGCTTCGCCAGCTCAATTTTGGCGAGCGACAGCTTCTGATGCAGTTTGCGGATTTCATTGTGTGTCAGCAGTAATTCCCGTTGATACTGCAGCGAAGCCAACGGAGAATTCAGCTGACGGTGTTGGATCGTCCGGGCATTGCTCAAGGCTTTCGACACCCAATCGTCGAGGTGGGTCAATTGTCCTAACATGCGGTCGGCGCTGACGGCACGCCAGTAGGCGATGCGGACATTTTGGATGACGCGATTGGCGACCCGCCGTTTTTCTTCTTCAGCGATCAGCAGATTATCTGCGGCTTGTTGTGCGCGAACATAGGACAGCCCAAAATCAAGGACATCCCAACTAAGCGTCAAGTCGGAACTAAACAAGTTTTTATCCGAGGAGGTCGACGGCTCTAACGATGTTTGCCCGCTGAGCAATGACCGGCTGCGGGCGCCGCTGAAATTATTCCGTCCGTCATATCCGGCGTTGGCGACGAGCTGCGGCAGCAGATCGTAGTGCGCAAGGTCAAGATTTTTATGCGCAAGCATGGTATTCATGAGCTCGACTTTGGCCTCGAGATTGTATTTCAGCGCGCGCGCCATGGCTTCATATAAATCAATGGGGGCGCGAACCTGGGCCTGACTACTGGTGAGTTGCTGTAAGCTACGGTCAACCCGTGTAGTGATTTCTGTACTCGTGAGTGCCGTTGGCGTGACCATGCATCCGGTCAATGCCAGGAGGCATCCGGTCACACTTACACTGTTCAGATAGTTCACTGTCGATCTTCTTTCCGCATGCTTGACCTAACCGTTGAGGGCTTTCTGATATTCGGAATCTACACATTGTGCCATCTTTGGTCACGTCAGACGGCAACGCTGTATCGTTTTCGATTGAGAACGTGAATAGTCGTATACCGTATCGGTTATGCGAAAATGAATATTAATTATGGCGTGTCTCTGTTCGTCTTCGTGGTATTGCGACTCTAAGAACTGTGTGCAACGGATAGTAATGACAAGAAATAGATGTTTGACACTCGCTTCCCATATCGTGGGGTTTGCGTTCTCCAACGGCATGCGTCGACGTGGGTTCGGGAACGTTGTTGATGGTTGTCCGTGCACGTTCTGAAAAAAATGGTATGCAGAAATCTGAGGATAACCCGAAATACTAGCGCGAGTTAGGTTGATACGGAAGGTGAAGAGGTATGCGGTGTTCGTGGTTTGACCTGTTTGCCGACTATCCGCACGACCATGGACCGAGGTAGAAATCGTGAAAAGATATCAGAGACCCACCCTTGCCATCCGATGGTCACATGTCGTTGCTTCCTATCAAGCCCCGAGAGTGAGGCCTGGACGACGGCTTCAGCCGTTTGCGCGCGAAGTGGGTTTCGTGGCCGGTATCCCGCCGTCGTATGAAACTCTGTTTCTGTGAATCCCGGACAGCAGGCTTGAATTGTGACTCCTGATGTATGGACTTCTTCGGCGAGCGATTCAGAAAAAGAAATGAGGAAAGCTTTTGTTGCTGCATATTCAGCCATGTAAGGAATTGGCAGAAAGCCGGCGACGGATGCAACATTAATGATTGCGCCAGATTGACGTTCAATCATGTGTGGCAAAAAGAGCCGGGTACTTTCGACGACGGTAGTGATATGCAATTGAAGCATTGCCCGGATACGCGACATCGGCATGTCGGTAAATGTTCCATACAGGCCAAACCCCGCGTTATTGATCAGGATGGCCATGTGCGTGTTGCATTGTTGCGCCGTGACAAATAGTTGATGGGCGGCTTCCGCTTGCGCGAGGTCTAAGCATTTCACTGTGACCGCTACGCGATGGTCGCGTGAAATGTTCTCGCCAACTTGTTGTAGTCGCTCTTCATCCCGTCCAACGAGTAAGAGTGGGTATCCGCGGTTTCCCAGTGCTCGAGCATATTCGGCGCCGATGCCACGAGATGCGCCTGTGACAATGGCTAAGCCTTTTGGGTGGTTCAGGTCCGTCATGTGTTGTCGGTGTTGTGTGATTTTCAGAAAACCATGGAGTATGAATAAGTGGTCAGTGTGCATTGTACCTTGGTTCTTCTTCAGATGGAACTCAGTGCCGGCGGTTGTCGGGAAAATTCACGTTGGGGGCCGTGTATGGCAGTGTGTGCTCAGAACGTGGTTGCTATATATGAGTGGACGCTTCCTGTGTTTTCTGTGTCTTGCATGTGCCTCGGTGTTCGTGTTGTGATTGTTATGATGCGGTGGAAACTCACGAAACGCGTTGGCACCATGGTGCTTGTTGTAGGTGTATGGTCATGGGCCTATGGTGGGAATATGGATCTGGATGAGCTATCAACGGTTCCACATGCCATGTTTCATAACCCGACGCCACGGATTCTTGATGGATTCGGCATGGCAGCGGTTCAGCATGACGGGGACGTATTGATTGGATCGCCATACGCGTTGCATGCAGGGCGTGATACTGGTCTTGCCTATCTGTTTGACCAGCAGGGACGCGTACTGCATACATTTGAAAATCCGTTTGTGACACCGGGAGCGTTGTTTGGGCAAGCTGTGGCTCTGACGAAACAGCATGTCATAATCGGGGCACCGCACGCGCGTGATACGGTGGGAACGCAAACCGGCGCGGCGTACATCTTTGACCGGAAGACGGCAACGCTCCGGTTCACGGTTGACAATCCGCAGCCAACCAGTGGCGTGTTTGGCCATGCCGTTGTTGCTGAAAAAAATCGAATAGTGATAGGAGATCCACAAGCGAGTACATCATCGTCGTTCCATACTGGAGCCGCCTATTTATTTGATGAAACAACGAGTGTTCTGCAGCAGACCTTTCGTCCGGTAGCCGATGAGGTGACACATGCGACTCAATTTGGGTATGCGGTGGCTGTGATTGGAGAGTACATATTTGTCGGCGCGCCCTTTGGACCTGCGGTCAATCATGATGCCGGAATTGTGTATCTCTATCATGCCAAAACAGGAAATCTTGTGCGTACGTTTGAGCCACCAAATCCATCTCAGGTTTCGATGTTTGGATGGGCATTGGCCGCCAATAGCCGAGTGTTGTTGATCGGTGCTCTTGGTTTTCATGATCGTTATCGCGAAGAAGGCATTGCCTATCTGTTTGATGTTCAGTCCGGAAAACTGTTGCATCGATTACACAATCCCAGTCCAACTGAACGTGCACATTTTGGAAAATCAGTGGCTATATTGAATGATCGTGTCGCCGTCGCCGCTCCCGGTGACCGCATCCAACAATCCGGGAAAGTAGCAGGTGGCTGCGTGTCTATTTTTGACCTGACCACTGGAGTGCTTCTCCAGACACTGTGTGATCCCCTTCCGGCAACCGGCGCGAGCGATCTGTTCGGTGAGACCCTCTTTGCACATGGGAACAGGCTTGTCGTGGGGGCTCCATTTGGAGGAACAAACTTAGAACTCGATGCCGGTATTCTTTATCAATTTGACATGCACTCCTCTCCCTAATCCCCGCTGATATACCATCCGCTCTCACTCTTTCTTTTTCTATTCATTGCACATTCAAATTCACATGTCATGAGTCGCAACGGCGTGTCAAAAAACGCCATAGCCCATACACCCATGTTCTTTCACGGGTAGGTTCGATCCGTGGCAACACCTTGTGCAACGTCTTGAAAGTCAGGGGGAATAGTCTGGATTGCGTTGCTGACGGCTTTCTCGTTGATTCGGCACATCCTTTGCTCAAGTTACGAGGAGCATGGAATCTTTACGAATTTATCTTTCATTTGTGAGGTGTGTCATGAAGCGACTGTTATCGATGGGTATGCAAGAGGGTGACATGACGACGGAGGAGTGGTGGGCCTCACGGCATCGCCCCCAACGTGGAAGTGTCTTTATTCGATCGGGCAAACCTTCAAAGGGTCAAAATTCTGGTCTCATGCAATGTGCGCAATGCGGAAGTGAAGTGAAAATTCTTGTCTCTCCGAGACGAAACCCCCATTCAAGTAAATTAGGGCGAGCAGTCAGTATGAAAGACCATGACTTATGTCGCCGTTGTTGGAGACGGTTGTTGCAGAACCAACCGCATGGTGTCGTGGTTGACCTTGAACAGGTGCGTCGCGCGAAACTGCAGAAGCAAGCAGGGGAAACATCTTCTCAGGGTTCTCAAGAATTTCCTCCAACAGCTTCGTAATGATCATCTAGCTTTCAATTTCTGTAGCATGCCCTATTTTTTACATTTCAGGTTTTGACTCGCGGATTACGACTGATCCTCTGAGTAGTCCTCTCCGCGAGTCGACCAATGCCTTACGATAATTTGGCACAGACGGATTTGACCTCGGTGTACAAGTCTAGCGCTGCATGCCCCATTTCCCGGCCCCAGCCTGATTGTTTGTACCCTCCAAAGGGAAGTGCGGCGTCGAAAATATTGTAGCAATTAATCCACACGGTTCCGGCCCGCATGGCGGCGGCAATGCGATGGGCTTTACCGATATCTTTCGTCCATACGGCCGAGGCCAACCCGTAAATACTATCATTGGCGGCTGGAATGACTTCTTCGACATCTTGAAACGGAATCGCACAGACCACGGGGCCGAAAATTTCTTCTCTGATAATTTTCATATCGGGTTTTGTGTTGACTAAGACTGTCGGTTCCACAAAATAACCTTGCTCACCAACCTTCTTTCCACCGACAACTGCTTCGGCCCCTTCCGAAAATCCTGACTCTAAATACCCGAGTACACGTTGTTGTTGTTCATCCGATACCAACGGTCCCATATCGGTGTTTGGGTCAAGGCCTGGGCCAATGGTAATGTGCTGTGCATGTTGTGCCACTCCATCCACGACTTCGTCAAAAATGCCTTTTTCCACAAACAATCGTGAGCCGGCGCAGCAGCATTGTCCGTGATTGAAGAAAATGCCGCTGGCTACGCCTGGAATTCCAATATCGAGGTCTGCGTCTTTACAGACGATGTTGGGCGATTTGCCGCCAAGCTCGAGCGACACCTTTTTCAAGTCGTGTGAGGCGGCATTGAGAATTAACTTGCCGACTTCAGTCGAACCGGTAAAGGCTACTTTGTTGACTTGGGGATGGGCGGCGAGCGTGCCGCCGGCGGATTCTCCGTATCCCGTGATGATATTGACGACGCCATCAGGAAAGCCGGCTTCGCAAATCAACTCTCCGAGACGGATAGCCGACAGCGGAGTTTGTTCCGCAGGTTTGAGGACAATGGTACAGCCAGCAGCAAGTGCTGGGCCAAGTTTCCATGCCGCCATCAGTAAAGGGAAATTCCAGGGGATGATTTGGCCGACGACGCCAACGGGTTCACGCAATGTATAGGCATGGTATTGCGCGTCAGGTGTAAAGGGAACCGAGATGGGAATGGTGTTGCCTTCCAGTTTCGTTGTCCAGCCAGCCATATATCGGAATAAGTCGATGGCTAACGGCACATCGGCGACACGCGCGACAGTCAGGGGTTTCCCGTTATCCAATGTTTCGAGTTGAGCAAATTCTTCGAGATGGGCTTCTATCAGGTCTGCTAGCTTCCAAATCAATTTGCCTCGCTCTGATGTAGTCATTTGCCGCCATGGCCCTTGATCGAAGGCGGTACGAGCGGCGTGCACGGCTTTGTCGATATCTTCTTTTTCTCCTTCCGCTACGTGTGCAAGGATTTCTCCCGTTGCCGGGTTAAAGGTGGGAAACGTTTTGCCTGAAGCCGATTCTACCCATTGTCCGTTGATTAATAATTTACGCGGGGGCGCGACAAATTCTTTTACGCGGTCGTCAATACGCAACTCTGGTGTGGCAATGCTCATGATATAGCCTCCTGATTGAGAATGATGACTGGTTTAGGCAAAGGTTTGAAGGGCAACGCGAGACTCCTCTTGCATGACACATGTTCCTGGAAATCGCATAGTCGCATGTGAGGACCTGAGATATTATGACTCTGACTCTCTCATGACATCAAGAGCGGTGTGTGTGACAGCATCGTGTCGTCCTAAGAAATCACTTGTAAGACGTATGAAAGGAAGTTTCCGAGACGCGTATAGCCGTGAGGCGTGATTTGCGATAGGATGTCATTCATGGATGAATGCTGCTCCGTCATTACCGTTTCCGGCCGGCAACGTCGCGTGTTTCGTATCGTTTTCTGGGTCAATGTTCTCATGTTTTTCCTGGAGGCCACGGCGGGGCTCCTGTCTTATTCCACCGCTCTGCTTGCCGACTCGGCCGATATGTTGGGTGATGCCATTGTGTATGGGTTCAGCCTCTACGTCATTGGACGAGGAAGGAAATGGCACGCTCGCGCGGCTATCTTAAAAGGCATGCTGATGGCCGTATTCGGGGTTGGTGTGTTCGTGCAGGTCGTGTTAAAGGTTCTACAGGGACTTGTGCCTGTTGCCGAGGTCATGGGTGTGCTTGGAACACTTGCGCTTCTTGCCAATGTGTGTTGTCTCCTGTTGCTGTGGCGACATCGGCATGACGACATCAATATGCGATCGTCTTGGGTGTGTTCGCGCAATGATGTGATTGGCAATGTTGGGGTGCTGTTTGCGGCTCTGGGGGTCAGTCTTACCGGTTCAGCATGGCCAGATATTGTGGTTGGATTATTCGTGGCAGCGATATTTGTTCGTTCGGCAATCCTGGTGCTTCGTGAGGCTACGCAAGAACTTCAACATTCTCATTGATTCCCCTGCAATATCTCGTGTCTCGACCCAAGAGCCAACGTGTGGGTGGTTCGAGGCAGTCCAGGTTCATGCTCGGCATGTTCTGAGTATTCGTATTTCGGCCGCTCCTAGAAGTGTTGTGATTTTGCTCTCGTGTCCTGAAGGGAAACGAGGAGTCTCATGCAGGACTGTTTCATCTGCATGAATCATGAGAGTGCTACTGCAATGCTGCTTTTGGTTGTGGTTTGTGATCTTGGAGGGCTTCCTTCGCCAAGTCTGCATTTTGATACACAACTTCGAGAATCAGATTTCCAAATTTTCGCCTGACCACCTTGAGTAGCACGTGTCCATTTTCATAGACAGACGTTAATTCGGACTGTTGTTCATTTTGAAATGCGGCAATGTCACGGTCGGTGAGGTCATAGGTCGCTTGGTATTGATCCAGTAAGCGTATTTGGAGTTCTTCGTACCACTCGTTCGTAAACCTTCCCATTTCAATAGAAATTTTTGCGAGTGTTGGCGGAGATTGCCCATTGGGTGTATGTTTGGCATAGAACGGTTGCAAATAACGGTTTTTCCCGGCTAGTTCGTACAGACATTCGGATGAAGTGTTGCAGTGCTCTAATGCCTGAACATCTCGTTCTGTCATGCCAAATTTCAGATCTCTAAATCCTTGAATGACTTCGGAATACGCGGGAACCGGAAAAAGTAAAAGACTGGCAAACATCCATCCAAGCATGTGGATGCGCGAACGATGGTGCATGTACATCACGAGTTCTCTCCTTTACGCCTTTTCAGCGGCATGTCTGCTTACTAATGATGTTATAAAGGGTGTGTGGTCAAACGACACCTCACCTTACCAGACTCTGATCTTAAGAAGCGAATAGTCTTTGTGTGCAACCGAACGAAGGAAGTAGGTGAAAGCTAGGAAGGAAGAAAACGCTGCAATGACAGTGTCAGGCCTCAGGATTGTCCTGTTATTGCTCTTATGATGGAGGTCGAATATTCCAGTGCAGATCGTTGAGCAGCCACCAGGGTCGCCGATGATAGCCTTTTCCCGTCATGCACGCTTCAATCTTGGGTTGCAATTCGTCGTGGCTAAGTGCGTGATTTTCGGGCATGTCTCGGATCTCTTCGGCGCAAGCTAATTGTTCATTCGGGGACACTTCCCGGCCATCGGGTTTCATCCATGCTGATCGAGAGCAGGCGGTTAACAGCAGACAGAATACCAAGGCGCTACCTATCCAGGTCATGCCGGTGATTCTTCGAGATAGAAAGAGCGTTCCGGAACTATTCATGGCTGTCTGTACTCCTTTTTGAGTTGACGCTGCCCATCTTGTTTCACCCCACCATCGATGTGAAACGGATCGGAGGTTGATCTGTCAGAAGGAATGCGATGATTTGGTATTAACAATCATGGACACGTCTTTCACTGTCCGCAATGGTTGAGTCCTGGAACACCATGCAAATAGTGAAGATCCTGCAAACATGAAGGCGGGTTGAACGTACTCTGAATCAACGGCACATGAATATAAATGGTATAACGCGTACTATATCACAACTCGTCGAAAAATCGAAGTGTATGTCCTGCTTGGATGCACTAATACCCGGGATATTGGGGATGAGCGGGCGGGGGCCATGGGTTACCCTCATCATCGATATACGGGGGTGTTTCATCCGGTGACATGGGTTCCAACTGTTCATCAAACAGTTCAGGGGAGGAGGGGGGATCGGGTATTTCGTGATTGTTTTCATAGCCGAGGTCTTGCAAACAGAGCGTTCGGTATAGTTCATGTTGACGTGGCGTCTGTGCAACACCGTATTTGCCTGCTCGCACGTCCTGAATACAGCCATTGTTGTCCTCTGAAGAGAGAGAAAACCCTTCGCGTGTTTGCCATGTACCGTCGAGGAGTTCAGGTGGGGTCCGGTCTTTGACGTCGCTGCACAGCCACCAGGTGTCACCCCAGGTCCGGTCTTCTAGGTATGCCTGTGTTAAATGATCGCATGTCATCCAGAAGGTCGATTCTCCGAGCAAAAAGTCTAGTCGATTCCAGAATTGCGTGTACACGGCCGGGCCTTCTGGTGTGTCGATTTCGGTTGTTCCGGTCATCCAGGTTTCTTCGCTTTTCACATCCAATATGACCTTGGTGCCATTCGATGTTGTCTGAGTGTCGACAATCCACGTGTCTTTCGCTTTCACGAAGGTGACTCCAATGTCGAGGCTATGAGTCCGCGTGGCCGTCAGGCGATTCTGGTTTACCGTTCGTTGATACGCTTGATCGTCTACTAAAAAAAATAAGTCTGACACGGCAGGAAGAATGATGTCGGGTGGCAGGGTTGGATAGGTTTTGGTGCTCAATTGTTGTGTGTCTTCCGGAGTCAATGTTGGGGTGGTGCATCCGGACAATACCATCAATACGAATAAGCTTATCAATAGACGTTTCATGCAGTATGTCACTCGTGACTGAAGAGGTTTACCGTTCGTCAGGCCGTTGCTTGGTGTCGGGGCATGTTCATTGCGCGGTTCCCTAGGCATAGTGGAAATATACAAGAGGCGAGGGGCTAAGACAAATGGTGTGCGTATGGATAGACGTTCCCGATTCGAATCCATGGCCCTTTTGGGTTTTTTAATACTATAGTTTTTTAACTTTTCATCAGTACATATGATCTGACGCCTGCAGGCTAGTCCGTTGAGTGAACGCCTCTCATGCTGGGCGGGCTTGTTTGAGCGCAGCGAGTTAGCCCGCCCCACCAACCGGGGTTCAGCTCATCCGATGAGCCTGGCCTGGGCGTTCATGGTTTTGGGTCCTTTTGCCGAACCAAAAGGGCCTCGGCCGCCGGGACGAACCCCGGCAGGGAGTCAAAACTGAGACGACAAAGAACATAGGCAATGAACGGTGGAGTGAGCCGTGGGCTGGAGCCACATGTCCTCTGACGCAATCGCCTCCCCAAAGGCTCTCGCGGAACCACAGAGCTTCCAGCCGAATCACCACCACTCACACAACGCGAGGACACACTTCATACAGACGGAAGGGCATGACACGGCTATACGTCTTAATGAAAAGTTAAAAAACTATAGCGGATGAGGAGGCATGCCGCACGCAAGATAGGACTTTCCCGGTAACACAAATGACCCTTCCTGATTATATCAAACCGGATTTAGATATTTTGTTTGTTGGTATTAATCCCGGCACACAATCTGCGAAGGTCGGCCATCATTATGCCGGCCATTCCAATAGATTTTGGAAGCTGCTGAATGAGGCGAGCTTTGTTCCGTATCCTGTTACCTATCATGATGATTGGCGTTTGCCAGAGTGGGGATTAGGACTCACCAACATTGTTGCTCGTACAACCTCGGGCAGTGGTGATCTGAAAAAGGGGGAATATGCCGAGGGGCGGGCGCTCTTCCTTGAAAAAGTGTGCCGATACCGCCCTCGTATTATTGCGCTACTTGGCGTTACGCTTTATCCTGTGATGTTTCCGCATCATGCGTATTCTGAGTCTCGTCAAACACGTACGTCTTCCAGGTCTCGAATGGGTTTTATTCCTGAATTGTTGGAAGGCGCGCAGGTGATGGTACTTCCCAACCCGAGCGGTCGTAATGCGCATTACTCGTATCATGACATGTTACAGATTTTTTTAGAGCTGAATCGCGTACGAAAGGAAATATCTGCTCGCAGCTGAAAAGCTGAAGGCCTGTTGCATTGTTTCGTCACAAGGGGTGTAAGATGACTTTTTGGAAAAGGTTTGTATGGCTTTTCGCCATGGCGTGGGTGTGCATCTCACTGGATGGGGTTGGAGGGGAGGCGTGGTCATCTGAATTGCATGACGCGGTTGAAGCAGCCAAGCATGCCACGGTTGGTGTCTTGCGCCATAATTCGGATTCGGATGAGGCGCCTCATCAATCTGTGCAATCACAGTTTGCGATCCGTGGTTCAGGGGTTCATCTTGGCGAAGGGTATATCCTGACAGCGCGACATGCCGTGGAACGAACACGTGGTGGCAAGCTTGAGATTCCACAAGTAATTCATGTGCTCACTGATGGGCTTGCAGAGTTATCTGCACATTTAATCGGCGTGAATCGGTTTCTCGATGTGGCATTGTATCAACTTGATGAGAATTCGAATGCAGGTGAGCTTCCCTTTGTGTCATTTACGAAAGAGGCTGTACGTCAAGGCGATGAAGTGTTTACCGTTGGGTATCCACTTGGATGGGGCCCAGCCTTGTCCTTTGGACGTTTGGGGAATCCTCGAACCTTTTTGCCCACGGCGCAATCACGCCTATTACAGGTCGACCTATCAGCTTGTAGTGGAAATTCCGGAGGAGGGTTGTTCGGGACGGATGGTCGTCTCATTGGTCTGATTCATGCCATTATTCAAACACAAACCGAAAGCCAGGAGCGACGGTGTAGCCGGTTTGCCTTTGCGATTCCCGGTCCCTTGATTGAGAAAATTCTGACCACGTTAAAGGCTGGCGAGTCCTATGTATTTCCTAGACTGGGTATTCGTATGACGGTCATGAAAGTTGACCGGCAATGGAGAGTGGCTGTTGCTCAGGCGAAAGGTCCTGCACGAAAAGCTGGGGTGAAGAAGCACGATGTGTTGTTAGCCATTGATAATAGGTCTATTGCGTCGGCGGCAGAATTGAAAAGTTATTTAATCGAACATACGGTTCCTGGACAGGTCATAGAGCTGCGTGTTCTTCGTAAGAATGCAGAAAAGGTTCTGCAGGTCACGTTGGGAGAATCATAATATCTAGTGTAGATTCTGAATGAATGCCTGCATTTCTGGAACAAGATCACCGCCTCCATTTGAACGGCCTGATGTGGCTGCAGTTATTCCTGCCGTGAGTACTGTTTTGGCTTCATCATGTTTTCCGAGTTTTCCCAATACCTGTCCTAATATCCAGTGAGAGGAAACATGGATAGGGTCAAGCTCAATGGCGACTCTGAGGTTTTCCGCCGCTTCTTCTAGATTTCCACCTTCTTCATATATTTTCTTGCCGAGGCCATAGCGCCCCAAAAAGCCTTTTGGGCTTTTCTCAACCATCTGTCGAAATGTCTCAATGTCCATGTGATCCTCCGTTTGCTTGTTCATGCTCGCTTGAGTCTATCATCGTTTACTCTGTAGTGACGAGAAACATTGCCGCGCTCAGCGCTCAGACCGTCAGGCTTGTATTGAGTTATCTATACGTTCAAGGTGTGTCCGTACTATCTGCATATCAGAAGGGGCGTCGATTGTATATTCCGTGAACTTCCCTGATACCGGATGCTGAAACCCAAGGGTATGTGCATGGAGCATAACTCGTGGGATAACAATGCCTACGATGCGACAGGCCTGTGTTCCTCCATAGAGAAAATCTCCGAGAATGGGTGTACCGAGCGATGCAAGGTGGACGCGAAGTTGGTGGGTGCGGCCTGTGCGAGGGGAGAGCATGATGTGAGATGCCAAGGTCGGCCATTGCTGGATGGCGCGGTATTCTGTGATGGCCGAACGAGGGGTGAGTGTCTGAGATGAGTGTTTTTTCGATTGGTACGTATCACGGCCAATCGCCAGATCGATCACGCCTTCCTTCTTCGTTGGAGTGTGTAAGGTTATGGCTTCGTAGTGGCGTGTGATGGTATGTGTTTCAAACTGTTTGGCAAGGGTACGATGGGCATTCCGGTTCTTTGCGATGACGAGAACTCCAGAGGTATCCTTGTCAAGGCGATGAACGATTCCAGGTGTCAGGGGCTCCTGATTGGTTGCTTGAAAATGGGATAACAGACCGTTGAGTAACGTTCCAGACCAATTTCCGGATGTTGGGTGCATGACGATGCCAGCAGGTTTATTCACCACGATAAGCGCCTCATCTTCGTGGAGAATGTCTAAGGCAATCGTCCTTCCCATAATTCTCAAGTCGCTTGCTTGCGGTTGATCCATGGTAATTCGATCGCCTGGTTTAATTTTTTGGCTTGGTTTCACAATATGTGTGTTGACACGGATTCGCCCTTCCTCGATTAACCGTTGAAGCCTAGAGCGTGAAATCTCCGGTTGACGGTATACCAGAAACATGTCGAGACGTTTTCGTTTTTCTCTATTTGTAATCAGAAATTCGGTGATCATGGTCGAGTGGTGGTCTGTTGAGCGGTCATAGATAGGTACGAAATATTTGGTTAGGCGTTGAATATCAGAATTCATCTATTCATTCTGACAAGGGTATCATAGTGAATGCACCTATTCTGATGAAAGGGTTTTCAGTCGTGGCTTCTTCCTTCGATTTCCACGGCCGTCGTGTTTCGTTTGGAGCAACGGGGAGGAGAATGATGAATTCTCCTCCCGTCTACGACCGCTTCCTCTCTTTTTAATCCCAGGAATTCAGAAGTGAGAATGTTTATTGGTTCGGGATTGTGGCTTCTTTCACCAGAGGGTCGATTATATAGTCTGGATATCCTTTTGTTTGAGGAAGGATGCCGGCTCCCTGATGGGTCAGGCTTTCTTCGCTTGGCGAGACATCTTGCGTCGATGATTCGTCATGTGACGCTGCCGCTTTGTTGAGCGCTTCAGTGCCTGTCCATATCTCTTTGCGTGGATCATTCGCCAGTGGCATGTTATTGACCGGGTCTCGCAAATCTGACATGGGGTGTCCTGGATGACTTGGCAACATAGCTGGGTTGGCCAAGGCAAGGGACAGTGTGAATGCTGTACACATCGGAACAATGGTGAATGGTAGGAAGGCATGCATGGCGGGACCTCCTTTTATGCAACGTTTCTGGGAGAGAGGAATTGGTCGCAGGTGTTGTCTGTATCGTGATGGAGCAATCATGGGACCGTAGCTTTGTGAATGCAGGAAATATGAGACGTTGGTTCCGATTGGGGCGTCACTCATGATTTCTTGTCGTTTCCCTATTGGAGGTTGTGTAAGGGGTTCGTGTGCTGAGTCATTCTCTTTCGTCATCCCCGTACTGCAAGTAGATTGGAGAAAGGGTAGGGATGGAAGGTTTGGGTTGATGGGGCTGAAAAGAGGTGGCCTTGTTCGTCGGGAGCGATGATGGCTTGTGCGTAGGCGCATACTGCTGAATCATCGAGTAGGCTTGATGCTTTTCGAAAGTGAGATGTAAATCGTTTTCTAACATGTCCAATGTCGTTTCTGCCCAGGATTCGCCCATTTTTTTCTTGTGAAACTCGCATCTTTTGCATAGATAATTAATTTTTATTATTGTTTAATTATTATTAATTATTTTCTTGGTTCTGCGCAAGCCCCTTAGCGAGAGTGATGGGGGCGATTTGAAGAAAGTGAGGAAAATCAATAAGATAAGTTTGCAGGGGTGCATTTGACGTTATCTGGCGTGTTGACTGTTGTGAGGCATGTGAATAATGCGAGATTACTCCAGTAAGGCGTTCCTTACATGATTGAATCATGGCTTGACGTTGCCTTGAGTTGTGTGTCGGTATTTGACGCATCATCAAACTTTGATTATTACTTGTCAGTGCTGAGAAAGGAGGATACCGATGGGGAAATGTTATAACTCGGTTGTCGTTGCTGCACCCTGTGAGGCTGTGTGGAAGGTACTACGGGGATTTCATGATTTGTCATGGGCGGCTGGGGTGGTGACGCAGGTTGAGAAAGTTGGTGAATTGGATGGGGAGCAGGTTGGCGCAAAGCGCATTCTCAATGGCGCATTTCATGAAACCTTAGTGTCGATCGATGATCGTGAGCGTACCTTTATGTATCGCATTGATGATGGGCCAGGTCCGGTTTCGAAGGATGCGGTTAACAACTATATCGGGGCGGCGCGGGTCTTGCCGATTACGGAAAACAATACGGCTTTTGTGGAGTGGCAGTCGACGTACGATTCCCCGAATGATACGGCAGTTGGTGAACTCTGCAACCCCATTTATCAGGCGTTATTGGGTGCGCTTAAAAAACATTTTTCGTAATAGAGATGATTGCGCACGACAGAGTGATGGATTGTCGTTTCCCTAAGAAATTATTGAACTGAGGCGTGTTGAGTCGTGCGGATTGAGATATCTGGTAAGTTATTGGCTACGTCTTGATAGGTTTTGAAGTGTTCGAGGGTCAGAACGACTTCGCGGAGGGGTTCAGCCCATATCTCCGGTAAATCCGCTTCACCTGGTGTCTTAATCGGGTAGGCTAATTGTTCCATTGGTGGACAGAAGGATGCATTGACCCCATCTTTATTGCCTCGTGGATCAACACGATACCACCCGAATTCTTTTAAATAGACGGCGTTGAGTCCATGTAAGCAAAAAGGCGGTCTGTTGTCGTTGATCGTCAGTCGCTGATAGCAAAGCCCTGTCGGAATGCGATTCGCCCTGAGCAATGCGGCAAGTAGATGGCTTTTGGCATAACAATACCCTGTACCATGTGAGAGCACATCAGAGGCTTTGCAGGTCACAGGATCGAGGCCATGGTCCCAACTGTGTTTGATATCGTCGCGCACAAACTCGAAACAGGCTTTGGTCACATCGAAAGAGGTCTGACAGTTCTTTGCTAATGCTTGCGCTTGAGAGAATACCGCTGGAGTTTCCCAATCGATATAGAGGCTCGATGTTAGATAGCGTTGTCTGTCTGTGGTTGCTTGTTGTAGCACTCTTTCACCTCTGAAGATTGGGGCTAATTCTTGAATACATCTGTGACACGTCAACTATGTCGGACGATAAAGTATAGAACATCTCGTAGGTTACTGTCTTGTCGTTTCGTTCGACGTCATGAAGAAAGGATTGGTTGATGATTGTCAGGCGGAGGCTTCCTTTTAAATGGTTTTTACAAATCGATGGTTGGGCTGTCTTGTTTTATACGATATATGGCTATGGCGTTTGCCTTCTTCATTTAGAGTTCTTTTTTGAAAAACTGGCATTTCCTTTTACCGGGATCAGTATATTTGGGACGGCTATTGCCATTTTACTCGCGTTTCGTAATAATTCCGCCTATGAGCGGTATTGGGAAGCTCGAACGGTATGGGGTGATTTAACCAATTTTTCTAGAAATTTCGCATCACAAGTTCTTGTCTACATTCAAGCACCTCCAGGGAGTGAGGTCCAGTCTGAGCAAGTCGAGGCACTGCATCGAGAGCTTATTTATCGGCACTTCGCATTTTTGCAGGCTTTGCGTTTACAACTGCGAGAAGGATACGCATCGAATGTCCTTTCTTCATTCATCACAAATGCAGAGTTAGACCGCTTGGATAGTGTTGTCAATCGAGCCACACAGCTGAATCATTGGCAAGCGAAGCGATTGCAGGAACTGTTTGATGCTGGCTGGATTGCTCCGCGTGCCTACGTGTTGGGATTAATGGACTCTCTCAAGGAATTCTACGTTGCGCAGGGGAAATGTGAACGAATCAAGCATACCCCCTTACCTCGTCGGTATGGGTTTTTTACTAAGGTTTTTGTGTGGGTGTTTCTTCTACTTCTTCCCTTTTCATTGGTGCAACATTTGGGATGGGAAACATTGCCAATTTATGTGATGTTGGCGTTTATGTTTACGGTTATGGAGCGAGTGGGATGCCGAACGGAAGACCCCTTTGATGGAAAAAACGAAGATGTTCCGATGAATACGATTTGCCGAAATATTGAGATTGATTTGCGGCAACAATTGGGTGAAACGTCTGTGCCGCCTCGTCTGGAACCCATTGATGGGGTACTCATGTAATGGATGGTCAGAGTATGTAAATACACGCTATTCTTCGCAGCTTGCTATGGGCTCGCTGAATCCAACATTATTCAGCGATAAATCCTATAAGAAGTGTTATCACGCTTCTCCTCTGCTCTCTACAAATGAAACATTTCTAGGTTGTTGGAAGATCTGGGTGTTCCAGGAACACGGAAGTTGGAAATTTTGCTCCAGTTTTGGTGTGACGAAGGGTGCGTTTGAGGACAAAGTCGAACAGAAGGGGATTGTAATTATAGATTTCATTGAGTGCTGCACGTTCTTGAGCGGTAATGTATCCGGCTGACTCAAGCGTTCGGGTTTGGATGACGATATTGACAGCTGGTAGGGGATAGTCACTGCCGTTAATGAGTTGTGGGTGAATAGCGCTATTGCCCAATATCTTATCGAGATGGTCTTTTCGATTGTCTTGCGTTAAGGCTGAAATATCAGCGAAGAGCAGACTTTGATATTTTGGGTTTTCTAGCATTTCGATGGCGAGATCAATGTAAGGGACACCTGGCTTACAGATAGCTGCATCTTCTTCGCTGCATTCGCCTAAGCTTGCGACGTGAGCCATGACCACTGTAACCCCTATATCTAAGGGTTTTTTCAAAAACAATGGATTGCCGAGATGCTGAAATTCTTCAGCTTCCGTGGCTTTTTCATCGCCGGTGTGCGAGATGAGCGTCATATTGTAATGGCGCATCACGCGATAATAGGCTTCGAGTTGATCGTTCATACGTTCGGATGAGGGGTGAATGCCCATGGCGTTGGGAAGCCATTTGACAAAACGTACGCCCTGTTTGGCGTAGCGCGTTAAGGCGTCGATGGCATCATGTCGATAGGGATGAATCGAAAGAATGGGAAAGAAGATGTCAGGATTATTTTTGACCGTACTCATGACATAGGCATTGGGAACATGAAAGGTGCTGAGTTCTTTGATTGGCTGACCATCTTCATTGTGGAAATAATCAAAGGCCATGATTCCAAATTTTCCATGTTGCGGCATATATTCAATGAGGGTTTTGAGCCGTGTAAGATATTGGCTGTCAGCCTGTTCCTCATCCGTTATGGCCGAGGCGCTTTTATAGACTTGAAACTGAATATAATGAATGAGTCCGCCGAATGGTGATTGCCACCCTTCATTCACATATGTGCCATTCAATTCTGTATTCATTCCGAGTAGATGGACATGGTAGTCACGGAGTTGTGCCGGATTGATTCCTTCGAATGCGTGTTTCATGAGGAGTTGCGCTTCGGCGCTTATTTCTTTCTGTAGATCTTGTGGTTCATGTTCAAATGCTCCACCAATGAGATTGCAGCTAAGAAATATTGTACTGAGCCCTAGTAGTACGAGTGTGACAATGAATGTCTTCATGTGAGTCATGTGACAATAATTCTAAATATTGAAAGGTATGTTTACTCTGGGGAACGCCAACCTGACATTATGCAACGGTGTGCAATCAACGGGAGAAAGCTTTGAACGTCATTGGCAATAATCTGCATAAAGCTCTCTGCACGTTGTTGGTCGGTGAAGCACTCATAGATGTCATCAAGGAAGCCTCCTCGCAGTAGCGGGTGCCGGAGAAAGGCCTGTCCTGCTTCTGTCTCAACTTCGAGAGGATATTCTTTAACCTGTACACGCTCCAATCCGATTTCTGTAAGCCACTGCTCGGCATCGTTCGCTGATGGCCGTTCTTCTCGGTATTCGGTGAAGGCTTGCTGTTCGCGGGCTAGTCTTTGCGTGACCATTTCCTGATCTACTCGTTTCCAGAGAGAGTCAAATGTGCCGAGGGAGGGGAATGTCAAAACCAATTGCCCGCCAGGTTTGAGGAAATGGGTTAATTGTTCGAGGGCCTTCTTTCGATTCGGGCGAAAAAACATGAAGGATAAGTTTCCCGTAATGCGATCAAATGTTCCAAGATCTGAAGGTAGATGTCGTATATCACCTTGCCGAAACTCGAGCCATGGATAATGCGGACCTTGGTAGGTGCGCGCACGCATGACTTGAGCTTCGCTCATATCCAGTCCAACGACGTTTCCTGTGTGTCCCACATGGTGGGCTAAATAAAACGTTGGTAACCCGCTACCGCATGCAATGTCTAATACCGTGATACCCTGGGAGAGCTCTAAATGCGTGAGCAAACTTTCGGCAAATGGGGTAGACCAATAATCTTTCCGTGGCAATTCAGATAACCATGATGGTGGGGTGGGAAAGTGATGGGACTTCGGAGTTGGCATCATCATTGAGATGTCTTCTATGAATACCTTTGCCTATGGGACTCTATGGAGTTACTGGTGAACTGGTATGGCTGTTTCAATCATAGCGTTCCCACATCACTTTCCGCAGAGTTGAATGACGTACAATGTGCAGCTACACATGTCGTCTAAACACAAGGGCAGGAACGACTAGCGAGTCGTGGATTCATCTTATCGTAGGCTTTCCAGTGATGTCCACGAAACTCCCTAGTTCCACTAGTTCCGTTTCACGATCTGCGGCCGTATACACAAGGTCGCAGAGTCAGGTCAGGAGCGTGGTTGTAAATGCAGGACGCCTTGGTTGGTGTCGAGTGTGACGAGGAAGTGGTTGAGGAAGGACATGCCCAAAAGTCCATCAATGCCTGTGTGACTATCAGGAAGGTCATGGATAGCGACCTCAACATCTTTGACTTGTGCTGTGCCGGCTTGCATGGATTGGACGGTACTCACATTGACTTGTATGGGGCCTCCTGCAGTTTGAACCGTCGTTAATTGAGTCTGTGTACTTGCCATGAGTCCCAGGTCAAGCGCGACGTCTTGTGAGAGAACCGTCATCGTTGCACCGGTGTCGAGGATAAGCCGTACATCTCTGGAATGATTTAATTGAACGGTGACTAGCAGTGAGCCGCCATAGGCTGTGACCGGAATGGTCGCCATATCCGCTTCCTCACTATTCACATGGCGACCCTGCTCATCAATAAAAGGATATTCTGTGCTTTGTGTATTCGGCACTTGGGCATCCGGTTGTGTCAATAATGACAGAGGCTCACGAGAAAGCTGCGCATGAGGACTTGTGGCTTGATTGGGTAATTCGGGTTCTTGAAATAAGACCGTGCAACGTTCTAGTTGTGCGGGACTGTCTGTGAGAACGGTGACTCCAGATGAGTCTTCACAACGGTAGGTGGATGCAAACGTGGGGTTGAGCGTGGCTATCGAGAGCAGACTGATGATCGAAGCAATGCGAACAAGGGCCTTGGCTAGTTGCGTCTGCATGAGAAAGAGTGTCATGGGCAGTTGTGTGATAATGATAGGATGCGTGTGTTGAAGGTCAGGATTTTTCCCCATCTTTTGTGAGTGGAATTTCAGCTTCGACTAGACTGCCGGATTCTACGATTTGGGTTGATAAGGTTACGATTGTTGGGTCGATTCGATTGACGACGATGCGACCTTCAACGGTTTCGCCTTGCTTCACGATATAGATCGATTGATCTTTCGTCAGAAAGGCCTGGCTTTCCCCACCCTTTTTCAGATAGCCGAGAAATCGAAATTTACCGAGTTGTTGCTGTGCTCGTTGATAGGCGAGCTCTTCAGGTGAAGGCCCGGGAGGCGTCACGAATGTTGGTTCTTGTTTCGCAGGTACTTGACTTTTTGCCTTTGTAGTTTTCTTTCTAGTGGAATTGGATGCATGTTGTGTATTACGGAGATGGAAGGGAGAAAAAATATTTCGAGGCGTCGCCAGCGTGACGTGTTGTCTGGGATTGGAAAATGATTTCGTTAAGGCCAGGGCATCTGGAGCGTTTGTGAGTCGTTCATTGACGGTCGAGAGGGTGTTGGTCATTGTTCCGGAGCGTTCAGTCTCCTCCGAGAGTTGAAACACAACCGTGACTCCCCAGACTAGCAGTAAGGCGCCGAGCATGTATATTTTCTTTTGATTCGTCATAATACTTGGCGTGTCTGTGTCGAATGCCCCGAAGGTTGTCGAAGAAATGTGGCGACCTTAATTTTAAATCCGACTTCATGTGACTTTTTCGCGCGTTCCACCGAGAGTTTTTCGATGAAAACATAGGGCCATTTCGACTCGAGTTCAAAGATGAATTTCCGTATAGATTTATAACGTCCCGACGCTTCGAATGACAGTATGCCTTTCGTAGCGAGTTGATGACGGAGTTCTTGGAGGTCATAGCCCATCCCCGGAATTCGGACATGATGGGTCTTTGCCAAAGAGGCAATGGAGACGCTCAAGCGTGTAAAGTCTTTTTGAACGGGAAGACCGCTCCAGATTTCTCCTAAAATCTCCTGGGTATTTTGTGCGGCCTCCAATTGTTGCCGATTGTGTACTGTGGCCGAATAAAACACTGATGCGTCTTCCAGCTGCGTGTGGGCCGGAACATAGACGAAAATGTACATGCCCAATGCAATGAGACATGACAGGCCAGCCATTAGCGTGAGCGGGATGAGATGACGTGAGACCTGAAATGTGGTCTTGGAACGATTGAGAAATGCAAATGGCATGATAGGTCTAGACTCCGTTTTGTTCTGTTATTGGAGGCTCTTGGCCCGACTTATACAAGACAGTGAGCGTAAAGAGCACAAATGTGGTCTTATCGTGTTTCTTGTTTTGTTTCTGCGCATGTTGCGATAAGACGACGTGATGAAATGACGGGTGCGTCTCCAGTTGATCGACCAACCCATTGATGTCTTTGAGGGTTTTAGCAGATCCGCTTAATGTAATGGTTGTTTCTTTAAAATTTACTTTGACAGATTCCATGGAAATCGTGTCTGGGACCGTGGATTCCAGATCATTCAGAAATTGAGTCCATGAAAATCCTAATTGTGCCCGTATTTGATTGGCAAAGCGAATTTCTTTTGGCAACGCTTGAATGCGTTCTTGAGAAAGATCTATCCCGTGCGACGAGGCGTTTGTGATCATCTGCCGATTTAGCAGTTGGAGCTCATGTGTTTTATCCAAGAATTGTGACCGTTCACGATCAATCTCTTGACTGACCCACCAAATCCCTCCGGCAATTATGAGGCCGCCTACCATCAAGACGATCAATCCCCATTGTGCCAGGAAGAGGCGGTCCATTCCCGGAGCTGTCAGCGACAAATGTGTTCGAGGTTTCATCATATTACTGCCACGCTGGCCAAGGCGGAGATGGAATTCATTTGAGAAGAGGCTTTCATGAGGGCGACTTTTGTTTTCGGAGGCAATGTGTCTGCCACTTTCATGATTGACAGGGGTGGCGGACGCAAGATTGTCGCGTTCAACATGGTCTTGATCGAGTCTTCCGTCGGGAACAATTCGTTCCCATGACAGAGTCCTTCAGCGAAATAGAAGGGAATTGGCGCATTGTCCACCCGCTCATATTGATGAGATTCAAAATAGTACTGCAGTGTGGCGACCAGTTCGTTCGAGACCGTATTCAGATGCGCCGAGGTATAGTGTTGTAAGTGTTGGCTGCTGTTTTCCTGCAGTGACGCATTGTCTCGCGTCTCATCATCTGGCACCGTTGTCGTCTGATCGGACTGAGCTGTGTGCTGAGAAAACCGCGGGATTGGCAATGTCTTGACACGAAGGAAAATGGGGTCGGCCTTGCGAAATGCGATAAACGAAAATCCCCAGTTTGCGAGATACAAGAAGAGTGACTCGTGATTGGAGTTTCCACTCTGGTGTTTCGATTGCCGGCCGAATATTGGTCCGTGTGTCTGATAGAAGTCGCAGACATCTAATCCCGATAGTCCGACAGAGTTTGGTAAAAGGCCAACGGCAAGGCAGGCTTCTTCGTATTGTTCAATAATGTCGTGTTGGACAGCTGTCGCGAGAATGTGTCTCGGGTGTGTTTGGTGTTTTGATGCCGCGACGGTCCGATACGCAAATCGGGTTTTGTCGGTTACGACATTCATATCTTGCTGGAATCTCCAGCGTACCACCGAGTCTTGCTCCGATTGTTTCGCCGGAAACGATGGGAAGGTTAAAATCGTTGTTCGTCCGCAAATGTCTGGTAACGAGAGTGCGACAGATTGCGGGAGACGGCTGTGTTTCACGACGGCGCGGAGACATTCGGTGAATTCTTTCATGTTCTCAATGTTGGGTCGTGCCGGAGACAATCGCAGGCAGCCTGCAGGAAGCAGTGATTCTGAAATACGTCGACAAGTTACGCGATTCCACTGTCGTCGAACCTCTACAAGACAGAGAGAGTCGCGAGTAATCGAGAGTCCCAAGCTGGCTTTCGTCATGGGAAGGAATGTTGTCATGCGGCATCGTCAACCGGAGTGACCCGGTTGATCTCCTTGAGCGTGGTTTCTCCACGAAAGACTTTTTGTACTGCGGCTTGTCTGAGCGTGGTTAAGCCTTGTGCCATGGCGGCAATGCGAACTTCCGATGATGACTTGCCGGCGAGGATCATTTCCTTCATCGAATCAGTCATATCCAGAAATTCGGTAATTCCTTTTCGCCCGCGATAACCCAAGCCGTTGCATTCGTGACACCCTTTTCCCTCATACAGGGTATTCGATTGAACTTTTTCGTAATCGAGCCCTGATTCTTCGCAAAGCTTCCGGTCGACTTCGATCTGGACTTTACAAAATGGACAGATTGCGCGGACGAGACGTTGCGCGAGGATGCAACTCAAAGAGGCGACAAAATTATACGGTTCGATTCCCATATTGACAAAACGGCTAATTACGTCAAAGGCATTATTGGCATGCACGGTGGTGAAGACCAAATGTCCGGTTAACGCCGATTGAATGGCAATTTGCGCGGTTTCGACATCCCGAATTTCACCGACCATGATTTTGTCGGGATCATGCCGTAAGATCGAGCGTAATCCGCGGGCAAAGGTCAATCCTTTTTTTTCATTCACAGGAATTTGCACGATGCCTTTTAATTGATATTCAACTGGATCTTCGATGGTGATAATTTTATCTTCCACCGTATGCACTTCATTGAGTGCGCCGTACAGCGTGGTGGTTTTGCCGCTTCCGGTGGGGCCCGTGACCAGCACCATACCATAGGGCCGCGTAATGGCACGTCGTAATCGACGTAAATCTTCGGGGTTAAATCCCAGCACGTCGAGATTGAGCCCATGCGCTCCGGTGGCGATATGTTGCTTGTCGAGAATACGAATGACAACCGATTCACCAAACACGCTGGGAAGAATGGAAACGCGAAAATCCACAGTCCGTTTTTCGACATGAAGCTTGAAGCGACCATCTTGTGGAATGCGACGTTCCGCAATGTCCAGTTCAGCCATAATCTTGAGTCTGGAAATTAATGAGGCATGAAATGAGGAGGAGAGCGGTTCCATGGCATTATAGAGGACCCCGTCAATGCGAAACTTTACTTGGACCACTTGATCATTGGCTTCAATGTGAATATCACTCGCCTGTTTCTGAAGGGCGCTCAAAATAATGGTATTCACAAGCTTGACGACCGGGCTTTGATCCTTCGAGATTTGTTCTACAGACAGAATTTCTTCCCCTTTCTCATCTTCCTTAATGAGGACAGGGTCGAGTTCTGCCTGAATGCGAGAAAGAACCTGCTTGTTCCCTTCGCTGGCGGCCAAGGCGTCATGAATGGCCGTATCCGTTGAAACCACCAATCGCAATTCACATCCCAGGAAGAGTTCTAACTCGTCGAGGACTCGCACATCTTGCGGGTTGGGAATAGCAATCGTTAGCACGCCTTCATCTTCCGAGAGGGGGACAAAGGGATAGCGATGCATCCATTCAACCGGAATCGTTTCAAAAAAGTCCGGGTTGACCCGAAATTCGTTGAGCGGCTCATAGGGCAATCCGTACTGTTCTGCTAAGGCTTGAACGATCTGCTCTTCTGAGACAAGCCCTTCTTCGAGCAGGACGGCTTTGAGTGGGCGACGGGTCTCGAGCGCCTGGGAGACGAGTTGCTCCATTTGCGTATCGGAAATAAGGCCGCGCTTGACAAAGATGTCTTCAAGCGCGACTCGTTTGAGCGGTGTTGGCATTTCAGTTCAGAGATCGTTGCATCCTGTCAGGATGGTTAGATGGCGCCTGCAAGATTAAAGATTGGTAAGTACATAATGATCACAATGCCTCCAACGAGTATCCCCATGCCCAGGAGAAGCAGTGGTTCAATCCATGTTGTTAACCGTGATAGTTGGAGATCTAATTCGCCCTCATGAAATTCTGCAACTTCAAGGAGCATGGTTTCCAGGGAGCCAGTTGTTTCTCCAACTTCAATCATTTCGATCGTCATTCTTGGTAGAAACGATTCACGTTTGAGCGATGAGGAGAGACTCTTTCCATCTTTCACGGAATCGATTGTAGCACTGAGGGCATGTGTGAAGACTTGATTAGTCATGCCTCTGGCCGTGACTTGGAGCGCGGACAGTAATGGAATGCCGCCGGCAAGAATGGTGGAGAGCGTTCGCGTGAAGCGAATGACTTGATTTTTCAAGACGACATCACCGATTAAGGGAAGCCGGAGCAGCCATCGATGCGTGTGCATGAGTCCTTGGGGAGTTTTCCACCATATGTGGAATCCTACCCCAGCGACGAGTATGCCGACGAGTGCCCAAGGAAGCCACTCTCCTGTATGCGTAATGGTGTTGAGTAACAGTTGTGTCGCAAGAGGCAGTTCTGTATTACTTTCCGCATAGACTTCTGCAAAGATGGGCATGACATAGGCCAATAAAAACCCGACAATGGCAAATCCGAATACAACGAGAAATGAAGGGTAGGCGAGCGCTTTCACGACTTTTTCCCTCACGCCAATCAGGAGTTTGAGGTATTCGATATACCGTTGAATCACTTCTGGCAGATTGCCAGACTGTTCGCCTGATCGAATCGAAGCTTGGTAGAGCTCGGAAAAATACATCGGATAATTTGCCATGGCATCAGAAATTGATGCTCCGCCACGAATTTCTTCTCGAAGGCCCAATAGTGCATGTTGGAAGGCTCCCTTTGTCGCACGTTCCGATAATAGGTCGAAGCTTCGTAGCATTGGGAGCCCGGATTTAATCAAGGCCAGAAATTCTTGATTAAACACCAGAAATTCTCGCAGGGAAAGCGGTTTCCCTTTTCGTTGAACGGTGTGGCTTTCAACCTGGAGGCCTTTTCCGTTGAGCTCCAGAATGAGGATGCCTTGAGCCTCCAATCGAGCTCGAACAGACCGTTCGTTATCGTCTTCTATTGAATCTTCAAAGGTGCTTCCATCAGGTCGCGCGGCTCTGTAATGAAATAATGGCACGAGTTGAAGACATTCCAAACAGTCAAATGAGTGCTGTCAGACTGAGGGGGAGTCAAGTGTATTTATTCAGTTTGGGGTACCGCAGCCTCAGACTCTGACATATCCGCCTCTTGCTGTTCTTGGTCAGGTTGATGAGCGGCAAGTTGAGGAATTGTGAGCACTTGCCCTTCCACAATCATATCAGATTCTAATGCATTCATATCCATTAAGTCGTCAACGGACATGTCGTGTTGTTGAGCGATATGCCACAGCGTATCTCCTGCGCGCACGGTCCAGGTATCCAGATTCGTTGTGGCGGTCGACGAGGTGGTCATCGAAAAGGCGGTTAAACTTGGCGTGCCACGTTGCGCGTGCCGTTGTGTATGTTTCATATCGTGTTTGATTTGGACCACTTCAGTCATCAGCGTTTCCATATTGGCCATCATGTCATATACCGAGGCCTGGACTGTTTGTACCTCGGCGATTAATTGTTGTAGGTCAGGCAGTGCTGTCGATTGGGCTTGAAGTTTAATGTTTTCTTGATGTAGCTGATCGCGTTCATTTTCAGCCGCAAGCAAGTTCTCCTTGATGGATTGCATATGGCCTGACATCGTCTCTTCTCGTGCTTTCAACGTTTCGAGTTGATTGAGTGCTGCTTGAAGTTCGGCTTGTTGCTTGGCTGTGGCAATCTTGATCATGGCAAGCTCTGATCGCAGCAAATTTGCTTCTTCACGTGCCTCGTAGATCAAGGCATTCTGCACGGCGGGCGTTTGAGGTACATGGCCGGTCTCCGGTTTTGCGGCCGGAGCATGGGTACACCCAATCGTGATGAAAACCGATAAGAAGACAAGCAACCATTGAAGTTGAATACGAGAGACATATGTCATAGTCATGCCTACCATTCTTTATAGGGTCTACCGTCAAGCGACGTTAAATCACTTCCGCTTTTCACATCGTAGATGCCGGCTGGAGAGTCGTCTTCCTGATCTTTCTCTTCGAGAATTTCCTCCCAGGATGACGATGACTTGGTAAATGGATCTATCGGTAATTCACGAATATAGTGTTCTGCTACCAGTTCTTCTAATGTGGCAGGATATTTGCCGCGATCGGCATAAAATTGATCAATGAGCGATCTCATGGTAAATAAGTTTTGCTTTAATGCAGCTTCTTTGGCTTTGGTTGAGGATGTTTGAAACGACGGAACGGCCAAGGTAATCAGAATCGCGGCAATCGCTACCACGATCAGCAATTCCAACAAGGTAAAGCCGTCTTTGTGCATTCGTACGATGCGCATGTTCACCAGTCACGGTATTTCGTCTTATCCAGGGCCATGTTGGTGCTGGTGGAATGCAAATCAAAGACATCCTCTCCGCACCATCGGTCAGCATCAGCGTCATCTTGATAACACCGGAGCAGCCATTCGTTTTTCCCCGTCATCGGGTCAATGGGAATTCGACGGAGATAGCGACGAATATTGTGCGTTCCTTCGGTTTGTGCTTCCGCTCCAGTTAATTCGATTTTTAATAATTGGTCTAATGATTTTGGATATCCGCTTTGCCCCGTACTTTCCTTACACGTCAGTTGATTCTTCACGCAGAGGGGACCAAGAAGCGTGTCGCCATCTCTGGCCCAGTCTCGTCGAAATGCATCGATTGCCGTCCGAACGGTTCGTAAGGTTTGTCGAAGCTCCAATTCTTGCGATCGTTTGGTGCTGACTTTTGTAATGGGTAACGCGACCGACGCCAAAATAAAAATGATCGCTAGCGTGATCAAGAGCTCGAGGAATGTCACCCCACGACAGGCCTTCACGCTATTGCACCCAGACCCTCCCATGCTGGGTAATAACGGGAATCGGTTGACCCGTCGGGCTGACAAATGACGAGCGTTGTATGTGTAAGGATGCATTGCCTTCAGTCTTTGCTTCAAATACCAACGTCGCGAGTGCCCCATTGCCCTTCACAGCCTTGCCGGCACCATTCATCTGTATGACCACCTGTCCTGTATTGGGAACGTCGGAGACGGTGAGACGTGGTTGAACGTTCTGGTCTTTCCAAAATGTGCCTTCCACGACTTGTTGAAACGACAGTATCTGAGGGTCGTACGTGATGGTGAAATTCGTCTTCTCGATTGATGGGATATCTTGACCTGTGAGATCGATACTGATGTGTTCTCCGACTTTTGTAGACAGCGCTGGAGGGAGCAAGCTTAACCGGGTAACGGTTTGCGTCGCATCGTTCGATGCGGCGTCTGTGTTGTCCTGAGAGTCGGAGCGTTCCTGTGACGGTGCCGCCGGTGTATCAGCGGTTGGCTCTCCTGTAGCATCCTGAGGCTCTGAGGAGGTGGCAGTCTTGTCTAGCACGATCGGCAGGGCGGCGTTCGGTTCGGAAAATAAAGGCTTGGTGTCGTAGTTTTTCGCAGTCCCTGACCAGAGGGTTTGTTTAGCTAAGTCTGCTGGCGAGACACTATTCACAATGTGTGCGGTAATGACAAGTATCACTTCCGTGGTGACTTTGTTTGTTTCCGAATTACTTAAGAGGTCGCCGAGTAATGGGACATCATCGACACCTGGGACGGATTCTCGAGTCTTTCGATCTTCCTCCTGCAGCAGTCCCGCGAGGACCACGGTTTCTCCATCTTTGAGGCTTAAGGCCGTATCGGCGGTACGAGTTCCGAATCGGAACTGAGAGATTTCAGGATTGGATTGGAGTACGACCCGGTCGCCCAATCGCGTCACTTCTATTTGTAGTCGTAAAGAGATTTTATCGTTTAAATGAATAGTAGGTTCTACCGTTAATTTGATGCCGGTATCTTTAAATTCAATGGAGGTCACAGTTGAGGTTGTCGGAGTCGATCCTGTTGTCGATTGTCCCGGCAACACATTAGTGGTAGAGAGGAGAATAGGCTGTTTATCCCCAATGTTAATCGAGGCTTTTTCATTATTGAGGACTCGAATCTTGGGGGCGGCGAGTGTTTTCGCATCGGATTCTTGTTTGAAGAAATCGAGCAGAAAACTCCCTGGAAATGTAAAGAGATAGGAGTCCGGCCCAAGATTGACGAGTTCACGGAAGGTGAAACTCTGAATGATGTTACTAAAATCCGTGGTTCCAGGAGGGAAAATGCCCATGCCGGCCTGTTTGGCAAAGTTCAGTCCGATCCGTTTTGTTTTGGTGCGATTGACTTCGAGCACTTCCACGTCGAATAACACTTCTGCATCGCCACGGTCGTTTGCATGAATAATGTGTTCTGCCAATGAGAGTTTTGCCGGTTCATCACGTACAACAACGGTATTCAACGGTTCATTGACGTAGACGCGTTTCGTTTCAAGAATCGTCCGCAGCAGATTCGCCATGTCCTTGGCTTTGGCATTCGAGAGGTAAAAAGTTCGGATTTTAAGGTCTTGATATTGTTCTCGTTTTTGCTTGGTGTCGGGGATGATTAAGAGAGTATCCTGGCTCACCCGTTTAGCGAACAGTTGATTGGTGTTTAAAATGAGGGTTAAGGCTTCATCAAATGGGGTATCTCTCGTAAAGATTGTTACCAGGTCATCCCGGACGTCTTTATCGAATAAGATGTCGATATTGGCCGTTCTCGCCAGTATTTCAAATACTTGTTTGAGTCGTGTGTTTTGAAAGCGCAGTGTGACGGGTTCCGTCGACCCGCCGATGGCTTTCTGCTCATTCTGCTGGTGTGCAATTGCGGTAATATTGTCGAGCGCTTCGGTTAGGCTGGGGTCGAGCTGAATGGCACGTTCATAGCGCGCCATGGCTTCCTCGAGTTGTCCGAGGTTTTGAAGTTTTTTCCCTTCTTGGAGTGCCTGGCGTGCTTCTTTTAATCGTAAGACATCAGTGAGGGCCGTTTGGTATTCCTGCTTCCCAGGAACTAACCCCAAGGCCATTTGAAACGCTTGTAAGGCTTCGGCTAATTGATGATCGTGGAGCCACTTCCTTCCATTGGCATAATGGGCCTCGGCCGCCCGCCCCTTGACGTCTTCAAGTTTGTCCTGAAGCTCTTCGTTGAACGGGTCTTGCCTGACGGCTTCGCGATACGCAGCAACGGCACCATCCCAATTTTCATTGGCAACCATTTCTTCGGCATGGTGCAGCTGTGGTGTCGTGCAGGCTGCAAAGAGGAGTGCCGAAATGCTCAAGGCAATCATGCTATATGTCGGCAGCAATCGATGACGAAGATGTTTCATGCGTTGGTGTCGATGATACGCAGTTGTTGTTGTATGCGTGCAGACGGCGTTCCTACACACACGACCTTAACCTAGCATAGTTCCTACAGTCAGGCTAGATTCTTTCGCTTTCACGTATGTCTGTAGTCTTTATCGGAAGTTTTTCCTATAAATTTAAGTCATGAGCATGTGCCATGTGCAAAAACCGAAATGTGTGTGCCGGTTTGTCACGAGTATACACAATTGATGAAATCCATTTATTGAATGTCTCCTTGCTCAGGAGGGGTATTGAGTAGACTTTCTGAATTTTGGACCGGTTTTCCCGTCTCTGGGTCTATCTCCGTTGTGATGGACTCTGAGCAGCCAACGAATGTTTCAAGTTTGCTCACATCAACGCCAGGCGTACAATCTCCAGATTGTCCCGTTACCTCATAGCGTACGGCATGATACGTTTTGGCCCCCTTGAAGTTGACTTGATCGTAGGGTTTGTCTTGACTGGTGCTCCGGACTCCGTGAATTTCCATTCCTGTTTTAATCAGTTCAAAGTCTTTGCCTGTCATGGGGTCTTTATACACAACCTGCAAGTAGCGTGTAGGCTTTTTGGTGAGATCAATTAATTGATGAGGGTAACGATTGGGGCGAATGCCTTTTTGCACCTCATAGTCGGCTGCATACCGTTCAAGTGCTTCCTTGATACGTGTGCCGCGAAAGTGGAGTTCGGCTTCCCGGTCTCGTTTCATGGTGACTGACCATTCTTGCCCGATGATCATTAATGACACGCCCATCATGGCCACAAAAAACATGGTCATGACATATGTAAAACCGCGTTCGTTTTTCACGATATGTTGCAGGGAGTCTTGTCGCATAGGCCTGGAATTGTCCTGGATGAAGCATGAAATCTCTTGCTTCCTGCTTACCACATATTTTCGCACCTCATGCATAGAAGCGCAAATTTTGTGCTCAGAAGAATTGGGTGAGATGGGGCATGCAGGAGATGTCTACGCCCCGGATCGCTACTGGCGAATGAAGGGATTGAGTGTGTATGTAACAATAGGGACGTGCCGTTCGATGGGTATTCCCTTCATATGACAATGAACAATGTAACCTATGTGGTTTTCGTTGTTACAGGACTTACTATTTTGGGGGTAATTGAAATGTCTTTCCAGTCTGAAGGGGGAGGTGTCGATTTGAGATAGGCATTATGATCATGGACCAGCGAACCTTGGGGTAAGGCATCCCAAAGGGGACCGAGACTTTTTCGAATTCTATTCTCATAAAACTTTGGAAGCTTTCGGCTTTCTCCCTTAAAGTATTGTTGAAATTGTGGGTCTGAATCCAGAAACCCACGAATTTTTGTATGGTATTGAATACGCCCAAACCCTTCAGATGATACGGCCCGTAATCCATTCATCCACTTTGGAATAAGGCCTTTATTGGCCTGGAACCTTCGCATGATTCTCGGCCATGAAAAGGCATAACGTGACAGGTCAACGACATGTTCATAAAATTCTGGCCACGTGTAATGTTTGGGTGTGACATTCATGGATTTATTATTATCAAGAAAATGGAATGGGAAGGGGAGGACTCGACCTTCCCGCTGTAATTCCAGGTTGACCGGAACCGACTGGCCGAAGGCCGAGAGCAAGGAGAAGGCTGGAAAGGCCCCAGGGGAACGGTCAAGAAAGCGTTTGGTCAGTTCAAAGGGTTCGGGGCCTTCATCGGTGTCTAATCCGAGAATGAAATTGGTCTGAACATAGGGGATGTACCTGAGAATCATATTGATGTGATCGGAAATCTGATCAACCTTTTCAATGCCAACATGCTGTCTTGTTCTTGATTTGTCGCCAAGGGAATACCATGATTCGATTCCCGGTAGCATCGCTTTGAACCCATTTTTTTGTAAGCGGACTAAGTGAGGTTCTGATAAGAGCGACAACGTCATTTCGGCAATGAAGTCAATCTTTCGATGACCGATAGCTTCTTCAATCGTGGTCATATAGTCATGAAAACGAACGCCAAAGTTTGGATCGTGCCATGCGACTTTGGGGTGACGAATTTTTGTGAGAAGAAAGTGGAGGTCTTCACGGATTTGATCCGAAGGAACAGGTTCATACTCGACTTCAGAGTCGATGCAGAAATTACAGGTATAGGGGCATCCTAAACTTCCGATCATCGGAATAATTTTGATAGTTGGCGCTTTGGCAATGGTCGGCTCAATGTATTTCCAACGTTCTTTGACTCCCGGAAGATCAACGGGCTGCTTTTTCGCCGAGAGTTGACGGCCGAAAGGCCGGTAGGGTGAGCAGTCCTGTAGAACTTCGTGAATGATGGATTTATCGGTAAACCCAAGCACGTAATCAAAGTATTGTGCCGCATCTTGCGGGTAGCTTCTGGCATGTGGACCTCCAAGAACCGTCACAGCTCCTTGTTGCCGGTATAAGTTACTGATGGCGTATGCGGTCATAGCCGATCGCGTGAAGGCTCCAATAAATAAGAGGTCCGTGTCACCTTGAAGCTCTTGGCTTAAATCTTCAGTCCCGGTGTAACACACGAATCGGACGGTGTGCCCGGCTTGCTCGCACCACACGGCGACAACCTGCGGCATGATACTGGCCAGATTGGGATTCATCACGCGTGCATACATGCGCTTGGTCGGTCCCTTTGTCACAAGATCCAGAATCGTGATGCGAAGAGGCTTCATGGGGATCACCTGTAGTACGGATGTAGTCGGAAGGGGTTGATGACGGGTCAGAATCGAGTGGGAACCGTTGCATGTCAAGAAATGAAAGCCTGTGCCTTTTCAACCAGTCATCCATTTCTCGATGCCCATAGGCCTCTGACGCCATGAAAGGCAAAGTCACTGTATAGGGACGGCGTCGAGAGAGTCAAGGCACGGGAAGGTTTGGCGCTCGGCTCACGGAATTCGCGTTCTGTGTGACGGTGGATAGTGTTGAGGTTTCTTGAGCAATTCTACGGAAAACCGTGTGGCGTATACACGCGAGAGGGGCAGGGGAACTGGGTTGATTGTGCTGTTCCCCTCAGAATGTCGTCTCAGATACAATCGAGAAGGGTCATTGTTTGACTTAATCGGTTATGCCCGTTAGCGTTAGCGAGATGGCTCGACAATTACGGTTGGAGTATGCAGGCGCGCTGCATCATGTGACGGCTCGTGGAAATGCAAAAGGCGATATATTTCGTGATGATCAAGATCGCCGTTGCTTTCTCGATATTTTGAGTCGAGAAGTGTGTCAGCAGCGTTGGAGGTGCTATGCGTATTGCTTGATGGATAATCACTATCACTTGTTGCTCGAAACGCCTGAGGGGAATCTCAGTCGTGGCATGCGTCGATTAAATAGCGTATACACGCAAACGTTTAATCGTCGTCATCAACAAGCGGGTCATGTGTTGCACGGCAGATTTAAAAGTATTCTTGTGGAGAAACATGTCTACTTGCTGGAGCTGTGCCGCTATATCGTGCTCAATCCTGTTCGAGCGGGTTTGGTCCGAAACGTTCATGAGTGGAAATGGAGTAGCTATCGCGTGACGGCCGGTCTGGAGAAGGCTCCACACTGGATAGCGGTTGTCCAAATCCACAAGCTCTTTCACCGCTCGAATCGTGAGGGGCGGAGACGCTATCGGCAATATGTTCAGAATGGCGTTGATACACCGTCGCCATGGGGGCATGTGCGGGGGCAGATTTTTTTAGGGACCGAGCCATTTGTCACCACAATGGCAAAACTGGTAAAGCGGCAGCAGAGGACGAATGTCCTGCGAACCCTGTCACAACCGATTCGACGACTGACGGGAACGCAGGTGTTGACGCGAGTCGGACAGGCCTATGCGTTGTCTCCTCGAAAGGTCCTCACACGGGAACATCAGGATGCGTATCAATGCGCCGCTTGGCTCTTGAGACGAGTGGCGAATGAACCGTTGGGAGTGGTCGCCGATCGGTTTGGCGTGTCTCCCTCACGAATCTCGCATATTCAACGGATACTCGAAAGTCAGAGGCTCACTCGTGAGCAAGCCAGAGCCCAGCAGTTATGTCATGTCACGTCATGACCCCCAATAGCAAGGAGGCTAATTGTTTTGAAACGCTTTAACTATCTTGTCTTGTTTATGTGTTTTTATCTTGGATGTACTGCAACACCATTGCGTGCTGCCGTCGGAGATGTGAACTATATCTCTGACGTCCTGAAAGTCCCGATGCGTAGTGGGCCGACGACGGGACATCGTATTCTTCACAGTGGACTGCCGAGCGGAACTCGTCTCACCGTCCTCGCAATTGACGAAGAGGGTGAGTTTACACAAGTCCGGACCGACGGGGGCATGGAGGGGTGGCTACGGTCTCAATACTTGGTCGCGACACCTATTGCAAGAGACAAACTCGCGACTGCACAAAAGCGCCTTCAGCGGTTGGAAGCGCAAGTTGCCAAAGACCGCAAGGCCCATGCGATGCTTCAGTCTGAGAGTAAAGCCGTCGAGGCCAATAACCGTGCCTTGAATGCGCAAGTCGAAGCGTTGACGAAAGAGCTGAATGAGCTGAAGCGTGTATCAGCCAATCCAATCAAAGAGCATGCTCGTAATGTTGAGCTTACCCAACAGAACGAACGCTTACGGCACGATGTGGGAGAACTGTCTTCTACGGTTAAAAAGTTAGAAGACAACGTGCAACGCGACTGGTTGCTGTATGGCGGAGCCTTGGTTGTCCTTGGGCTACTTCTTGGCGTGACAATTAAGGCACGACCTCGAAAAACCAGCAGCTATTCATCCCGGTATGGGTAAGTGCATATGGCGCGAATGGGTCCGACTATTGCTGGGAGGCATGTGAATCGTAAGGATGTGGTGTTGAGGTTTCGCTGGTGTGCGTTGCCCAGAGTTATTGGAGCGTTTGTAGGCTACGGTTTCTGATAAGAATCGGAGCAAAGAAGGCGGCCGAGAACCTTAAATCGGCTCTTGGCTTCAGGGTGGGTTCCTTACTTGTGCAATACTGAACGTATTCAGTTCCTCTAGCTAGACCGGCCAGGTTTCTTCGCGCCAGGCCATGTCCCAAAACATCCATTCGTACCGGGAACTGATGAGGAATGCTTCTTCCATGCGGGCTTTTTCCGCTGATCCTGCCGATTTCGCACAGCGGTCGACGAGTGCTCGCATCCACCGCGCGACTTCGGCAAATTCCGGTGAGCCGTACATGAGCAACCAATCCCGATAGGGGTGGCTGGCCTGAGGCGGTCCTTTTCGTAAGAGGTGTTTCCCGATCTCACAGTAGATCCATGCACAGGGAAGTGCGACCACGGTGATTTCACCAAGCGTGCCTTCGTGTGCCACGCTTCGCATGTGGCGGCAGTAGGCATAATTGGTTGGGGATTGCGGGGTGGCACGCATCTGTTTGGCCGATAGCTTCCAACGTTTGCCATAGCTTTCATGCAGTCCGCGCTCGACAACGATTGTTTCTTCAACGAGTTTCGCGAAATGAAGTGCGGTGTCGGCATCCGTGGCACGTGTCACTCCGGCCGCGAAGATGCGAGAGAGTTCTTCAAGATAGCGGGCATCTTGCAGGATATAATATCGAAACTTTTTAGCGGGAAGCGTGCCATCTCCTAAAGCCTTGACGAAGGGATGTTGAAACTGGGATTTCCAGATAGCGTCGGCACGCGTACGTAAATGGTTTGTGAATGTCATGATTGGGTATTCAAGAGACGTCTCGCTTCTTGAAACGCCGCCTCCATATCGGGAAGTTTTCCAAGATCCGGAGTCACCTGCATATACCGAAGGACGTTGTGCTGATCAACGACCATGACCGCTCTCGCAAGGACGTGGGGCCCTTCTAGCAACAGGCCATGGGTCTTCCCAAATTCTCCGCCGCGATAATCAGATAAAAATGTCACATTATCGATGTTGGCTTCTTCGGCAAATCGCGTTTGAGCAAAAGGTGTATCGACACTGATCGTAATCAGTGAGACCTGTTGATCGAGGCCGTGGTTTTTTTCGCTCAGATAGTGCGTTTGTTGTTCGCACACTTTTGTGTCGAGAGATGGCACGATGTTGATGATCCGTATCCTGTTATTGGGGCCGGTCAGCGTACTAAGCGATAAGTCGGATTTTGTGACCTGTGCCGACCGAAGGACATCGCCGACTTGTATGCCCTCTCCAGACAACGGGAGCTCTGTGTTTCGGAAGAGTATATGATTCCCTTCTCCAGGATAGGCCGTTTCATAGGTGATGGGTATGTCGGTATAGGTAAATCCCTTGTCGTGGGTGCTGCCCATGGTTGAGCATCCAACCAGCAATGAGAGTCCGACGCCGGCCATGAGTCCGTTCCATGTTCTTCTATGGGTATGCATGTGACGTCTCCATCGTGACAGGTTGATACTGTGATGCGATATTTCTCATCGTCATCATTGTCTCTTGGCTAAAAAATCCCGGATAGCGGCATTCACTGGCTCCGGTTTTTCCCATTGGAGTAAATGACCGGCATGTGGAATGAGACGCCAGGTCGTTTGCGGGAGCCGTTCGTGTAAGCGTTCGCCGATAGCCGGATGAAACACTTGATCTTCTGCTCCCCACAAGATCAATGTGGGGTGTTCGATTTTCTGGAGGTGCGCGCCGTATTGGATTTCCCACTCTTTCATGTGTTCCAGAAGCGAATAGATTGGCGTGAGCACATCAGTATGTATTCTGTTCAGATATGATCGTTCTATCACGATTGGTGTTAATAATGTAACATCATAGAGAATTTCTTCAAGGACTTTTTTTGTGGCCCAACGTCCGGCTACCCAATTTCCAATTTTGGCCAACCACAAGGGAGGGCGTCGCTCAAGGTAACGTTGATAGAGTGGTGAATGAATCGATTCTTTGAACGTGGACGGAAAGCCGGAGATCAACACAAGGGCGTTGACACGGTCCGGTTGGGTTAAGGCTATGGCCATCGCAAGGCCGGCACCCATAGAATTTCCTACCAGCGTCGCCTTTTCAATATCTAGGGTATTCATAAATTTCAGAAAAAACGTGGTGAACATCGAAGGCGAATAGTCGATGTCCGGTTTATCGGACATTCCGGAGCCTAAGAGGTCAATGGTGATAACCCGGTATTGCGATGAAAGGGCGAACTGTTGGTGCTCCCAGTTCCATATGGCGCCACCCAATCCATGAATCAATAGCAGGGGAGGGCCGTTGCCTGTGTCGAGATAGGCGATGTTATGGCCGTCAATGTTGACGGTCTGGAGGGGGATTCGTTGAATCGATTCAATCAACGGAGGGCGGGCCGGCATTGTGGCGCACCCGCTGTGAACCATGAAGAGAACAATGATGAGGCCATACCAAGAACGATGTGGTGTATCGCTCACAAATTACTCAAGTTGAATCAGTGTCTCGTCAGGATTCACTTCATCTCCTTCTTGGACAAAGATCGCTGACACCGTGCCTGCAACGGGCGATTGGACACGATTTTCCATTTTCATCGCTTCAACGACAAGGAGTGAGTCTCCAACGTCGACGGTATCGCCTTCACTGACAAACACCTTGACGACTCGACCGGGCATGGGCGTGGTGACATCACCGGGTTTGGTGGGTTTCGGACGTCCTTCTGTCGATTTGGCTTCGCCTTTCGTGACCACGGAATCCTGTCCGCCGGCGAGGACTTCTTGGAGAGGCTCCAGATACACTTCTTCAAGTTTATCGTCGACTTTAATGTAGTAAGGCTTGACCCCATCAACGGTCCGACCGGCACCGGAGACGCGGATATGATAGGACTCTCCATGGACCGTGACCTTAAATTCAACAGGTGCGAGATGCAGGTCGGTGGCGACAAACGGTCCGTCTTCTCCTTGCGGTTCGAGTTGTTCCGGTTTCAGCTCCCCACGTTTGCGTTCATCAAAAAATTGTAACGCCACGGATGGCAGCATGGCATAGGAGACTAAATCTTCAGGTGAAGGTTCTTGTTCCTTCAGCTCTTCTATTGCATCATCAAGTTCCGGGTCGAGACTATCTGCCGGTCGTCCTTTCACGGGTTGTTCGCCTTCGAGCGATTGTTTTCTGATCGTCGAATTAAGTGATCCGGGGGGGGTGCCGTAGAGACCGCGGAAGTAATTCTTGGTTTCGTTTGTGATGACTTTGTATCGTTCGTCGGTAAGCACATTGAGGGTGGCTTGGGTTCCCACAATTTGGCTCGATGGTGTTACCAATGGAGGATATCCCATGTCTTTACGAACGCGCGGAATTTCATTGAGCACGTCTTTCATTTTGTCCAAGGCGTTTTGTTCGGCCAGTTGCGACGCCAGGTTTGACAACATGCCACCAGGAACTTGTGATACTAAAATATCCGTATCAACTCCCGTGAAATCACTTTCAAATTGACGATACCGTTTGCGTGCTTGCCGGAGACCGTCGGCCGCCGGCGCTAAGTCTTGCAGATTCAACCCTGTATCATACGGTGTATCGCGTAATGCTGCGATGAATGATTCTGTTGGAGGGTGTGAGGTGCCGCCTGCCAGAGGAGACATGGCGGTGTCCAAAATATCCAGCCCACCGAGTACGGCCATTAAGGCGGACATGGAGGCCATGCCCGATGTGTAGTGTGTATGCAGATGGATTGGAACCCGTACGGTAGCCTTGAGCCGAGTCATGAGTTCATAGGCTTCGAACGGGGGAAGCAGGCCTGCCATGTCTTTAATGCAAATCGTATCGGTACCCAAGTCTTCCAGTTGTTTGGCCTGCTCGACAAAGTGATTGAGGCTATGAACCGGACTCACGGTATAACAAATGGTGGCCTCGACATGTTTTCCACAGCTTTTGGCCACTTCCATGGCATATTTCATATTTCGAATATCGTTCAATGCATCGAAAATACGAAACACATCGATGCCATTTTTAGCAGACAGTTCAATAAATTTTTCTAAGACATCGTCGGCATAATGCCGGTAGCCAACTAGATTTTGCCCACGAAGGAGCATTTGCAGACGGGTATTGGGTGCGGCTTCGCGAAAGGCTCGTAGCCGTTCCCAAGGATCCTCTTTGAGAAATCGAAGGCATGAATCGAATGTTGCTCCGCCCCAGACTTCAAGTGACCAGAATCCGACAGTATCTAATTGGGAGGCAATGGGAAGAAGATCTTCCGTTCGCATGCGCGTGGCGAGCAGTGATTGATGCCCGTCGCGGAGGGCTACATCGGTAATGTGGAGGCGTCTTCCGGGGGATGCCTCGATATTCGGCGCTGGGCCGTGCTGAGGATTTTTCTTTCCTGGCGACTGGCGTGTCGGTTTTTTCTTTTTTGCTGGAGGACGTGTGGAAGCCATCGTACACCTTTCAACGCAGCAGGAGCGTGAATGCCGACCGTCGTACGGGGGGCACACGTCCCGTGCAGGTCTCTTGTTTAGTGGTTATAACCCCTCATAGGCCGCTATCGCTGCTGATAATGCGACAACCAAATCCTCTGGTTCTACCATTTCTTCATAGGTATACAGATTTGAGTGTCCTTCAAGATATGAGGTATCGAAACGACCGGCTCGAAAATCCGGCTCTTCCATAATTTTTGTCAGGAACGGGATCGTCGTCTTTACCCCGCGAAGGACGAACTCTTCTAACGAACGGTGTGTTCGCCGTACAGCTTCGTCCCAGGTTCGTCCGTGTACGGTTAGCTTGGCCAAGAGGGCATCGTAGTAGGGTGGGACGGTAAAATCTTTATAGACCTGTCCATCGATTCGAACGCCGACTCCGCCTGGGGAAAGATACGCGGTGACTTTTCCTGATGAGGGGCGAAATTCATTTTGCGGGTCTTCGGCGTTAATGCGGCATTGGATGGCATAACCCTGCAAGTTAACCTCATGTTGTCCGAACACCAGGGGACGACCGGCCGCAATCCATATTTGGGATTGGACGATATCCACGGCGGTGATTTGTTCCGTCACGGTATGCTCAACCTGAATACGTGGATTCATTTCGATAAAATAGTACCGTCCATCCGGATCGAGTAAGAATTCGATTGTGCCAGCGTTGTAGAATTGGGCTGCACGCGCCAAGGAGATGGCCGCTTCACCCATTTCAGCCCGTAGTCGTGGGGTGAGTACAAGTGAAGGCGCAATTTCAATGAGCTTTTGATGGCGTCGTTGAATCGAACAATCACGTTCTCCCAGATGTATGACGTAGCCGTTTTTATCGGCAAGTAATTGAAATTCGATATGATGTGGCCGTTCGACATATTTTTCTAGAAACAATTCACCATTACCAAAGGCGGCTAATGCTTCACGGGCACCGGCTTCCATGGCCTCTTTGAGTTCCTCGTCTGAGCGGACGACGCGCAGTCCACGTCCGCCGCCTCCTGCACTGGCCTTTACCATCACGGGATACCCGGCTCGCCGTGCAAAGTCCAAGCCTTCTTCAATGCTGGATGCCGGGCCGTCAGTGCCGGGGACGACAGGAACACCGACTTTTTTCGCTAATTCACGAGCTTTGACTTTATCCCCGAGTAGGTCCAAAGAGTAGGCGGAGGGACCAATGAAGGTGATGCCGGCTTCTTCGCATAACGTGGCGAATTCGGCATTTTCCGCAAGGAAGCCATAGCCTGGATGAATGGCATCCGCATGAATACGTTTTGCGAGGCGTACGATTTGCTGAGCATCAAGATACCCTTTTACGGGGCCGGGCCCGACGAGATAGGCTTCGTTCGCTTTCTTAACATAGATGCCTGTCGCATCGCTTTCGGCATAGATGGCTGCGGTTGCAATGCCGAGCTCACGGCACGCGCGGATAATGCGCATGGCGATTTCGCCGCGGTTGGCTATTAATATTTTTCTAAACATATCATCCGTTTTCTGTGTGCCGATCCGGTTAAGGCCTTTGTGTGACTGTTATGAACCATACCTGGCGTTGTTTGCGTGCCAAGTTCGCCTTCATGTTAGTTCGTGTCAAGAGGGTAATAGTGATTTGCCTTGACGATGCGTTGACCTTCGGGCGAGAGAGCGAATTGTTCAAATGCTAAGGTCAATGAGGTTGGGTCCTTCCTGGTGGTGAAAACCACCGGTCGCTGGAGGGGATAGGTCTTGTCCAGCACGGTTTGATATTCGGGCTCAACCTTATCGATAAACATGAGATTAATGGCGACTCCGTCTTCCTTTGCTCGTAATGCTGGTGCCATCGACACAAACGTAATGGCCGCCAGATCGCCTGTGACGGTATTGATGGCATGCCGTTCTTGGTCGACCATTTTCGCAGACCGGGGAATTCGTGTAATCCCTAGCACATCAATCAATCCTTGTCGAATGTTTTGATTAGCAGTTCGATTCACTAGACGGATTCTCATCTCCGGCGCTTCTTCATAGATCTGAGACCAGTAACGGATTTCTCCAGAAAAGACGCCGGCGACTTGAGAGAGACTCATTTCAGAAACCGGATTGGAAAAATTCGTTACGATTGCAATTCCGTCCCGAGCAACGACCGTTGATCGCAGATGCGGGGCTTGATATCCCGTCACTCCAATATCGGTTTCCCGTAGTTCCAGCGTTCGTATGGGTTTAGCGTGTTCATGCCAAAACACATCGACGGAGACCGAAAAATGGTTTTCTTCAAATGCGTTGGCCAAGTCTGCGACCAAGTGCCGTTCCGGTCCATTTCCTGTAATCAGAAGCGTCCCAGATACTTCTGGTTCGTTGAGGGAAAGTTCTTGTGCAGGTAGTGCGTGTACCCAGATTGCAGTGGAGAATAGAATACAGATACTGAATAGGAAGGCTTTCACTCCATCCTCCACGTTACTACCATCTGTCGTATGACAAAAAAGAAGGCTGTCACGCGATTCGCCTTGTCCTGGACTTGGGAAACGTATCAAATTTTCATTAACAGAAACCCGCGGAATAATTCCTGTTTTCAGACATGAATGTCAAGCTGTCATTGCTGAGTCAAAAAAACCGTGACGTGAGAGTCCACATGCAGTCACCAGAGCCTCGTCAATACGTTGGTATGCACATGTGTTAAGCGTCGAGCCGTACGCATGATATGCACGTTGTCTACGCCGAATCGCCAGAGGTCGTACCGGGTGGTGTTGGTGGAGGACCGGGAGCAATAGCTGCACGTTGGCCAATCAACGGGGGGAGTTTCGAGAATTTGTTCACTCGCTCATCTAACATATTATACGCTTTCATTTCTGCAAATCCTGTCTTATGGGTGCCAACGATTTTCGAGGCAAAGGCGGACATGATCCTTCGGCTCTTGGCCACATTGCATTGTGGACAAATCGTGTCTTCGGCTTTCGCGCTCAGCGATTGCATGATTTCATACTGGTTGTCACACGCCTCACATACGTATTCGTATAATGGCATTGTCGGACCTCCTTCGGCTCGAGAAGAGATTCATTGTCATGATGAACGTTCGTGACTGTCTCACGCAGACTTAGATCGTGGTTGAGTCATGATGCCGTCGCATGATTATAACGAATGTAGGGGAAGCATCGCTACGGGTTGCCTCAAAACCAGCATCGGTTGTATTGTAGGGGAGTGTCTTGACTTTGTGAAAGAAAGACCATTATTTTACGAGGTTTCCATTTCGAAAAAATCTATTGAGAACGTGAAGGAGGCGTGCCATGCCGGTGCTCATTCGGAAGTACAAGTTAGCCAGCGGTTTAATGCAAGAAGAACGTATTGATGAACAGGATCGTATCGACCGGTATTTTCGTTTGTTGCATCGTGATGATGTCAAAAAATTACAAGCTGGAGAAAAGGTTGTTGTTGAAAAGGATGAATGGCAACTCTTGGATGACTAGTTTGCTACTGTCATAGCCTGAGGCCCTGGGGCGTTATGAATTATTGGATTCACGTGAAACATGCTCTTGATCAGGCGATGCTCCATCGTGAGCGTTGCCTCGAAATCCCTTCAATGGCCGGACGCGCTGATTTCTGGGATGGTGGGTGGTTTGAGTATCCGAATAGAGAGACGGCGCTTGAAGAATTAGAAAATACAGGCTTGACCCGACTGGTGCATTGTCCTGTTTGCAAACCCTAGGCATGATCTCTTGAATCGTTTCCACTGAAACATTCGACTTCCACCGGGTTTTCCCAACATCATCATTCCATGCTTCTCTCTCGACTTTTTTTCTTACCATAGGACACTCATGGCTCAGAAATTCGGAAATTTCCGCTGGGTAAAAGAGGGATATTTAGACAATAGAACCGACGGGCTTGTTGTCGGCCAAATGCTATTTGCCGGACTTGGCCTCGTAGATTTTTGTCTCGCAGGACAATGTACTGGTGAGATTCGTGGGCAGGCCTTTCGATTTCGGAATTCAAAGTTTCTTGATGACGCACGGGCTATGGATTCGCTTGCCGATATGGACAATCCTCAAATCGGTAAGGTCAGCCTTATTTCCTTCGACCCGCATCCCTTGCTGCCCCCACATCCCTATATTGAGTGGTTTTCTCAGCACGAGGATCATTACCGTCTCGAACTAGAGCCAGATGATGCGCACATCCTCTCGGTTGACGACTGTTCTGACATTGAGGAAATCAGCCAGTCTATACGTAGCCGGCTCCACCCTCAAATTCGGTGAGCCTGCAATGTGTTATCTCGTTCGGCTTGATTCATTTCATGTATTTCTCTCGTCAACATAGAGATTCGTTGACACCCTAGAAGGGCACTCGTAGAATACCTGCCATGAATGACCGTTTTCTCCGAGCATGTCGGCGCGAACCTGTAGACCGGACCCCGGTCTGGTTTATGCGCCAAGCCGGCCGTTATATGAAGGAATATCTCGAGGTCCGTAAGAGGCATTCCATTCTTGATGTCTGCCAAACTCCAGAACTCGCCACAGCGGTAACCCTGCAGCCGATTGAGCGCTTTTCCCTGGATGCTGCCATCATTTTTGCGGATATTCTTCTCCCATTAGAAGCCATGGGATTGCGCTTAGAATTCATCGAGAGTAAAGGGCCCGTCTTTCATAATCCCGTTCGTGCCGATGTGGATGTCGAGCGGCTTATCCCGGTTGATGGGGAATCGTTTGAGTATGCCGGTGATGCTATTGCCATGGCGCGAAAGGCGCTTGCCGGCCGTGTTCCCCTCATTGGGTTTGCCGGAGCGCCGTTTACCCTTGCCAGTTATGCGATCGAAGGCGGAAGTTCACGGGATTACCGTCTGACGAAAGAAATGATGTTCGCGCGTCCAGATTTGTGGCATGCCTTGCTCGGTAAGCTGGCGAATGGTGTGATTGAATATTTACAGGTGCAAATTCATGCTGGCGCGCAAGCCATTCAACTCTTTGATAGTTGGGTCGGATGTTTAAGCCCTGATGACTATGAAGAATATGTGTTGCCGCATACTCAGCGAATTTTCAATGCCGTGGCGTCAGCCGGAATACCGAGAATTTATTTTGGCACAGGAACAGCCACGTTACTCCCCTTGATGCGCAAGACGGGTTGCGATGTCATGGGCCTCGATTGGCGGGTTCGTCTGGATGAAGCCTGGGCAACGATTGGGTATGATCTTGCCGTGCAAGGGAACCTTGACCCACTTGTATTAGGGGCTCCAGTCAAAGAAATCGAGAAGCGCGTTCGGAAAATTTTGCAACAAGCCAATGGGCGAGTCGGTCACATCTTTAACCTCGGTCATGGGATTCTCCCGCATATCTCTGTCGAGGCTGTTGAAGCCACGATAGATGTTGTTCATCGATTCAGTGCACGTGAGGTCGAGGCATCATAAGGCCATCGACACACCTCAGATCATATCATACCCCATTTCTCCTTTGTTTACTGTTGTTTCAAGAATCGCGAAGATTCCTTGGGAACCAGGTCGTATGACCATGAAGGATGTCTTCTCTTATGGGTAATCCTGCACGTCGTATTGTCATTGTCGGAGGTGGAATTTCAGGTCTTGCCGCGACGTTGGCCATACAGGAAGAATCGCAACGATTGAACGAGACGTTTGAGTGTACGATTCTTGAGGGACAAGACCGTTTGGGAGGGAAAGTCCTTACACATCGTGTTGATGACTTCGTTATAGAAGGGGGACCAGACTCTTTCTTAACCTCCAAACCCTGGGCGCTTGAATTATGCGAAAAACTTGGTCTTGCCGATCAATTGATCAATACCAATAAGGCCAATAGCCAAACATTTTGCTTTACCAAAGGTCGGATGCGCGAGTTGCCTCAGGGGTTGGTCTCGTTTGTTCCGACCCGGCTCGGCGCACTCTTTTCGGGTGGACTGATTTCCCCGTTGGGCATGCTTCGAATGGGCTGGGAGTGGTTTGTGCCACGGTATACCAATTTGGAGCATGATGAATCGTTAGCTTCATTTTTTCGCCGAAGACTGGGAATAGAGGCGTTTGATCATTTTATCGAACCTCTCGTAGCCGGGATTTATGCCGGCGATGCCAATGTGTTGAGCGTGAAATCGACCTTTCCGCGGTTTTATGACCTCGAACAACAGTATGGGAGTTTGATGAAAGGTATACGAGCTCAACGGAGAGATACGCCCCCCCCGTCCGCTCAACCGCAGCCGCAACGGACAATCTTTACAACTCTTCGTGGTGGACTTGGAGACTTAATTCAAGCGCTCGTGAAACAACTATCATCCCAGGGAGCCACACTTCGTACAGGACATCAGGTCCACGAACTTACCACAGACACGACGTCTACTCGATCTACGTATACCGTCGTGCTTGATAATCATGAACGTCTTCTTGCCGATGAGGTGATTTTGGCGACTCCCGCATATGTGTCCGCGAAACTGCTTGAACCCTTGCAGCCATCGGTGGCGTCGCTTCTCAGCCAAATTCCCTATTGTTCGACGGCGACCATTTCTCTTGCCTTTCGCCATCGCGACGTTGAGACGTCGATACGGGGATTTGGGTTTGTCGTTCCTCGAATTGAAGGCCGGGCTATGCTTGCGGCAACCTGGACGTCGTTAAAATGGCCCAATCGAGCGAATGCGCAGCATTCCTTGATTCGATGTTATATCGGAGGACAGGGGCGTGAACAGATCCTTCAAGAATCCGACGCATCCCTTGTGGCATACGTACGTGAACAATTGCAAGAAATGGCCGATATTTCTTGTGACCCGTTATTTTCTGAGGTCTATCGATGGGATCGTGCGATGCCTCAGTATGTGTGTGGTCATGGTCAACGGCTTCAGGACATTCGTTCATTGATGTGTACCCTTGAGGGCATGCATCTTACCGGCGCGGCATTCGAAGGGCTCGGCCTCCCTGACTGTATTCGTGAGGGAACTCGCGTTGGGTCAGCTCTTGTTCGAGCGTATCATGAGCGCAGACAGAACGAATAACAGCGTATGTCAGAACAGCAGAAGAGGAGCCAGACGTTGCAGGGAGAGGGGCAACCTTCACATCATGACCTGGTCCGTGCTCATGTTGTGGTAGAGGGACGTGTTCAAGGCGTCTCCTATCGAGCGTTTACCCAACAACACGCTCTCAGGCTCAATCTTTGTGGGTGGGTACGAAATCTTGCAAGCGGTCACGTGGAATGCGAAGCGCAAGGCCTTCGGGAGTCCGTAGAAGCATGGCTGACATTTTTGCGCCAAGGCCCTATGCTCGCGCACGTCACCCACATTCACGTTCAATGGATTTCTCCAGAAAATGATGTCAGCGACTTTCACATTCTCCGGTCTTCATGACAGATCCGTGGCGGTCGTCGTGCTTACCTAATGGCTGTATAGCGTCAACTGAAATTGGGGAAGCCGACTCAAGGAGTCGCAACATGACAGGTGCCATGGTACGTACAGTGCTAGAGGGAAAAACAATTGTAGACATAACTCATTCTATCGAGCATGATATGCGGAACAAAAAAGGTATGAGCACATGAATTACAAATCATTGATTCGCGAGGTTCCCGATTTCCCCAAACCGGGAATCCTGTTTTATGACATCACCACACTCTTAAAAGATGCGACGGCGTTTCAGTCCATCATCGATGAACTGACCACCAAGTATGCGTCGGCTAACATTACGAAAATTGTTGGAATTGAGTCACGAGGCTTTATTTTCGGAAGTCCGTTAGCATACCGGCTTCAGGCAGGGTTTGTGCCTGTGCGCAAACCTGGGAAATTGCCTGCCGATGTCTATGAAGTCAAATATAACTTGGAGTATGGGGCCAGTTCACTGGCCATACATCGGGACGCTATTGTGCCTGGCGAACGGGTCTTGGTCGTGGACGATCTCTTAGCAACAGGAGGAACGGCTGGGGCAGCAGTTCACCTCATTCAACAATTAGGCGGAGAGATTGTAGAGGTGGCGTTTCTTGTTGAATTAGCCTTTTTGGCAGGCAGGGAGCAACTCCATAATTGTTCAATTCACTCACTGATTACCTATTCATAACCCCCCTCTATTTGCCATATGAATAAATTTTGCTAAGATCACCCTCCCATTTCGGTTTAGAGGACGATAGCGTGTGGTGCCTGTAAACCGCTTCAGCCAGAAAGGGCGCTGATGTATGGCTTCCAAAGTTCAGAAAAAAAAGACTGCTTCCCGCACCACCAAAGGCAAGAAGAGTCCTCCTGCGAAAAAAGCCGTGTCAAAGAAGACCGCATCGACGAAAGCTGCATCCCGAAAATCCACTGTTTCGAAAAAGTCCTCAACGTCAGCCAAACAGGAGACTCGTCATCCAGGAAAAGCCGCTTCTCTCAAAAAGAAAGCCGTGGCAAAACGAGGAACAAAGGTTGCTATGAAAAAAGAATCAAAAACAATACCGGCTAGTACCTCAAAAGGTCGGAAAGAGACGCTTCGAAAAATTTTGCTTGCCAAGCGTGATGCCATCTCACAGGCCATTAAGCATCAATTGGGACAATCGTTGACGGAAGAACAGCAACGACGACTGGAATCGGCGATGGACAGCGGCGATCAAGCGCTTGTGGATTTGGATAGGGAAATGGGCATTTCTTTGCAAGAAATGCGAAATAAGGAACGCCGTCAAATCGAAGAAGCGCTTGTGAGCCTTGAAGAAGGCACGTATGGAATATGTGCGGAGTGTGGCGAAGAAGTGAGTGAAAAGCGCCTTCAGGCGCTTCCGTTTGCGCGTTTATGTGTTGCCTGTCAAACCAATAGAGAACTGATGGAAAAAATTGAACGAGCTGAACAGCGTTCATAATTGCGTGATGCGTATACCATTCTGTCATGGTGGCCAGACATGTTCATGAGGGTTGCCGTCCTTTATTCTTGTTGTGCTGTCTTGCGCGAACACGCTAGTATCGTCTTCTGAGAGATCGCTAGGGTTCATGGCCAATAGCAACGCAATCATTCTGGCAAGCGGCGGGCTTGATTCGACTGTCACGGCTGCGATGGCCAAGTCCGAAGGATTTGACCTCTACCTGTTGACGATATTCTACGGTCAACGTCATCGTATCGAAGTCACTCGTGCGGCACGTATTGCGGCGTGGCTGCATGCGAAAGAACACAAGGTCATTGAGCTTGATCTTCGGGCATTCGGAGGGTCTGCACTCACAGACAATCTTGAGGTTCCTAGACGGCAATCCTTGCATGTTCGGCAGTCAGGAATTCCTGTCACGTATGTCCCTGCCCGCAATACCATATTTTTAAGTCTTGCGTTGGCCTATGCGGAAGTGATCCCTGCGACGCGTATCTACTTTGGTGCGAATGTTCGTGACTATTCAGGATATCCTGACTGTCGCCCAGAATTTGTTGAGGCCTTTGTTAAGGTTGCACGGCTCGGAACCCAAAGAGGTGTTGAAGGTGAATCCATTGATATTCTCACACCATTGATGATGATGACCAAGGCGGAAATCATTCAAAAAGGTCTGGAACTTGAGGCCCCATTACACCTCACACATAGTTGTTATGCACCCCATGCAGATGGACGAGCGTGCGGGGAGTGTGATAGTTGTCTCTTTCGTCAAGAAGGATTTCAAATGCTTGGCATGGACGATCCATCAGTGTCAAAATATCACGAACATCAGATCCAACAGCCTCAAGATTGATGAGATGAAGAACCGTATTCGAAAATCTTTATTAAAGCGCAACCTGGGTTTGGTGTTGGTGATGACATGTCTTTTTTTGTTTTCTGGGTGTTCAGAAGCCAAGACTGACGTGAGTCATGAAGGCCATGACGCCTCAGAGTCGCCTGCCGTGATGATCAAGACCGATCAGATGCCGACCGAGTTAACGAAGGGAGAGGATTTATTCAACGACAATTGTGCCCGCTGTCATGGCCCGCAAGGCAGTGGAACGAATCAAGGCCCGGCACTCGTTCATAAAATTTATGAGCCTAATCATCATGCTGATTTTGCCTTTCAGCGGGCTGCAGCGCAGGGCGTTCGCGCGCATCATTGGAAGTTTGGCAATATGCCAAAAATCGAGAGTGTGACTCCTGAAGACGTCACAGAAATTATTCGTTATATTCGTTGGTTACAGCAACAAGCCGGAATTTTTTAAGCGATCTATCCTTTCGTGGAGTCCTTCCACATGCAGCCTTTCTAAGCACTCAGCAAGTAGCTGTTCGTATTGAAAGATCTGTCGAGTCACGGCATTGTCTTTTCTAATGCCAGAACGAGATCTTGAATCCGATTGAATCCCTCCTGCCAAAAATTTTCTGAACGAATGTTGACCTTAAGCGGTTTCAGCAGTGATTCAGGACTGGCGGAACCACCGGCTGACAAGAGCTTAAGATACTTCGGGAGGAATGATTGCCCTTCTTGTTTATACCGTTGATACAGAGCTAAGACGAGCAAATTGCCAAAGCTGTAGGCATAGCAATAAAACGGACTGGAATAAATATGCGGAATGCCTAACCATTCCCACTGAAATTCTTTCGAAACGTGAACGGCGCGCCCGAATTGTTCACGGAGAAGTTGCAGATACGCCTGTGCAAGAGCGTCAATCGTTGTTCCATCGGCGATCAAGTCATGAGCGAGCCGCTCAAACTCTACAAAGTAAGCTTGCCGAAGGATTGTGGCATAGAGATCGTCAAGTTGCGTCATGAGGAGTGCTTGTTTCGACTTGACCTTTCGTTCGTGACTTAAAAAATTCTCTGACAACAGTTGTTCGCCAAAAATTGACGCGGTTTCCGCAAGAGGGAGCGATGAATGAAAGGTCAGCACCGAATGCTGATGGGCGAGCATGCCATGCACGGCATGACCAAGTTCATGTGCAAGGGTTGAGACGTCCCGTGGCTGGCCATTGAAATTCATGAGGACATAAGGCGTGAGGCGGGGAGTGACACTGTAACAAAATGCTCCCCCCATCTTTCCTGGACGAATTTGTGCATCAAGATGCCGTTCCTCGATGACGCGTGTTGCCAGTTGTGCGACTTCAGGAGAAAAGTGTTGATACGACTCCTTGACCATCTTCCACGCTTGTGGAAACGAGTATTCTGTTGAAGACGTCTGAAGTGGCGCATACAGATCATAACGCGTAAACATTTTTTTCTTAAGAAGTTTGGCTTTGAGACGAAAATAGTGCTGGAAAATTTTGGCATTCTTTCGGCACGTACTAAGAAGAGCCGTCACGGCTTGATCGGGAACATCGTTGGCCATATTTCGAACAGCGATTGGTGTCCGATGCTGGCGAAGTGTGACGCCTTCATTTTTCCAATCCAACACCAGTGATTTATACATTTCCCCAAGCATGTCGCGATGATCCGAGTAGACACGAAACAATTCTTGATAGGCGGCCTGTCGACGTTGGGCTGAGGCGTGGCGGACATGGGTGGTTAACTCTTCACGTGTCAGAGTCTGAACTTTTCCATCAACTTTAAGGGAGAACTTAAATCCCGTCGTCAAGACCCCATACAACATTTCAATGGCACTTCGACCGGTACTGTCTTTCACCGTAATGACTTGTTCTTCGGATTCGCTCAGGGTATGAGGTTTTAAGCGCGTGAGCAGGTCGAGATAATACTGAAGGGATCCTGCTTGAAGAAGATGGGATTTTGCGTGGCGAGAAGCGAGCCCCTGCCACCAAAGGTCTAAGAAGAGGATTCGATTGTCAAACTTCGTGAGCCGTTCACGAACCTTAGCTTGGAAGGCCCGTGATGATTGTTGTTGCGTATTCTCCGCAAACCAAAGAAAAGAAAAGGCATAGAGGATCGCTGAAGTTTCAGCAATGGATTCTTTCAACTGGTAGGCCTGCTCAAAGAGTGTTGAGGAGACATCCTGTTTCAATCGAGGCCGTAGTCGTTCAAGTTGACGCACTTGGCGTTCCTGCTTGCGGCATAAAGTTTCAAAATCCTTGTCCGGTTGAGCAAGAAGATCAGACAATGTCCAACGTGGAGCGGCCTGAGATTTTGATGACGTTTTACTCATTCGTGCTCCTTATAACTCTGACGAGATACAGAGTGAATAAACAGTGAGCGAAATGTGGTTGGAGTGCTTCACCATGGAATATGAATTTACGGCTCTCGAAAATGCAGTGCCGAATGTTCAACTGGTGAGAGATCGTCAATCATCAATACGCGAGGAACTAATCTCTTCATACCAGAATTGAGAGGATGGTACAACTGCTTGAAACGTCATGAAGCCTTTTGACCGGTAAAGGATTGGATAAATGAATTCTTGAGAATCGTATCCGTATACAGAGAGAAAGCGATATGTGGGTCGCTCAACTGATTGTCCTAAATCTTGTATAATACAGGATGGCCAAATCTTGGTAGCACGGGATAGAGCAAACCATCGTATTGAGTGAGTGTGCATATTTGAGTGGCAGCCAACAACCAGAAGGATAATGACACGTTAATGTTAAGCCAGATATTGGTCCCTCCGTCCCTTATACTTTTCAAGGGGCCGATTTTCCTGGCCGCTCTGACGTGGTGAGTTTAGTTCGGCAACAGATCTATTAATAAAAGGAATACATCCTATGAATAATTATACGTGTCATTGCAGTAATACCTTATTTTTTGAAAACACCCGATGTGTGGCATGCAATTCAGATGTTGGCTGGTGTCCAGCATGTCAACGATTAACCGGTTTAATCCTATCACCCAACGGAACCTTTCAGTGTGGGATTAGGGAGTGCCAGGCCTTACTCGTTAAATGTCATAATTATGAAGTCGAACATGTGTGCAATCGCTGTCTTGTTGCGAACACCAATGAAGTGTCTCGTACAGGTTTGTGCGATTATTGTCGCTATAACGACACGATACCCGATCTTTCTGTGGAGGGGAATCGAGAACGTTGGTATCGACTTGAAGCAGCCAAAAGACGTCTCCTGTATACGTTGGACTTTTTAGGTTTGTCTTATGGCAAAGCGGAGGATGGGATTCAGCCAGCACTTTCATTTGACTTTAAGGCTGATACGAATTTTTCCGGCAATCAATGGAAACCCATGGGAGATCATGAACAGGTCTATACAGGCCATGATCATGGTAAAATTACGATCAATCTTCAGGAAACTGAAGATGTGGAGAGGGAAAAACTACGCGTCTCTTTTGGGGAGGCCCATCGAACCATCGTTGGGCATTTTCGACATGAGATTGGGCATTATTACTGGGAAATGTTGATAGAAAACAAAGAAGAAGAGGACTTTATTCGGTTATTCGGGGACTACCAAAACCCGACCTATTCGGAAGCGTTAGAACGATATTATCAGGAAGGGCCTCCCAATAATTGGCAAGAGAATTTCATCAGTGCCTATGCGACGATGCACCCGTGGGAAGATTTTGCGGAAACTTTTGCGAAATATCTGGCCATGGTAAGCGTCCTGGATACGGCGAGGCACAACTTTGCAGAAGTTGGTATCGATCCTACACGGGCTGAATTCATGACGATGATAAAATCTTATCAAAACTTGGGCACAATGCTGAACGAAATGAATCGTGCCATGGGTTTGATTGATCTGATGCCAGAAGTTCTTGTTCAACCCGTCATAGAAAAGTTGCAATTTATTCATCAGATACTATCGGCCGCACGCGCAGGAGCATCGTTTCAAGCTAGCAATCATCTTTAGGCAATCTTCTGTTCTAAGAAATTTGATAGTGCTTAATGAGTTGGCTTTGCGTGAGGCAGGGAATGTTGTGAGTCGTTAGCTAGAGATCAGTGTCCTCTCATTTTATTGATGCCCTGTTCGTGCCTCATTTGTCCATTCGATGGTTGAAGGATTCGAAAAGTATCAGAGAACCCTTCTCTTTGTCTGTTGTAGTCCAAACAATTGTGATCCCGTCTGTGTATAGACTGCTCAAGCCTTATACACTGAAAAATGTTCTCTTCGAAGAAAAGTAGGGCTGGCTCGATAGATAAAAACCGTTGATGCTACGCATCAAGTTTTTAGAGGAGGGATGAAAACCAATACTACAGAAGCAGATGGATTCTTGAGTGTAATATGGAGCTGGCGAGAGGAATTGAACCCCCGACCGGCGGTTTACAAAACCGCTGCTCTACCAACTGAGCTACGCCAGCTCTCGGTAGATTATACTTACCCTTTCGAGAAGTGTCCACCAAATGCCCACGCCGCGGAATGATCATTCGTTCCTGATGCAGAGTGACCACCTTACGGCCGGCTTCGGCCAAATCTTGGACATTGACGATGTTATTAAGGTCGAACACCTCCCGAGTTCTGTGTCCAGTAATTTTCATTGCGATTTTTCTGGCCCCCCAGCCCTGACGAGATTTCGCAAGGCTGTCCGGCGAAAGTCATGATAAGTGTGTGTGATTTCGGTGCATCAGGACATATTTTCTGATGAAATTTCACAGGATCGCATGCTGACTCTGACACAGCCGAGTTGCCAGGTCAGGTGAATGTTTTTTAGCCGACGCTTGTTGAAATTTGTTCCCGTCAATTCTTGGACATGGAGAATGACTGTCTTTATCCCAGATTGACAAGATTTCATACCATTCATTCTCCCATTAACTCCATCTACGATTAGCCCGTCTTCGAATTGTCCAGGACAATTTCATGTTCACGCTAGCTTGCAAGATGTCTAATAATCCTTTCATTGGACTTAAGCCATCCTCAAATAAGACATGGGGTCAGCTTTCCGTCAATCTTGAAGAGAACAAAGGCTTCAGTCGACTTAATAGTCAATGCTCGGGTCATCCTGACTCCTAGTAGACTTTCGGATTTGAGGTTACAAATGGACCTTAGGGAAAGAGGATCGATTCGCATGGGTATGGCCTTCGTTGCATGAGTCTCACCCATCTGATTCTGTATACTACACGACTTAATGGGAACTAGATGTGACTCTATCGGCCAGTGGATCAGCATGGGAGCGCCGTGGACTTCCTTCTCAGTGCAAAGCGAGATCAGGCTGCGGCTACATGGTTTCTGTGCAAAGTTGTTGGTCGCTTGGCGGTGACCGACGAACCTCTGCTTTTCTTTTCGGTGGTGCGACGAGAAATGATATCGCAGATTGGTCAGATTCTGCCGAATCATCCTATTCATTCTTTGCAGGACATCTAGAGCTGATTGCAGGGAGATTCTGGTTCAGAGAATATGAGGCAGGAGACAAACTCTTGCCGCGGTCTTAGTCAGTGTTCGGAAGAATAAAGGAGGCAATGATGAAGGGGCATATTAAAGCATGGACATTCTTAGCACTGGCATGGATTATGGCAATCTCTTTGGGCTGTGGTGCCTTGCAAGCTCGTCCTGATACACCTCTCGTTCCCATTTCCTCATTCGAGCAGGTGGCGGGCACATGGGAGGGGGTGAGTAAACGTCTACCTGACATGCGTGAGGACGCCTGGGTTATTCTGATCATCAGTGAAAAAGGGTTCTTTAAATTCGCTAGTAATCGTGAAACGGAGTTGTTGTTGGGAACCGGCACATTAACGATCCTAGAGGGGCGAGTGTTTGCGAAGACTGGCACTGGAACCGCTACCTTTACGCTCCACGATAAGGTGGGCAACTTAGTCTTAGTGGTCGAAGCGTCTCTCAATGATGGCCTCCATTATTATCTTGAGATGACCCGATGAGGTAGACATACTCACTATATGGACATATGGAACTATTTCAGGTGTGCCAAACCAAAATTTGATGACGGTTTTGGGCCGAATAACTTTCCGTTTTTCGAGCGTTAAAAAGAGCAGTTCTTTGAGATCCGACCAGTTCCCCACAATGCTTCGGACCGTCTTGGAACGAACCGGGATCAGGACACATTTTCGGTAGTTGATCAGCGTCGACGCAGTATAGCGTCATGAACCGTCGTCCAAGGTGTATCAACTTGCGATAGAGCAAACAAAGCAATAGACGTGGGAATTCCTTTTCGGCTCCTTTAATTTGTGGGATGTGGTTCTGACGAATTTTGATGAGTTGCTGGAGATCTTGTGGAAGTAATCAAAAGAGAGGTTTGGCCGTGAGCCAACAGCACACGGTGATTCTGGTCGGTGCCGGCCATGCCCATTTGTATGTTGCCGCCCATGCCGAGACGCTCGTCGAGCGTGGGGCGCGAGTGGTGTTGGTCGATCCAACAGAATTCTGGTACTCCGGTATGGCCACTGGAATGTTGGGGGGGATGTATGAGCCTGTGGCGGATCAAATTGATCCCCGACCGTTGATAGAAGCCCACGGTGGCGAGTTTATTCAGGGTCGTGTTGAGTCCGTGGATTCCCGAGCCCGTCAGCTTCACTTGGCCGATGGCGGTGTTCTGGCTTTTGACTATGAGTCCATTAATGTCGGCAGTCAGGTGGATGTGAACGCCATCCCCGGTGCGGCGAACGATCCGAGCGTCTGGTCGGTCAAACCTGTTGCCAAATTGTGGAAGCTGCGTGAGCATTTGGAGGCTAAATTTCGTGAGCGCGAGACGTTGCGGATCGTAGTGGTTGGCGGCGGGCCTACGGGTTCTGAGGTGACGGCCAATTTGATTGCTTTAGCCGCACGCCATGATAGCGATCTTCGGCTAAGCCTCGTCACCAATGGCGATCGGCTTATCCCAGAGGCCCCTGCTGGCGCAGCAAGAGCACTTCAGCGGAAGTTGACGCGACGCGGGGTAGTCATCCGCACGCAAACCCAAGTCGTCCGTCGCGAGGGAGAATTATTGATTGCCGAAGATGGTAGCCTCATCGAGGCTGATATTGTCGTCCTGGCAATCGGACTTGAAGCCCATCCGCTTGTGCATAAGACCGGCCTACCGACCCGTCCCAAGGACGGCCTTCGAATCAACGCCATGTTGCATTCGATCGCTGATGAACGGGTGTTCGCGGCCGGTGATTGCGCCTCTATGGAAGGTTTTAATCTGCCCAAACTTGGTGTGTTTGGTGTGCGCCAGGCTGCCTATATCCATGCAAACCTGCTGGCCAGCTTGGAAAGTAAACCACTAGCCGAATACGAACCCCAAAAACGCTATCTCGCCATCCTCAACCTCGGCGACGGCACCGCATTGTCAACGTGGGGGCCGTTTTGGTGGAACGGTCGTTCCAGCATGTGGTTGAAACACTGGATCGATCATCGCTTTCTCGAAGACTACCGGTAGCATCACGGCAACACATACAAGTATGAGAAGAAAATTCCATGACTGTGATGAGAGCGAGACCATCATTCGAGTAAACAGGTGAATCGTATTGCTTCGTTCTTTCAGGTGAGTGTTCAATGCCTACGAAGACAAAGCTTTCCGTTTTCGACCACGAACTGTTTTGGGACGCGAACCGTGAGGGTCTCGGCGATCTGATGCCTCCAGGCTATCCAGGTATTGAAAAAGGGACGCTGGCAAAGAGATTGCGAGGGGTGTGAACCATTCGGCTGGAAACCAGCCGCATTTTTTAGGAGAGTGTCTTTACAATATTGCGGTCTGAGCGTTCAACACCCATGGGAAGTAGGGACGCAGGCCGATCCCGGTCAGTCCTGTTTGAAGCATCTTGGGGCTTCAGTTGGAGAGCACGGGGAGGCGATATCGCTTGTCCTGGGCGAGACTGTGCCGCCGCTGATTCAGGATAGACTATTGGCTGAGGCCGTGTCTCAAGTGATTGCGTTCGCTGTTCGGTGGTGATGTTTAAATGCAACTATTGGATGTTATAAAGACCTACGTCGACTTCGTATTGATGAGATGAAGAAGCGTATGCTAGGAGGCTCTACTTCCGTTGCTCTCTTGTTCGTAAAAACTAATACCGTTCGTAAATTCGTTACATTTGGCAAGTGGATTTTCTTCTGACAACTTATAGTAACACCCGATGACCGTTTCTCTTTGAATGGTATCACCGTTTACTGAGGCAATTTCTTCCGTTCCTCCAGTGACGACTTTTCGTATGACTTGGTGCTTATTGTCAATAAAGACCTTTCCAGAGAAATCTTCAACCTTCTTGACAATATCATCCCATTGAGACGAGTAGGTGTCAGAACTGAACTTACTTGGCGAAAAGTACTTTTGAATTCGATAATGCGCGTCAACTCCCTTTTTCGGGATTACCTCAAATAACAACAGTTCTTCTTCAAGGAGGCTTTTGTTTGAATACCCGAAATGAAAATGAAGACTGGTCTTTTCATTGAATGCGTGACTATTCAAATCAAGCGTGAAATCATTCAGCTTAATATGTAGTCTTCCGTTCTGTACGCGGATCTGACTTGTTTTAAATGTTCTTGGGAGGTAGTTCTGGCTCAGAGACACGTAATCTATCCAATCGTAGAGATCACCTTCATATCCGACCGCCACCTCATTTAAATCCTTTTTCATCAGACTGACATAGCCGGTACTTAAATACCAGGCTTTCTTGATGTCAACATTACATATCACGCCTTTGGGATAGGCCAAGCAATGGCTGTACACAAATGAATTGCTATACGGTCGATACCATAATGATGAGATCCATGGTCTTCCTAATTTGTCTTCCCATATTTCGGTCTTTTCCGGATCTCCAAGACTGACGATTCTAACTTTTTCGACATCGAAATCACGTGTCAGGGGTAATGCTTTCAACAAATGATCCATGACCATCTTGGGACTTCCCATAAAGGCCTCAAGCGTGACGTTGCGGGGTTTTTCTATCTTGACCTGTAAGGTCGAAAGATCACTTTTACTCAATGTGATCTTCTGATCCTCAGATATGGGAATCGTTTTTTTCGAATAACTGCTGAGTCTCCACATATTAAAATCTGCATCAGATTTTAAGACTCCGAATTGCCTGACATTGACTTGGTTTCGCAAGTAGGCACGAAACCGTTTACCTTTTGGGAAATAGTCATCAGCATATTTTTGTGAAACCTTTGATGAAATTTGTTCATACACAGCATTTAACGAGGATTGGGCCTTACGTGATATGGCATGGATGGTATTGGGCAGGGCAATGTGCTCGGACCAATTCATGGAATAAGTATTTTGACTTCCATTTAAATTCAGTGAGATGTTTCTCATATAAAATTCAGCCGTGCCGTTGAGGTTGTCGTATTCGGTCATCGGGACAGCAACATTGTAATTTTCACTGGCATTTTTTTGGATAATGAGTCCGACCACTTGGCCATTGACGTTGAGCAAGGGCCCCCCACTGTTGCCCGGTGATGCTGGAGAGGTGAATCGAATGTCTTTCCATTTTCCGTGTTCCGGTTCTGTGGTAAATGAAGCGACCTGACCCGCTCGAAACGAAAGGCCTTCTCCTTGCGCATTTCCGACTGAAAACACCGTATCACCGATTTCAACCTGTTTGGATACATTCAGGGCTATAATGTCTTCCGGATACTCCTCCAGCTCAAATACCACCATGTCCCGAATTGAAGAAAACTGTTTTATTTGTCCAATTTTATACACTCGACCGTCTGAATCCCGGATATGAAAATCTGTTAAGAGTGAAAAATACTTCAACTTAAGTACGTGAGCCGCCGTCATGAGTTCCTTTTCATTAATAAAAAACGCAGTTCCAATACTAAAATATTTTTCTTCCCGTTCCTTATAACTGAGTTTATGGAACGGTAGTTCCCTGGCATATTGAATTTTTTGACTTTCAATTTTTGGCACAACCACTTCGTACACGCTCAATCTCAAGCTATTGATGACTTTTTTATCGAGAAAAGTCATATTATTGTCAGCTCGTGCGATGACTGGACAAAACAGAAGGACCGAAAATAACAAGAGGCTCACGATGGTGGGCGTTGAATAGGAATCCATGGCTTGTCGATGATATGTCATATCTCAGAACCTATCGTCAGGGTTGTCAGAGAGTTCTCCTATTAGTATTTATCGGTTTTCTGTGGCCTGACCTTAACAACGGTAATCATTTAGTAGGAATCTTAGGGAAATACACTGATCCGACAGTAAAAATAACCCTGATCTTCCCTGGGGATATTGGTTTGCGTGTCATGAATTAAAGAATGAATATTGAGCAATGTGAGGTAGTTCTCATGAGATAGGATTTCTGTAGATGCTACGAAGAGGCAGGACAGGTTGTAACAAGAAGCATCGTTTGTGGCTGTCTTTCGAGTGCATGACTTGGGGGCTGGGCTGTGGTTAGTGGGAGGGGAGTTGATGATATGATATAAACGTCGTTGATATACTTACAAGTCCTATTCTCTGTGACACCACGGTCTGAATGGCCTACCTTTAGTTAAGATACGAAAGATAAAAAACCGTTCAGCAAACCGTTGTCAGTATCATTGATCTTTCACGTTATGATTCTTGGTACGAATTCGATTCTTGAGTCTGGCGTTCGTGAAGAAACTGCCCAATGCGCCAATTCCACCAATGACAAGTAGTGCATACCCGATAGGCAACAGAGCAAACGGTTCGTGTAAAAACCCCTTAGCATCAATTGTGCTACCAATGACGTGGAATGCAGACAAGGACAACATTCCGAGAATGGCAATTCCGATAAATATCACCAGCCAGGACACTTTTGACTTTCTTGAGTTCATGTATTGAGTGAGTTAAGGCTTCAATAGCGGCTGTCGGATTGGCGGGACAGGTTCTACAAAGCTAGGACACCTATAATCCTAGCTTCAGTTTGCCGAGCGAGTCTCGGTAAGGGGTGAACTGGCAATGAGCCATGGCGTGTTCCGCGATCGTGTCCTAGGATACCTACAATCCCATCTCTCTGTTGTACAAGGGCTTCAAGTAAGGAATGATTGTCCATGAGGCTATTGACCTGTTGAAACATCATGCTCTCAGCACCTCCTGCCATTAATGGGATTTGCTATTATTCCTTAATCGTTGAGTTTCCCAGTTAACTGTTCGAGTGCCGTTAGAGCAACCGATAGTTCATGTTTGGCTCGCATGTATTCGAGTTGAGTTTCTCTAAACACGCGTTGAGCATCTAAGACTTCCAGCAAGCTCGCCTCTCCGTACCTAAAACTGACTTGCGCAATTCGCAAGGCTTCTTGTGCTTGTTTAAGAAGCCCGTTTTCATATGTTGAAATTTGAGCCGCTGCGATGTTGGATTTTTGAGTTTCTTGAATAATGCCTTGGTGTAGACTTGTGCGTGTTCGAAGAAGAATCGCCTCCTCTTGACGCATGACGCCTTTGGCTTTGGCAATTTCTCCTTGACGTTGATTCCATAAAGGAATCGGAATGGAAATGCCTCCGACAAAGGCTTCTCGTCCTACATCCCGCTGATAACTTCCACTAAGTGTGATGTTTGGCACTCGCGCATGAAGTTCTCGACGATGCCGTTTTTCAGCTTCCTTGACGCGTTCTTGCCCTTTTACCAATTTCGGATGAGTCGATAATGTTTGTTTCGAAAACTTCGTGAAATCTAGGTCACCTTCTGAAGAGAGAAACTCTCCCTGTATCGTAAACTCCTCACCTAATCCTCCGGCAGTTAAACTATTCAATGTGGCTTTTGCCGATCGTTCTGCCCCTTCCGTCCGAAGCAATTCTTTGAGAATTTTTAAGGTCTCAACGTTCGTCTTGATGACCTCAAACGGTGGCGATTCTCCAGCCTTGACTCGAGCGTGCACCGCTGTTTTCAATTTTTTCATGGCTTGGACATTTTGTTTGATGAGCGCTGTCTCGTGTTGCGAGAGCAATAAATCAAAGAACACTTTTTTGGTGTGCGCGATAACGTTCAGTTTGGCATCTTCTACCCCGGCTTGCGCACTCTTTACACTTGCTTGAGCGGCTTGTTGTTGAGCAATGCGTGTGCCTGGCCATTCCAATGGTTGACTGAGTGTGACGTATCGCTCCGTGATGGTCGTGTTCATAGAGGGGTCCCTTAAGGAGCCTCGACCACTATGCACAACAATCGTAGGATTGGAATACGCTGATGCCGACAGTGTGTTCCCTTGTTTTTGTTCAACAATCCCATGTTCTTCTTCGATACGTGGGTTGCGTTCCAAGGCAATGGAAAGAATCTCAGGAAGATTATAAGTCTCAGTGTTTGGACTGGACCTCTCAACCTGACCTTTTGCTGCCACCGTTTGCAATCCACTCATGAGGAGGAGCATGAGAAGAATGTTCATCACAACCATATCGTATCTCCTTCTTTTCTGGTGAATCCGGTCTTCATGATTCCGTGACTACGGTATTTAGGTTACGTGAAGTGTCTGCTGACCCGTTAGGTCGACCCATCATGCCGTATAGGGATGGTATGACCAATAAGGTCAAAGTGGTTGAGGTGATCAGGCCGCCAATGACGACCGTAGCAAGGGGACGTTGCACTTCGGCTCCCATGCTGGTCGCGATGGCCATGGGCAAAAACCCAAGGCTGGCCACGAGCGCCGTCATCAGTACTGGTCGAAGTCTATCCAGGGCTCCCTGAATGATGGCCTCGTGAGTGGAAAACCCTTCTATTTCTAACGTTTGAATTCGACTGACAAGGACGACTCCATTTAAGACCGCGATTCCAAATAGTGCGATGCATCCAATCATCGCAGAAATACTGAGAGGAAGCCCGCGAAACCATAATGCAATCAGTCCCCCTGATAATGCGAGTGGGACATTTAAGAAAATTAATAAGGTTAATCGCATAGTGCCAAATATGACCGATAAGACCGCAATGATCAGCAGCAACGTGATGGGAATCACAATTGCTAAGCGGTTTGAGGCTTCTTGCAAATGTTGAAATTGTCCGCCCCATTCAATGTAGTAGCCGGCCGGAAGCTTGACCGTTTTGTTGACAATCTCTTTTGCTTCGCCGACGAATGACCCGAGGTCTTGGCCTCGAATGTTGGCTTCGACGACAAGTCGCCGCTGCACATTTTCACGACTGATTTGTGCCAGACCCTCATCGACACGGATGGAAGCCACCCGTGAAAGCGGTACCAGTTCTCCATGAGTGGTGGGAAGGAGAATAGTCCCAAGCGCGGCAGGGCCCGCAGACGCGTCATCTGAGAGCCGTACAATCAAGTCAAATCGGCGCTGTCCTTGAAACACGGTGCCAACCGTTTGTCCGACGCGAGCTGATTCGACAACCGTCAACACATCTTTTGCATTCAGTCCATATCGCCCAATCTGATCACGATCTACGATCACGCGAATCCTTGGGACGCCTGTTACCTGTTCCACCTTAATATCTTGGGATCCTGACACTTGTTCGAGTGCGTGTGCGACTCGTTCACCCTGATTCCGTAGTTCCTGCATGTCCTCGCCAAAAATTTTTACGGCTAAGTCTGATCGAGTCCCGGCAATCAATTCGTTAAAACGCATTTCTATAGGTTGTGTGAATCCCAACCCCACACCGGGCACCGCTGTTTCAATCGCCGTCTCCATTTGTGAAATGAGACCTTCTTTCGTTGAGGCTGAGGTCCATGATGAGGGCGGGGCGAGTACCACAAAGACATCTGACAACTCAATGCCCATAACATCAGTCGCCACTTCAGGGCTTCCCGTCCTACTGACAACTTGTTGGACCTCAGGAAATTCTCGCAAGGCGCGTTCCACAGCAAGAGCGGTTTCGACGGATTCGCTCATCGAGATGCTGGGTAATCGCCAGACTTGTATGGCCAGATCTCCTTCTTCTAATTGTGGAAGAAATTCAATGCCCAACCGTGATCCAATGAATAAACTGAGCAAAAAGAGTGCAAGCGCGGGAAGAACCACCCAAATTGGTCGCATAAGCGAAAATTGTAGGCACGGTTGATAGATGGCACGGAGTCGACGAATAAGCCAGGTCGCTTCATGATCGGATTTACCCCGAGCAAACCAATACGCCAAAACTGGAACACCAGCTACGGCAAAAAATAATGATCCGATGAGAGCAAAAATGACCGTGATCGCCATTGGGCGAAACATTTTTCCCTCTATACCCAAAAGACTGAGAATGGGAATGTACACCAAAATAATAATACCGATGGCAAAAACGACAGGACGTAAGACTTCTTTAGCTGCTGCGTGAATCGTCGTAAGTTTTTCTTCAGGAGAACGAGGTTCTCGCGTCCCGAGTTTTCGCAAAATGTTATCAATCATGACGACTGATCCATCGACAAGGAGACCAAAGTCAATGGCGCCTAAGCTCATGAGATTACCCGAGAGTCCAGCCTGATACATGCCTGTGACCGCCATGAGCATGGAAAGCGGGATAGCCGTGGCAACAATAAGGCCGGCGCGAAGATCCCCCAGAAACAAAAACAAGATGGCGATGACCAACAAGCCTCCTTCTAGAAGATTATTTCGCACTGTTCGTATGACATTCTCTACAAACAGTGTTCGATCATAATAGGGTTCAATCACGATGCCAGGGGGGAGTGTGGATTGAATGTCTTGAACTTTTTCTTTTACCTTGGTGACCACCTGCTGAGCATTGGCGCCAGCAAGCATTTGTACCATGCCGATGACTGTTTCACCTTCGCCCATCCGTGTTGCAGCCCCGATACGTAAGGCGGCCCCCTCTTTGACTTCGCCAATATCCTTCACAAATATCGGGACCCCGCCTGGACCATGGTCAATCACGATTTTCCCAAGCTCGGCAGTCGTAGTCGCCATCGCCTCACCGGTAATCAGGTAGAGTTCACGTTCATGCTCAATGTAACCACCACCAGCCAGAGCATTATTCTGTTCAAGTGCGTGAAAGACCTGTTGAAGTGAGAGCTTGAATGCCAGGAGTTTTCCTGGATCAACCATGACTTGGAACTGTTTGGTTTCGCCTCCCCAGATATTGACTTCGACGACACCCGGCACGGCCTGAAGTCGTCTGGCAATGTCCCACTCCAGGAGGGTTCGGAGCGTCATGGGACTGTATGACTCGCCGCGCAGAGTAAATTGATAGACTTCGCCCAAGCCTGTCGTCAGAGGTCCCATCATGGGTTTTCCATAGATAGATGGTATATCTTCAGATGCCTCAGCTAGACGCTCGTTGACAAGTTGACGAACAAAGAAAGGATCTAAGTCTTCTTCAAAAATTGCCGTGACGGCAGATAACCCATATCGTGAGACTGATCGAATTTCTTTCAATCCAGGGAGACCGCTTAGCGAGGTTTCAATTGGAAATGTAATGAACTGCTCCACTTCGAGTGGGCCAAGCGCCGATGAACGTGTGAGGATTTGCACTTGCACGGGGGTCAGATCAGGAACGGCATCAACCGTCAGCTTGTCCAACGACCAGACGCCTGTTCCTGTGACGAGGAGTAACGCGATGAGCGTGAAGAAGCGATAATGAAGAGATAGCGTCAGTAACCGTTCCATATGGGTGTAAGTAGGGCTGAGTTTCGTTTAATGTCCTTCGATCGATCCTTGAAGTAATGCATTTTTCAAATCAAACACGCCTTGAGTCACAACTTTGTCACCCAACTGAATGCCTTGTGTAATTTCCACAAGGCCTCCCCCTTCTTGCCCAAGTTCAATCAACACAAAGTTGTATCCTGTTTCTTTTTGAACGAAGACTCCGCGTTTGCCTTTCACCATGGTGACTGCCGTATCAGGAATCGACAAGACCGGAAGTTGTTCATCCAGTAATTGCACGTCGACATATTCATTGGGTTTTAATCGTCCTTGCTGATTGTCGACATCAAGTCGGACCCGTACGGTTCTTGTGGTTTCCTCTGCCACCGGTGAGATGTAAGCCAATTGGGCTGTGATAGGCTGTCCTCCACGTGGAACGACTTTGCCCTGATCGCCTTCTGAAAATCGACGCGCTTGTTCGATTGGGAGATTCGCAAAAACCCAGACCCGACTGGTATCAACAATTTCAAATAATTCTTCCCCCACCGACACCCCTTGTCCTAACACGACTTGTTGATGAGTGATCGTGCCGCCAAGTGGAGCACGAAGAATATACTTATGGCCTTCCAGATGACTGCCATGTTCAAAGTCATGTAATTCCTTGGGTGTGAGTCCCATATTCAATAGTTTTTCTCGTACGTGCTGAAAGACGGCTTGTGTTTCGATCGCGGTGCCTTGATCTTCTAGGACACGGCGTTGAGAGACGATATGTTCTTTCACTAATTGTTTCGTACGAGTGAAATTTTTTTTCGCGACATCTCGTTTCGCTTTGGCGACGAGATATTCTTGAACAAGTTCGTCCAAGATTAAACTTTCAATGGCGACTAACGGTTGATCTTTCAGCACGTGTTGTCCAAGTTTGCCGGTGAGTTTTTCCACCTGGCCGGGGATGAGTGAAGCGACTTTCGCGACAAGATTCAAGTCTAACGTGACGTTCCCCGGAGCGGTCACCACATGGGGGGTGAGTCGTTCAATGGCTTCTTCCGTACGTATGCGTTCCCGCGCCTTTGGTGGCACATCGTCAAGATGAATGCTGGTTTCTGAAGTTGTTGAAGATGCCGGAGCCCTCTCATGGTCAGCCATCACGATGTCTGAGGAGATGTCAGAATTGGTGGGCTCAGAGCAACCGATAAAAAGAAGCACGGTGAATAACCAAAGTAGATTCATAGAAATACTCTTGTCAGTGACTCATGAATAACACGACCTCTTAATAAATTGAAGAAGGCGCGACAAAATTAGAGGCACGCATGCATGCAATGCACGGTGTCCGGTCATTGAAGGGTGGCGATATTATGCCGAGTGGGTCGGAGGAGGGCGGATAGGGTTGTGAGAATGTATGAGTCGAATGGGTGGTGCACGTTCCGATGAGAGCTGTAACGAACGTAACGTGGATACGATAGATGAAGACTTATGCACGACTGGAAGAAAGGTTATTGGCTGATCAATTGTTGTCAAAGAATCATGATAGGACGCACTCAGGATCGAAAATCCTATCTCATCATGGTTGAGGAGATGGGGCTGAGCATGATCACAGTGGGAATTGTCCTGCGTACCTTTCTGTGCTGGAAAGTCATGGGGGGAATGATGATGATATTCGCACGCAAGATCTTGAGAGAGCACAGAATGGAACAGCCCTCCATGTTCGTGGGTTTGGCTTCCATGCGCATGATCGGCTTCTGGGTGGATATGGATTAGTGGAAAGGCCACAAGCCACAGCACTAACCATGTATGGGCCATGCTTGTTACCAACTGATTGCGAGAAGTCATTGTGATCATGGTAAACACGTGAATATCTTCAACATAACATATTGTATCATATCAGCAAACAGTGTTTTGACTATTAACGCGACTCCAATTGGGTGCCGCCGGTATACGTGGACACGATGGCATACTAGGCCACGCGATCTTCACAAACCTTCAACGTTGGTGTCTCAATAACCCATCTGACGTCTGGCTTCGAGGTGTCCAAGTCCAGTTACACTTTTGAGGCTGTCCCCAGCGTAATGCTACTTTTATAAAGTGAATGGGACTGTAGTAACAGTCTTCATTGCTTTGTTGTCCGATAGAACCAGAGGATTCATGGGTTGGCGAGGCGATAAAACATTAATGCAAATGAGCAAAAATTTCGAGAATGCGTCTACATAATTTCGCTATTCATCTTTATCGTTGTGCGTCACATGTAAACTCTTTGTCGCCCATTCACGGAGCTGTTGCCGATCATTAGATGAAAGTCGCGCCTCGGGATGAAGAGGAAGATAAAACCAGGGAGGCATTTCCCCTTCGTCGACTTTTTCTGCAATTTCTTTCAATTTCTTTCAATTTCTTCTCTTTTGCTCTTGCCAGTGTACTGATTCCAGATGGAAAAGTTCAATTCTTTTCGACCTTTTTTGACATCCCATGCGACAAGCCATGATGCAGGAAGTACCTGGCTATACCAAGGCCACACCGTTTCATGAGAATAGCAGTCATAACAAGCTCGCTTGAGAGTGGATTGAATATGAGGTGGAGAATCGACTTCCTTGATGATAGCTGGGTTGCTCTGAGTGACAGGGATTAATTGGATAAGCCCAAAGAAGAGGACCGTGAATGCTACACTCGTGAATACACGTTTTTTATCAGTTTTGTCTTTCTTTGTGATGACGGGAGCTAAGGCATCGCGCTGTTTCAGATGCTAACCATGACTCCTCATCAGTTCCAATGACAAATGCAGCAATGTCCGTGCCGTCTAGACTGATTTTGGCGACACTTCCAGGTGTCAATCCTACTGCAGCCTGGTTGTGCTTTTTATCCAGTTTCAAACCACACCATTCCATTTCTTTACATATTTGTGCGCGAATCTCTGGTGCGCCTTCTCCAATGCCTCCACCAAACACAATCGCGTCGGCTCCACCCAAGACGGCAAGATAGGCGCCAAGATATTTTCTGATTCGATAACAGAACATATCGATTGCGAGCTTTGATCGCGCATCCTGTTCGTAATTCGCTGCCCGGAGTATTTGGCGCATGTCATTCGTTCGTCCTGAGACGCCCAAAAGTCCCGAATGTTCATTGAGCCAATTCTGAACACCGATCACTGGAACCTGTTCCTTCTTTACCAAATAACTGATGATGGAGGGATCAAGGTCTCCTGATCGAGTTCCCATCATGAGTCCCTCGCTGGGTGTAAATCCCATCGAGGTCTCAATAGACTTCCCGAATGCTATTGCGGTCATCGAACAGCCATTACCCAATTGCATCGTAATGAGTCGTTGATCATTCAACGTTTTGCCGGTGTGGGTTACATAACTGTCAGCCAACGACGCATGAGCGATTCCGTGAAATCCATATCTTCTGATGTGATGCCGTTCAGCAAGTTCATGGGGAATGGCATACGTTGCTGCATACTCAGGCAGTGTGTGATGAAACGTGGTATCAAACACTGCAACCATTGGCATGGAATCATTCAAAAGTGTTCGTGCACCATGGATTCCAGCCAGACACGCGGGATTATGTAAGGGGGCCAGATCATTCAGTTGTTCGATTTCACGTAGTACTTCATCATCAATAACGGTTGATTTAGAAAAGTGATGTCCGCCATGAACGACACGATGACCAACACCCTCTATAAGATCGATATTTAACTGCATGTCTCCAGATTGTTGAAGGCGCCTCAAAGAATCAAATATCCACTTGAAAGCCTGTTCATGATTTTCGATGTGGTTGGATGATTGGAAAATGATCTTTTCTCGTTCTGATATGTCTAAGGAGGCATCAGTTCCTATTCCCTGCAACGTCCCTCGAATCCAGACGCGAGATGTGTCATGGCTTGTTATTGCCTGAGCGGAGGACATCTCCATGATGCAGAATCTTACGGAAGAACTGCCGCTATTAATAACAAGAATTTTCATAACAAGCTCACGCTCCGTTTTACTCATTCATCTCTCTACGGTTATTGGCAGAGAACATGCACATTCCTGCTTAGAGAAGAATTGAATAATCTGGATACAATAAAAAACAGCACAGACATGCTTCCATTCATTCAGAAGAAAAGTATAGCAAACATGACGCCAGATAGGATTTATGAAGGGAGCGATATTCAGGGGAAATTTTTAAAGATTTTTTGATTCACTGTGTCGAACCCATGTATTTGTGGAAATTTGGGCCAAAGGAAAAATAATCTGATGTGGCAAAAAGCAGCAGGTAGATGTCCATAAGTGTATAAAACTCGTGTATCCAGCTCCAGATTAGTAGAGTAGTCTGATCCTGATGCCAATAGGTTTGAACAGAACAAAGACACTTATCCTGGTATTCATTTATTGGCTTCTTGATAGAGGTAATCCTTGATGCGGCCAATCGATTCAACGCAAGTCTCGTGGCATTCGTTGTCGGAACAAGCCGTTCTCGATCAATTACAAACAAACCTAGAAGGACTGAACAACGAAGAGGTCAAGGTAAGACAACAGTTGTTTGGAATGAATCGCCTGCCAGTTAAGCCGCCACCGACCATTTTTACCATTTTCCTTCATCAATTCTTAAGTCCCCTTATCTATATCCTGCTTATCGCTGGGGGAATATCCATCGTCATCGGTGAACATACCGATGCTGGGTTCATCTTTGCCATTATCTTGCTGAATGCCGCGCTTGGCGCATATCAGGAGTGGAGAGCAGAACAAGGTGCCGCAGCCCTGCAATCGCTTCTCAAGATCTACGCTCGGGTTCGTCGACACGGAACTGAAAAAGAGATCCCGGCCGAAGAATTAGTTCCTGGAGATATTTGTCTATTGGAGTCGGGCAGTCGAATTCCAGCGGACTTACGCCTCATTGAGACAACAAATTTAGCGGTCGATGAATCTCTTTTGACAGGGGAGTCCCTGTCAGTCACCAAGGCTACTGCCCCTACCAGTAATTCTGATGTACCTTTAGTCGATCGAATAGGGATGGTGTATGCGGCAACCACGGTCATGGTTGGAAGAGGGACTGGGATCGTGGTTGAGATCGGCTCTCGAACAGAAGTTGCGCAAATTGCCAAGGTTGTGACAGAGACCAAAGAAACCAAACCACCGCTTGTTGTCAGGATGGATCATTTCGCACGAATGATCAGTGTCGGGATTGTCGGAGCATGTATCATCTTGGCCGTTATAGCCGTGAACAATGGAATCCCACTAACGGAAGTCTTTTTTATGGCCGTCGCACTGGCTGTTTCCGCAATTCCAGAGGGTCTACCAGTTGCGATGACGGTGGCCTTGTCGGTAGCGACCTCCCGTATGGCCAAACGTCATGTCATTGTGAGAAAGCTCACAGCAGTGGAAGGGTTGGGAAGTTGCACCTTCATTGCCAGTGACAAGACTGGAACATTAACCGTCAATCAACAAACCGTAAAAAAGTTGGTCCTACCCACAGGAGAACGTTTTGACGTGAGTGGACAAGGATTCACAGGTGACGGGAACATCACGGCTCAGGAAGAATCTCAAGACCTTAGTGTGGCATGGCCCCAGTTACAGAGACTTGGAAAAGTCGGCGTGATGTGCAATGAAGCACAATTGATCAGTGAAAAAGGGGAGTGGGTTCATCATGGCGATGCAGTCGATATTGCCCTGCTAGCCCTTGGATATAAGCTTGGGGCGAATCCTTCGGAGGTGCGACGGGCAATACCGATCGTGGGTATTATTCCGTTTGAATCAGAACGTCAATATGCGGCAACATTTTATCGAGAAGAGAATGTTGTACACACTGCCGTCAAGGGGGCCATGGAAGTTGTTCTTCCCAAATGTTCTCAAATGGCGACACCCACTGGGGATAAACCAATTGAACCTCAGCTTTTGGAAGAGGCAGCTCTTCAATTAGCCGCAGAGGGGTACCGTGTTTTGGTTTTGGCCGATGGACGTATGGATCCCCATACCCAGAATGGGATGTTCGATGAACAGGATATGCCTCCGTTAACCGTCTTAGGGCTCATTGGAGCTATTGATCCGCTTCGGTCGGAAGTCAAGGAAGCCGTAGAGCGATGTCGAGGTGCAGGCGTGCAGGTGGCCATGATCACGGGCGATCATCCTGCAACGGCGCTGTCAATTGCACGTGAGCTTGGTATTGCTTCAACCGAACAGGAAGTGGCAACAGGGCCGCAGTTAATGAAATTAGGATCGGAGACGATCAGTCAATTTTTTGATTTGATAAAACGAGTCAGAGTGTACGCGCGCATGACCCCATTGCAGAAATATGAAATCGTCGATGCTCTGGTTCAGCAAGGGCATTTCGTTGCCGTGACTGGAGACGGCGTGAATGACGCACCAGCGCTGAGAAAAGCTCATCTTGGTGTCGCCATGGGATCAGGAACTGATGTGGCCAAAGACAGTGCGGCGATGATTATCACTGACGATCGGTTTGCGTCGATTGTGGCTGGCATCGAAGAAGGTCGTGTCGCATATGATAACATTCGAAAGGTCATCGCGCTCCTGATATCGTGCGGAGCGGCAGAAATTATGCTATTTGCTATCGCACTTCTTGCCGGGCTTCCTTTGCCGCTGACAGCGGTGCAACTGCTGTGGTTGAATCTGATCACCAATGGTCCCCAAGATGTGGCGCTGGCATTTGAAGCCGGTGAAGCCGAGACAATGGCTCGAACGCCAAGGAAACCGACCGACGGCATCTTCGACAGACTGATGATTCAACAAACTGTCGTCTCAGGGGGTGTCATGGGTCTCGTGGCCTCTGGTGCTTGGTTTTGGTGGCTCACCTCGGGTCTCGAGGAAGCCGAAGCACGCAATCTTCTTCTGCTACTCATGGTGTTCCTGCAAAACGTCCATGTTTTTAATTGTCGATCGGAGCGTGCATCTGCCTTCCAGATTCCTTTACGGAACAATTGGATTTTAATGTTTGGCGTATTCGCCGCCCAGGGTATTCATATCCTTTCTTTGTATATTCCTGTGACACAAAGCATTTTAGACGTGTCGCCAGTGACATTTGCTGATTGGGGATCAATTTTTCTCCTCGCATCAACCATTTTAGTCGCCATGGAGGTCTTTAAAGCGATAAACTGGCGAATTAGGGGTTCTTCAGCTTAAGGGAAAAGCTATGGATAAAAAATTTCGTTTCTCCATTTGGTATTTTATTTTGGCTTTTTGGCTGCTGATTTTTCTGCAGGAAATCTATTTTGCTTCTCAACATCTGGATGAAGTGTCCTATAGTCAGTTTAAGGTTTGGTTGCTAGATGACAAGGTCGCTGAGGTGACGATTACGGATACGATTATTAATGGAAAGCTCAAGCCTGATGTCCAGGAAGAGAAGGGGAATGGGTTCCAAACGATTCGAGTAGATGACCCGGATTTAGTGAAGATTCTTGAGGAGAAGAACGTCGAATTCTCTGGAGTTATTGTGAGTACCTTATGGAAAGATGTGGCATCATGGGTGATTCCAATATTGATCTTTGCTGCCATTTGGATTTTCATGTTTCGACGAGTCAGTCAAGGAGCAGGTGGCAGTTTCATGCGTATTGGTCAATCCAAGGCAAAGATTTACATGGAAAAAGATATCCCAGTGAGCATGAAAGATGTTGCTGGTGTGGATGAAGCCAAAGAAGAACTATTAGAGGTGATCGAGTTCCTTAAGACTCCAGAGAAGTTTACCCGTATCGGCGGACGTATACCTAAAGGTGTTCTGTTGGTTGGCCCTCCCGGAACAGGAAAAACATTACTGGCTCGAGCCATCGCTGGCGAAGCTGCCGTGCCGTTTTTTTCTATTAGCGGCTCGGAGTTTGTTGAAATGTTTGTGGGAGTAGGTGCCGCGAGAGTACGAGATTTGTTTGAAAATGCCAAAGGGATGGCCCCATGTATTATTTTCATTGATGAACTCGATGCCCTTGGAAAGGCTAGAGGAACAGGTCCCATGGTTCACGAAGAACGAGAGCAGACATTGAATCAATTATTGGTTGAAATGGACGGATTTGATCCACGTGTCGGGGTCATTATTCTGGCCGCCACCAATCGTCCTGAAATTCTGGATCAGGCCCTGTTACGGGCGGGACGATTCGACCGTCAGGTGTTAGTGGACCGACCTGATCGTCCAGGCCGAAAGGCTATTCTTCAGATTCATGCTAAAGCCGTCAAGCTTGAAGAAGATGTTTCACTCGAGAAAATTGCCGCTATGACTCCGGGAATGGTCGGAGCTGACTTAGCGAATGTGGTGAATGAAGCGGCCTTATTGGCAGTTCGAGGAAATCGAGAAACCGTCGCACAGGTAGACTTGGAAGAAGCGGTAGAACGAGTGGTCGCTGGACTCGAGAAGAAGAGTCGTGTGCTGAGCGTAGAGGAACGTAAGCGAGTGGCGCATCATGAAGTTGGCCATGCGTTGGTCGCCATGACCATTCCAGGGTCTGATCCTGTTCAAAAAATTTCTATCATTCCACGAGGGATTGCGGCATTGGGGTATACCATGCAGTTACCAACTGAAGATCGGTATTTGCTCACTCAATCAGAATTAGAAAGTAAGATTGCCGTGCTCTTGGGTGGTCGAGTCGCCGAGGAACTTATTTTCGGGGAAGCGTCGACTGGGGCAGCTGATGATCTTCAAAAAGCGACGAATATTGCCAAACGGATGATAAAAGATTACGGCATGAGCACGACTCTGGGCACTGTTGCCTTAGATCAATCGGGCCCATCCATGTTTCTTTCTCCGAATGATTCTTCTCCCAGATCCACCTATTCAGAAGAAACGGCTCGTGAAATTGATCAAGAAGTACGACAGCTTATTGCTAGCCAGGAAAAACGTGTTCAGGAACTTCTGACTCAAATCAAGCCCGTGCTCACTCAAGGAGCCGAAAAACTTTTAGTCGATGAGGTGATGTCGGGTGAAAATCTTCAGGAACTGCTTCGCTTGCATCAAGCGGGCGAACCTATGATGAAACCAGCGACCTAGAACATTCAAAGAATTCACCTGCCCCGTCCATACACATTAAAACAATCTGATCACTCCTTCAACGAAACCGTGGCGGATAGCCACGAAAAGTCTCTATGAATCTCAAAATGCCGATTCGATGTAACGTCGATGGATGTCGGTATAGCAATCTCGAATCAACGTTTCGATCATAGATGGATCACCAAAACGATCGCTAAACCCCGGCTGGGTTGGATCGATGGCAAGTTTTGCTGTACTGAGAAAATGATTAATCAGATCACGCGGATGTTCATCCCCGATTGCGAAACGAATCGTGGTAGGACGAATGCCAGCGTCGGTCAGTTCTCTTTCGTCGAGTTCTGAGTGAGTCGTTAAAGCCGGGCAGCTGATAATGGTGTTGGATTGACCCAGTGAAATCATGTGTCCGAAGGTGGGTGACAGCGAATCAAAAAAACGATGAAATACGTCGGGAGATATTTGATCGATATCGATCGTAAACAGGGGGGTGGGTAACCCGAGAAATAACAATTTTTTTCGTAGAGCTGCATTGGGATGGGTGTTCAGTGCATTGGAACGCACGTTGATTTGAGGATGAGTATCGAGGAATTGGACCAGGATTTGGGTGTTAATGCACTTAGCCAACATGCGGAGGTCAAGCGTACGCATGCCCTGAATAACTTCAAAGGCCGAATCAGCATTAAGGAATGCCCCTTTAATATAGTAAACATTCCAGAACATGGTGTCACTCCATGATTTCGCGCCTTCGGTTTGGGCTGTTTCATCAGGTTCGTACCCCTTGGGGGCAAACATGTCATGAGTGCGACCGATCACCGTTCCGGCGATGACAGCCCCGGTGCCGCTGAGGTCCTTGGTGTAGCTGTGAATGACAAAGTCTGGGCGTTCATCGGGATCCTCTCGTTGTAAAGGACGAACGAGAAATGGTGTGCCCACGGTGGCGTCGAGCATGACTCGTAGTCCTTCACGGTGGGCCAGTCGACAGATTGCTGGTATATCAAGGACGTCTCCATGTGGATTAGACGGTGACTCCACATACAGGTAGGCCTTACGTCCGCCGGCGAAGCGATCGGCGTATTTCTTTTTCACTCGGGTCCAGCAGGTTGCAAAGTCTGTCGCCTCACATCCATCGAATTGTTCAACGGCAATCTCGAGATTGCCTTCTTTGGCGTACCAATCATAAATGAGCTGATGGGCTCCTCCATAGATATTGCGACTGGTGATCAAGACATCGTCACGTCCAAGCACGTGTGACAATACCCCGTCGATCGCGGCCATACCGCTGCTAAAGTTCCATGCGAAGTATTGTTCGGCATAGGGGCCGGCTTCGAGATCGACGATGAAATTTGCGAGAGAAACCGAAGTTGGGTTCAATAATCGGGAATAGATCTCCAGCAGAAGTTCCTTACCCTTGAATGCATCTTCGATCCATTCGGCACAAGCGTAGATATACGTTGCCGTTCTGGCGATCACGGGCGTAGCGGAAAAAAGTGCCGTGACGTTATCAATTGCGGCATACGGTCCCTTCGTTGCCCGTGTCGATGGATGGTAATCCAATGCCTGGTACGTTCGCCGAAATGGGTTCTGTGCCGTGTCCAGTAATTTGGCCAGTTGGAAGGAGAGAAACTTCTTGGCATTGAAATACGCAATTTGATCACTGCGGTCGAGTGTTTCAATGGTTTTGAGTGTCAGATTCCATAGCAATTCGAAGTCGGCTTGTGATTCATAGAGGCGTTGGGTAATTCTGGCAAGAACTACTCCGAAATCACTATTCGCATTGATTCCAAAATGCGCTAACTGTTCGGTCACCAGCGCTTCGGCACTGTCTAAACCTGTTGTATTGCGTTTTGGCGACAGTTTCCGCATTCCCGCTAAGCTCTGTTCTTGAGATGGGGTCGTACTGTCTTTTGGCGTATACTCCATAAAGCGGCCTTCCTTCCGGCAATGAATGCACTATACCTGCATGAGGCTCTTTCGCAAAGCTTAAGTGAATAGAAGAATACGTGGGTTTTGAGGGGAAAATGAGCTTAAGGACTCCCGTTCCCTCCTTATCGTCGTTGATTGGTTCTAGGCAAACTCATTTACTGAAAAGCCATGTCTGGCCTGAGACAGAATTCGAGTTCAATACCACCTGCGTTTAATCATAAATCTTAATGATCAGTAGGGGATAGATTAACCTTTTCTACGATAAGAAAGTAACTGGTATGCTTCAGTCGTGAGTGCGGTTTGATCAAGTCAGAAAAGAATGTTGTCCAGATTCCATTCTATTGGTCTCGTTCCAAATACAGTATCAAAGTCCATGGATGTTGAGTACCATAAGTCTTTGTTACGTCAAATATTACTTTTCGTCAATTAGGCAACAAGGCTATTCTCATTATATAATAAGAATACAGAATACATGGCCAAATCCGTTAAAACGCCATCAGTCACATACACTCTTTTTCATGGGGAACAAGGCAATGGAATTGCCCTCAGCGCTGGGAATCAAAAAAGTTTATTCGATCGAGTTTGTCGTCGATTACTTCGACCGCAGTCGTGATTTCTACCTCAATAAAATGGGATTTTTCGAGTCTCATCAGTCCACACGCGATTGGGAGGAGAAATTCAAAAGCAAAGCCATCTATTTTTCCGCCAATGACATTAAGGTCATGGTGTCATCTCCACTGACAACCAATAGCTATACCGCTCAATATTTGCAAACATTATGTCCAGGAGTTCGTAAAATCGTCCTTCAGGTAGAAGACCTGGATCGAACGATCAACTATTTACAAGACCACCATGCGACATTCGTCCACAGGGAGAAAGATATTCATTCCCCAAATAGTCGCCACCATTTTATCACCATTGCTTCTCCGATTGGTTTCTTAGAATTCACCTTCCTGGAAATTGAAGGACAGGATGATGAAATCCCCATGTTTGAGAAGTTATCTTCTCCATCGCCTGGACATTCACCATTGAACCGCATTGACCACATCACCATAAACGCCAGAACTATTTTCCCCATTTGGAATTTTTTTGAGCAGGTGATGGACTTCAAGAAATTTTGGACCGTGTCCTTTCATACCCCAGATTTCAAGTCTGGGAAAAAAGGAACCGGGTTATTTTCACAGGTTATGTATGATCCCGGTTCTCACGTAAAATTTGCTTCCAATGAACCACTGTATCCGCATTTCAATGACTCGCAAATTCAGACCTTTGTCGACAAAAATCATGGAGCGGGAATTCAACACATCGCGTTGGCCGTGGATGATCTGGTGGACACGGTAGGAAAATTTCGATCAAAGGGCATTGAATTTCTCACAACACCTGATACGTATTACGACTTGTTGCCGGAACGAATGGCCGAACAACACATCGTTGATCTTAAAGAGAACCTGACAGACTTAAAAAAACATGGCATCTTGATGGACGGTGAGGACGGTAAATACTTACTGCAAATCTTTCTCAAAGACGCGTCTCTTCTTTACAACGATGAAAGCGCTGGACCCTTCTTCTATGAAATCATTCAACGTTGTGGCCATGGAGGATTTGGTGAAGGCAATTTCCGAGCCTTGTTTGAAGCCATCGAATTGCAGGAACCCGCGTCATGAAACTGTTGAGATACGTGACGCCCGTAGGAGGGCAGGACCACGGTATTCTCATCGGAAATGAAATTTATCCCTTAATGCATATGACCACGACCGAGGCATTGGATAAGCTCAGGGAGGGTGATCAACTATGGGAGAAAATGTTGCAACAGCCTCCAATTGCATTGTCCAATATTACTCTCCTGCCACCGGTGGAATGTCCTGGGGCATTTCTAGATTTTTATACCTTTGAAGATCATGTCCGAACCGCCCGAAAAAAACGAGGGTTGGATGTCGTGCCTGAATGGTATGAGTTTCCTGTTTGGTACAATGGATCCACCCGATGTTTTAGTGGTGATGGCACAACGGTGTTTTTTCCGGAACACGAAAATAAAAAAGACTATGAACTGGAATTAGCCATCGTCATTAAAACGAAATGTCATCGGGTATCCGTTGAAGAGGCGGGAAATTTTATCGGTGCCTATACAATTGTGAACGACTTTAGTGCTCGTCAGCTCCAGGGAAAAATCATGAAGGTGGGGCTTGGTCCAGCTAAAGCCAAAGACTTTAATACCGGCTTGGGTCCGTGGCTGGTCACTCCCGAAGACATTCCCGATCCTCGAAGCTTGCTGATGCGCGCCTGGGTGAACGGTGAATTATGGTCGGAAGGCAATAGCGGATCGTCGCATTTCAGCTTTGCACAAATGATTGCCTTTGCGGCGGAAGATCAGACGCTCTATCCCGGAGATATTCTTGCCAGTGGTACAGTCGGGACTGGATGCGGCCTTGAACTAGACAAGTTTCTCCAAACCGGAGACAAGGTGGAATTGGAAATTGAACACATTGGGAGGCTGACCCATTGGGTTGGATGAGCTATGTTCAAATACTTGCAGATGGGAAACATACCGAACATGCATCACACCGCACATTATGCGGGCGATCGTTTATTGAATGAATATTGCTTTACCCGCGAAGGATTTGAAGCCCCTTTCTCTATCTGCTACCTCTACCACCCTCCCACGAGTGAGGTGGAAAGCAAACCTTACTCAGAAGCAGCTTGGGGCTCTCTTGAAAAACGTGACGAAACGCTATTACAGAGACGACACTTCAGAAGTTCAATGGGGCAGTCTCAAGGGCACTTCATCAGCGGGAGAACACTGCTTGCCTTCAATGACAATGTCACGTATGGCTTGTGCCATCCAGCGGTGTTTGACTCTGCCTTTTTTGCGAACAACGATGCCGATGAATTGTTTTTTTTGGCGCAAGGTGAAATTACTATTCAAACCCTGTTTGGACAACTCAAACTCGTTTCCGGAGATTATCTGATCGTTCCCCGGTCATGCCCCTATCGATTTACCTTTTCCAGCCCTCCGAAACTGATCTACGTCGAAGCGAAGCAGCACCTCTCCATTCCCAACGAGTACATCAATGCTCAGGGGCAGTTGAAGATGGATGCTCCGTATTCTGAACGAAGTTTCAAATGTCCCGAGTGGGACGTCGAGCTGATGGCAAGCAACGAATCGGTTTCTATTGTGCGCAAACGGCAGGGAGCATTCACACACACGTTTTATTCACATAATTATTTCAAAATGAATGGCTGGGACGGGTATGTCTATCCCTATGCCATCAACTTGAAAAACATTCAACCGAAAACCGGAAGAGTGCACTTACCTCCAGTTTCCCATTTGACTTTTACCGGCGGAGGGTTCGCGGTCATGAGCTTTCTCCCTCGGGTCCTAGACTTCGATGAGAACGCGGTTCCCTGTCCCTTTTATCATTCGTCCGTAGATTGCGATGAGTTACTGTTTTATCACTCCGGTGATTTCACCAGCCGCAAAACCATTGAACGAGGTTCGATCAGCTACCATCCATCGGGTATCCCACATGGTCCGCATCCCGGAGCCTATAAAAATTCCATTGGACTCAGACAAACGAATGAACAGGCGGTGATGGTGGATACGTTCGCGCCGTTGTGTTTGACTCGGCAAAGTGAGGCGTTGGAAGATCCCGACTATCCGACAAGCTGGCAGGAGAAAACAGTATGACTCTTCACACTGAGTTTTTTGACATTCATCCCAAGGACCATTTTTGGGTGGACATCTATCATTTAATGAACTCCATCGTTCAACCGCGCCCCATCGCCTGGATTTCAAGCATTTCGGAGACCGGAACGTTCAACCTGGCACCGTTTAGTTATTTTAATATTTGTTCTATGAACCCCGCGATCATTTCCAACTCGATTTTTTTTAACCGGGATGGATCAGAAAAAGACACGTTGAAAAATATCAAAGCCACGGGCCAATATGTCGTGGGTACGGTTTCCTACCATGCGGCTGAAAAGGCCAACCTCTCCTCCGCTCCCTACAAATCCGACATAAACGAATTCGATGAGGCCAAAGTAGAGCCCATTCTTCGTAACCCTGGGGAACCGGCATTTATCTCTGAAAGCCCGGTGCAACTGGTGTGCGAACTCAACCAAACCATTCCACTAGGGCAAGGGGCAGGAGTGGGCACGCTCGTTCTTGGTAACGTGAAGCACATTCACCTTTCCACACGACTGAAAAGTATCGAGTGGCAAAAAGGGATATCTCCGGAACGCATGAACAATGTTGGCCGGATGGGCGCCGATTTTTATGCCAAAACTTCAGATGTATTTGAATTGCCCCGCGCAACGGTCAACAAAGAACTGTAAGATTGACAACATGAAATCATCACAAGAATCCACCTATATCTACAGCGCCGTACGTACCCCCATCGGAAAGTTTAATGGAGCGTTGTCATCCGTGTCAGCGCCGGAGCTTGGTTCAATCGTCATTGCCGAAGCGGTTCATCGAGCTGGGATCAATCGAAATCAGGTGGATGAAGTCATATTCGGAAATGTCATTTCTGCGGGCGCCGGTCAAGCTCCTGCCCGACAGGCTGCTCTCAAAAGCGGTCTAGGGGAAAATGTTGGTGCGACGACCATCAATAAGGTCTGTGGATCGGGAATGAAGGCCGTGATGATGGCGAACCAAGCCATTCGACTGAATGAGGGGCAGTTCATTGTTGCCGGTGGAATGGAAAGCATGAGTCAGGCACCCTTTCTTGTCCCTCAGATGCGTCGAGGTCGCCATTTGGGAAATGCCTCACTTATCGACAGTCTCATCTGCGACGGGTTATGGGACCAGCATGAAAACGGGCATATGGGAACATTATGTGAAAACGTTTCTCAACAGCATGGTATTTCTCGAGAACGTCAGGATGCCTATGCCATTGCCAGTTATCAGCGCGTGAGGAAGGCACAGAAAGACGGCGTGCTCGCCAAGGAAATTGTTCCCGTCCCCTTATCCCAAAATGGACATTCCACGGTGATGGACCAAGATGAACAACCGAACAGTGATGATCTCGACCAGTTCCCTTTCCTTCCTTCCGTTTTTGACAAAAAGGACGGGACGATTACCAGAGGTAACGGAGCGAAGATCAGTGACGGAGCGGCGGCATTGGTGATTGGTAGAGAATCCTCGAATTTGACCCCCATCGCGAGAATTGTGGGGTACGCCACGCACGCACAATCTCCGGCGACTTTTGCCCTCGCTCCAATTGATGCGGTGAAAAAGGTCCTCAAGCAATCCAACTTTCAACTGAGCGATATCGATCTGTTTGAGATCAACGAGGCTTTTGCCGCCACATCCTTAATCGTTCATGATTGTTTACAGCTAGATCCGGATCAGGTCAATGTTCATGGGGGATCGATTGCCCTGGGTCATCCTATTGGAGCGACGGGAGCACGAATTCTCGTGACTCTGATTCATGCTCTGAAAAGCAAAGGGTTACAACGTGGTGTGGCCAGTTTATGTATTGGAGGCGGAGAGGCAACAGCCATGATTGTCGAAACCGTCTAACTGCCGACCGTAGGCTCGGATTTCTTTATGAATGAAATCCTCTGGCAACCTGATACTGAACGTGTGCAACGATCGAGGATGTTCCGGTTTTTGCAGGCCGTGAACCGGGAATTTTCTCAGAATTTCACCACCTACGTCGAACTGCATCAGTGGTCCGTGCAGCATCTCGAGACCTTCTGGGAATTTTATCGAAGATACTCGGGCATACGGTTTTCGCATCTTCCAGATGAAACCCTCTCTTCCTCAGTCATGCCTGGCGCACGCTGGTTCTCTGGCGCCGAGCTCAATTATGCGGAAAATCTGCTCACCGCATCTTCTGAAAAAACTGCCATTCTCAGCAAGGTAGAGGGACAAGCCCTTCGATCGCTCACGTACGGCGAGCTTACCGTTCAAGTTAAACAGTTTGCGTCTTCTCTGTTACGCAACGGAGTACAACCGGGAGACCGCGTTGCCGGCTATCTTTCCAATATCCCTGAAACCATCATTGCCATGCTGGGAACAACAGCTATTGGAGCCATATGGACTTCTTGCTCTCCCGATTTCGGACCTCAAGGGGTTAAGGATCGATTCGGACAAGTGAATCCTCAAGTCCTCGTTTGTGTTGCTGGATATGTCTATAACGGAAAGTCATATTCCGTCATAGAAACATTGAACGCCATCATCCCTGATATCCCTAGTCTGCAACATATCGTCATTGTGCCGCAGGGCAACACATCGTCGAGTACAGAAACATTGCGCTTTCATTCAGTCGTGACCTGGGAAGAATTTATCAGCACAGAGAATTCCTTAAATTTTTTATTCAACTCTTTTCCGTTCAATCACCCCTTGTTCATCATGTATTCATCGGGAACCACCGGACTACCGAAGTGTCTTGTGCACGGAGCGGGTGGAACGTTACTCCAACACCATAAAGAACATGCGTTACATACTGACATTGGAACGAAAGATGTGGTGTTTTATTACTCGACATGTGGTTGGATGATGTGGAACTGGTTGGTGTCAGCTCTGGCACAAGAGGCAACGATTGTTCTGTATGAAGGATCTCCTGTGTTTCCGGACTCACGGGTTTTATGGGATTTGATCGATGAGGCGGGAATCACCGTGTTTGGCACGAGTCCTAAGTTCATTGCACAAAACGTCAAACAGGGAATGAACCCATCGAACACACACGACTTGTCTTCGCTTCGAACGGTCTTGTCGACAGGCTCCCCTTTAGGTGCCACCTGTTTTCGCTGGATATATCACAATGTGAAACACGACGTGCAATTATCGTCCATTTGTGGAGGGACGGATATCATCTCTTGCTTCATGCTAGGCAATCCGATGCTTCCTGTTCGGCTAGAAGAAGTTCAATGTGTGGGATTAGGCATGGATGTCGTGGCTCTGGATGAGAATAATCACCCCGTGTTCAATCAAAAAGGAGAGCTAGCCTGTCGTTCTCCCGCTCCATCCATGCCGATAGCTTTTTGGAATGATCCAGAGAACACTAAATACTTTCATGCCTATTACGACAAAGTCCCTGATGTTTGGCTCCACGGGGACTATATTGAAATCAAGAATGATGGGGGTGTCATTGTTTATGGACGGAGCGACACCACATTAAATCCTGGTGGTGTTCGTATTGGCACCGCAGAAATCTACCGAATCGTTGAAGGCATAGAGGAAGTGGTGGACAGTTTGATCATCGGTGTGGAGGAAGATCACGATATACGGATGATTCTTTTCGTGGTGTTAAAGAACGGGACCGATGGCGTGTCTCACTACAGGGGAAAAATCAAACAAAGGCTTCGAAGACAAGCGACACCTCGTCATGTGCCTCATGAAATTTACGAGATTCGAGAGGTTCCCAAAACGATGAACGGGAAAAAAATGGAATCGACTATTCGGGATATGTTTCATAAGAAAAATTTGGTCAACCAATCGTCCATCGCTAATCTGGATTGTTTGAAAGAATTTGAAGAAATCTACGCGAGTCGATTGGTAGGCAAAAGCGGATGAATATAGCGAATCCAATTAAATGCCAGTTGAATGATTGAGACTGCCATATAGCGTAAGACTACGCCTCAAATATCGGAAGTTATTTGATACGGCTATAAGTGGGTATATAGTACATTAACATTCAACGATGACACCTCCCCCCTGGAGGGAGAAGGGTCGGGTGAGGGGAAATCCCATTTGAACGTTCAATGAATATTCACATTTGAGTCGTGATCTTCTTCAGAATGCTGTTTGATGCAACCGAGGTTCCCTCAAGGATTGGACGTTTTTCATTTCTTTCCGAGATTGATCCAGACCTGACCAAAATGTGTAAATAGCATTCAGGGCCTTGCCCCCAGCCTCAATAAATTTTTTCCCATCAAATTCCGGTTTCGAAAACGATTCCTTTAGTTCATCCAGAACATTATCACCGTGTCCTTTTTCGCTATTAAAATGGAACAGGAAAAATTTCAAAGGAATGGCCGAATCACCAGCCAGTTTGTTTTTCTTGTTATACCTTTCTATTCCCGTTATCAATTCTTTCCAGAAATTATTGGACTCGGCTGCCTCACCCTGTCCAATGCCCCAGGCAGCCCATGTTTCGATGGCATAGCTTGCACCCCGGCCAACTTCACCATCCTTGTTGCCATAGGTTTCTTCTAGTCCTCTGATAAAGGCGCGGGTGGAGGAAGATGCCGAATCCCAACTGCCAAGTTTTTCTGGATCGAGATTCAGTGGCCGGGCCGTATCTCGCAGCCAGTTGATATGCGCCCATTGGGTTTTGAATGGTTGGTTTTCTGTCGAACCGTCAGAATTGATTCGAACACCCAACTCGTTTGCCAATATGTATCGTGCATGGGCCTCAGCTTCAAGGTCCGACGCATTCAAAACTCTCATCAATTGGGCTAATAAAAACCATTTGGAAAAGACGGCAAATTGTTCAAACAAGTCAATTAACTGCCCCTCGACCGCCTCGCCCTTTTTAAACCATTGGCAATAGGGATTATGCATGATAACCGGATGACTATGGATTTCATTCTTGACCTCACCCCAAAACTTTTCAAAGCTTTGGCCTTTTGAATTATTCATGGTGAACCTCTTAAGCTATAAGTGTTCCAAAGAGTTTCCGTGGTTCTGACCTTCTCAGAAATCCTAAGTTTTTCTCCTCCTACACACAATGAACGGGATAACCACTGCTATCAATATTTTACCGCAGGAATTGATTAGGGGGAAGTTATTGAAGAACGGAAATAAAGAATCGGATCAGTTCGTGTGTTTCATGGGACAGTGCTTTATCTACTGGATTGTATTATGGAAATCTGTGTTTTCTTTGCTTCGCTTCCGTATCGAGATCGTGGGGAAACTTATGGTCTCTATATCGGACCATTCACATGTCACCATAAGGGCGGTCTAGCGATGCTTCTCAGCTGATGCCTTTTGCCCCAGCTCTCATCTCTCATCGAGTTGCGTTTCGCCTCAAACCACAACCCCCATTGTTGTATTAAAAGATATTTCCTTCATTCTTCTCTGGTTCATACACTAATTCACGGGCCTTATCGGAGCACTTCAGCAAGGCATAGCTCTTGCGTTTATCGAATAAAGATAGTTGGATGTGCGAACGAGGGAAGACATTCCACACAGTTCTATGAAAGTGTAAATGATGTTTCACATTCGGATTCATGGACGTGGCGGGCAGGGGGTCGTGACAGCAGCTGAGCTGCTCTCCATCGCGGCTTTCTTTGATGGGAAATATGCGCAGGCGTTTCCAAGTTTCGGATCTGAAAGAATGGGTGCTCCTGTGACAGCATATTGTCGAATTGGCCATGTGGAAATACGGTCACGTGAACCAGTTTCCCATCCAAATATCGTCATCATTCAAGATTCCACCTTGCTGTTACATGTCGATGTTTTTAGTGGTTTATCGAAAACGGGATACGTCCTCATCAACTCCGCCCGAACACTTGAGGCTTTGCAGGTCGCAGAGTTTTGTTCGACGCTTCCTGAGGGACATTGTTGTGTGATTCCTGTTTCTGAAATCGCGATTCGCCATCTGGGGCGACCGTTGGTCAATACGGGGCTTGTCGCAGGGTTTGCGAAGCTCACGGGTGCACTCAGTAAAGAATCCGTGGAGAGGGCGATTAAGCAAAAATTTCCAGGCTATATAGGTGATGTGAATACTCAGATAGTCGCGAAAGTTTATGAGCAGAATATTGAGCCAACTCTCTTGGTGTAAAGGTATGGAATGAAACAACAAATCGAAGGATCCCAGGCCGTGGCCACTGCCGTAGCCCTCTGTCGTCCTGAAGTCATGGCCTGTTACCCCATCTCGCCACAGACGCATATTGTGGAAACTTTGTCTAAAAAGGTAAAGGCAGGAGAGGTTGGTCTCTGCCAGTTTCTCAATGTGGAATCGGAGTTTGCTGCGTTAGGTGTGCTCATTGGAGCATCAGCCATGGGAGCACGATCGTATACGGCAACGACAAGTCAAGGCCTCTTATTTATGGCTGAAGCCGTCTATAACGCCGCAGGTCTTGGTTTGCCAATCGTGATGACCATTGCGAATCGAGCGGTGGGAGCGCCTATCAATATTTGGAATGATCACTCGGACAGTATGGCGATGCGTGATGCTGGTTGGATTCAACTCTTCGCTGAAAATAATCAAGAAGCGCTAGATCTTCATATGCAGGCCTTTCGGTTAGCTGAAGAACTAAGTGTTCCCGTGATGGTCTGTATGGATGGGTATATTCTCACGCATGCTTTTGAGCTGGTGGATGTACCAACCCAAGAACAAGTCGATGAGTACCTCCCAGAATTTGAACCGGTTCAAGTCTTGGATCCTTCGGATCCTGTTTCCATCGGCGCCATGGTCGGCCCTGATGCCTTTATGGAAGTGCGCTATCTTGCTCATCACAAACATATTCGAGCCCTTAAAGCCATTCCACATATGAGCGAGGTCTTTCATGAACAGTTCGGTCGAATGGCGGGCGGTCTATTAACGCCATACCGTACAGAGGAGGCTGAAACGATTATCATCGCGCTTGGTTCGGTTAATGGGACAATCAAAGATGCTGTTGATGAATTGCGTCTTTCTGGCCTTTCAGTTGGTTCCGTTAAAATCTCGTCCTACCGTCCCTTTCCGACTCATGCCTTGCACGAAGTCGTCAAAAATGCAAAGCGGATCGTCGTGATCGAAAAGGATTTAGCCGTTGGGAAGGGAGGAATCGTCTCGAGCGATGTAAGAATGGCTGTGCAGAATTTGCCGCTTGTCGTGATGACCGTCATCGCAGGTCTAGGTGGCCGAGCGATTCCGAGAAGCTCGATCGTGCGGATGATCCGTGAAGCATGTCTCGAGGGATTAGAAGAACCACATTTTCTCGACCTCAATTGGAAAGCTGTGAACAATGAATTTGTTCGGCAACAACCAACGTCGATCTGGTCCTATCCCTGAGAATGTATTAAAGCAAATAGGCCGTCCAGAAATAAATATCCTGTCAACCTCGTGATGAATGTTGTTTCCAAGATGATGAATGGTAAAACCTATCAGATCGTTATTGGGTATTGTGCTCCTATGATTGAGAGATAAAGCCTATGGCACATCAACATATCAAATTTTATCAAACCGGCACATTTACAGTGGGAAATCGTCTGCTCGATGAATCCAACCGAACCGTGCAATCTCAGATGGAACGAACCAATTCACTCAATTCTGGTCATCGAGCTTGCCAAGGTTGTGGTGAAGCATTAGGCGCCCGGTATGCCATCGATGCAGCGATGCGGGCGTCGGATAATCAGCTTGTCGCGGTCAATGCAACTGGATGCTTAGAAGTCTTTTCGAGTCCTTACCGCGAAAGTGCCTGGAAAATTCCCTGGATGCATTCCCTCTTTGGAAATGCTCCTGCTGTCGCTAGTGGTGTGGCGGCGGCATTGCGAGCTAAAGGGAAATCAGAGGTCAGGGTCATTGCCCAGGGCGGAGATGGTGCGACTGTGGATATTGGTTTTGGGTGTCTGTCAGGTATGTTTGAACGTAATGATGATGTGCTCTACATCTGTTACGACAATGAAGCTTACATGAATACTGGAGTTCAACGCTCAGGTTCAACGCCACCAAGAGCCTGGACAAATACGACACAAGCGGTTGGGGCAAACCCTGGAAACCCAACCGGAATTGGGAAAAATGTCCCGCGTATTGCCATGGCTCATGGGATTCCTTACGTCGCAACCGCATCAGTTGCGGATTTGCATGATCTCGAAGCAAAGGTGGCGAAGGCGATGGGTCTGCATGGGGCACGGTACATCCATATTCATGTGCCTTGCCCGCTGGGATGGAAATCTGACCCAGCGCTCACCCTTAAGGTGGCGCGCTTGGCCGTCGAGAGTGGCCTGTTTCCGTTATTTGAAGCGGAACATGGAGAAGTGACGGATTGCACGCCGATTCGATGCCAGGTTCCCGTCGAACGCTACTTAGAATTGCAAGGTCGTTTTAAACATTTGTTTAGTGATCCCACAGATTGTGAATCGCTTGATGCTATTCAAGTCATGGCCGATGCCAATATTACACGGTATGGTTTATTGGAAAAGGGTGAGAAAAATGGAACGTAAACCTTTTGCGATTACACTTGATCCAAGTTCGAGCCTTGCCAATCATACAGGAAACTGGCGAAGTATGCGTCCCGTGTACGCAGAACATCTTCCCCCCTGCAATCACGCATGTCCGGCTGGGGAAAATATTCAATCATGGCTCTATCATGCGGAAGAAGGTAACTATGAAGAAGCATGGCGAACCATCATGGAAGACAATCCATTTCCAGCGATTCACGGTCGGGTCTGCTATCACCCGTGCGAACCTGCATGCAATAGAGGCCAGCTTGATGAGCCTGTGAGCATTCATGCTGTGGAGCGTTTTCTTGGAGATCATGCGATCAAGCAGGGATGGCACGTACAGCCAGGAACGTCCACAGGAAAACATGTGCTCGTGGTGGGCGCAGGGCCAAGTGGTCTATCAGCTGCCTACCATCTTGCACGATTTGGTCATCAGGTGACGATCTATGAAGCGGGTCCCAAACCTGGAGGAATGATGCGATTTGGCATCCCAAAGTACCGCCTATCTCGGGCTGTCCTCGATGCAGAAATTTCTCGAATTGAAGCCATGGGCGTAACAATCGTGCTGAATAAGAAAGTTGAAGATTTGGAAGCGACGATCAAAAATGAGCGGTGGGAGGCCGTGTTTCTCGCGGTTGGGGCTCACTTGAGTAAACGGGTTGACATTCCTGGTCGAGACGCTGGTCGAATTGTAGACGCACGTTCTTTCCTCTCGAATATGGAAGGGAAGACGCCTCCAAAAATTGGGAGACGAGTGGCTGTTTATGGTGGGGGAAACACGGCCATAGATGCTGCGCGCACGGCAAAACGTCTTGGGGCTTCTGAGACGATGATTATCTATCGTCGAGATGAGAAGCATATGCCGGCCCACACATTTGAAGTAGAGGAAGCTGTAGAAGAGGGTGTGTTGATGCGTTGGCTCCAAACTATTAAGCAGATGGATGATGGAACGATAACGGTCGAACGAATGGAATTGGATGAACATGGCTGGCCACAACCCACAGGACAGTACGAGACCCTTGAGGCTGATACCGTCATTCTGGCGCTTGGGCAAGACGTCGATTTAAAATTTTTACAGGACGTTCCGGGTCTCAAGATTTCTCATGATGGCGTGATTCAAGTCGATGACGCCATGATGACCAGTCGTTTGGGTGTCTTCGCAGGAGGGGACATGGTTCCTGCTGAGCGAACGGTGACAGTGGCGACAGGGCACGGAAAAAAGGCTGCACGGCACATTGATGCCTATCTGCAAGGAACTCAATACGTGAAGCAGGCACCTAATCCATTTGCGTCATTTGAAAACTTGAACCCATGGTATTACACGGATGCTGAACAAAGTCAGCAATCCTATTTGGCTTTGGTAAGACGACAAGACAGTTTTGAGGAAGTAGTGAGCGGACTCGATGAGAATACGGCCTTGTTCGAAGCAAGACGGTGTTTATCCTGTGGAACCTGTTTTGAATGCGATAACTGCTTTGGTGTCTGTCCAGATAATGCCGTAATCAAGCTCGGTCCTGGCAAACGCTACGAAATTGACTATGACTATTGCAAAGGGTGTGGTATGTGCGCAGAAGAATGTCCGAGTGGTGTCATTGATATGGTCCAAGAAGTTCGGTGAAATCACGAAGGCCGTTTCCAAGTCCGAGGAGCTTCTGTTCCCTCTCCTCGAAGGGAAGAGGATAGGTGAGGGCAGACTTCAATGTGGAAAAAAGGAAAGGGAATTAGTGAACGAAGGTAACGGGAGAAATTATCATGAAAATCATTTTGGCAGTAGATGGATCTGAACAATCCTACGAGGCAGCAAGAGGACTGAGTGGGTTATCTCGCGCAGAGGAATTGACCGTGCTGACGGTTGTTGATGTTCCTAGATTATCGTATCCCAGCATTGGCGTCGGGATAGCTAAAGATTTGTCGATAGAAGTCGAGAAAGCAATGCGAGAGGAAGGAGAACGACTATTAGAGCGCATCATCTCTCTTTTGCCACGTCATCCCGGTCCAGTGAAAAAATCTTTACAGCTCGGTAATCCTGCAGAAATCATTATCGATACCGCGGAAAAGCGACAGGCCAATCTCATCGTACTAGGGGCGAGAGGGCTCGGCCAAATTCAAGAGAAAATGTTTGGGAGTGTCTCGCATAGAGTCATGACGCATGCACCGTGTTCGACTCTTATTGTCAAAGAGTCATTGCGGAAAATTCAAAATATTCTCATTCCTCTCGGGAATCAAGAGGATGGAGAAGCGATTGTTCGGTTTTTTGAGACAAAACCGTTTCAAGAATCTGGTCATGTCACGTTGATGCATGTCGTGCCTTTTTCACAACCTGTTTGGCCTGTGGGCGCGATGATCCCAGAAGAATTTCGAAAAGAAATCATTGAACATGGTGAGCAGTTTACTGAAGATGTGGCAACAAAGTTACGAAGCCTGGGACACGAAGCCAATGGGTTCGCCGTCATGGGGGCACCTTCTATGAGCATTGCGGATGAAGTGAAGCAACGTAAGCCAGATCTCATTGTCATGCGAACACACAGTCGGTCTGGACTCAGTCGTTTTTTCTTGGGAAGTGTGTCGCACTCAGTTGTCCATCATACACATTGTTCTGTACTTCTTGTGAGGTGAAGGTATGCATCAAGAAGACAAAATGCAAGACAGGAAGGGATTAGGTCAGATTAATCGTTGGATGCTGTGGGGTTCGTTCATCCTTGGATTGAGTATCGTTCTTTATCTCCTGTTCTTCTGTCCTGAAGAATGTCATTGAAGGGACTGTTGAAGAATGCCGCTAGCGGATCTTTCTAGTGCGTCGCTCGCGAATCGTATCTCGTATTTCGTAAAAGATAAAGAAAGTATTTCACAAGATGCGACGAAGAAACGACTTTTCGGGAATTGGGCCTTGGGTTGGCTCGCATTACCTCATGCCAATTAAGATCTCCTCACTTCGAGAGAAATGTCTAGCGTATATACGACCAACACATGAAGTCTATGAGGCAAGTCTTTTTTGAACAGTCCCTGAATGGGATGCAAAGCTAAGCGGTGAAAGGAGGGTGTACCATGTTCGGTAATCCATCACTCATTACTCGAATCGCAATCGGCAAGGGAATTGGCTTTATCGTTGGACTTGTAGGCTTTCTTTTGTTGCCATTTTTTTTACCTGAGGCCAGTTGGTTCTTACGCTGGGGAATCTTGTTCTGGTATACGACTGTCGGCGCCGTCATTGGCGTATATGGAGTCTTTACATGGCACCCTATCTTAAAGATGCCGATGCCATGGTGGTTTCGTTCCACCGTGATTGGCGCATGGATGAATTTCGTGCTGACGTTCTTCGCCTACAACGATTTGAAGGCCATCATGGTGCATAGCTTTGGCCCAAACGGCACGTTGTCCTCGCCATTTTGGTTCGTACTCGAAGGAGCTATAGTCGGAATTATCATAGGATATTTCGCGACTCGGTTTGGTGGCGAAGGTAAGGAGACCGTCGCAGAGCGAGACACGATCGCAGTAAGCCCAAGCTGAATCGTTTGTCGACGCGTAAATATGAGCAAGAAGACAAGATGCAAAATAGGAAGAGATTTGGTCAGATTAATCGTTGGATGTTGTGGAGTTCGTTTCTCCTTGGCTTGGGTATCGTTCTCTATCTCCTGTTTTTCTGTCCTGAGGAAGGCCACTGAACTTGCTAGTCTTGTCTGTCACTTCACTGCAATCATCAATGACCCCTCGCCATCATTTGCTGGGAACTTCGCATTGAATAGGTCAAAAGGGAAGGGTTGGATGTTGGGGGGAAAGGCAGTTTCTTGACTTTTGAGTGAAATAGCCTAGCATCAAGGACTACATGGAATTAAAGCAAGAAGGAGAATCTACATGCGACGTACGATCCCGTTGGCCGAAGCCAAGCATAAACTTTCAGCGATTGTCCAAGAAGTCAATGAATCTTACGAACAAGTTGTGATTATAAAAAATGGGACTGATGCCGCTGTACTCCTGAGTGCCAACGAGTATGAGGGATTGCTAGATACGCTTGACCTGCGATCCCATCCCGACGAAGAGCAGGCCATCCTCCGTGCCAAAAAGCAAGCCCGTAAAGGGCAGACGGTTGCGCTCTCCACCATGAAGAAAAAACTGGCACTTTCGTGAATTATGTGGTTCGATTCACACGTGAATCTGAACATGATATGGTTCAACTAGCAAAGGCAGATCGCCAGCTTTGTCAGCGAATGATGCGGAAGCTGGAGACCTTGGAGACCGCACCACTTCAAGGGAACCGTTAGTTGGGAATCATGCAGGAGAGCGATCTTTACGAGTGGGAGCCTATCGAATCGTGTACGAAGTTTGGGAAGGCAAAAAACAGGTGATCATCCTCACAGTCAAGCAACGCCGTCACGTCTATTAGGCCAAAAGGAAACCTTTCATAGATGCGCGTACGGCACGAGCGGCATTTCCTCAAAAAAACTTGAATTGCTGCTCATTCTTATGTCTCTTTCTCAATCTTGGGTACGTACGTAGGTAGGTTGTTTCGTTGGATCATATAAAAAAGGAGAATGTCCCCATTTCCTAAATAATATTGGCTTTTTGTTTGGTTCAGGTACTTCAAAAGAGGCTGGATATCCTCTTCTGCCTGATCTAACCAAAGCAGTTATTGAGAATCTGGGAGCTACAAGTAAGGAGCTAGTTGATGAAATTTTCAATGATAAAGGGTTCACTTATGATCCTACTATCGGGACACCAAATATTGAAGATCTTTCGGATTTAGTAACTGAATACTGCGTAAATACAAACGATCCTAGGTACTTGAAACTTGAATGTGAAATCCGGAAATTAATTTTTGAAAATATTCTTTCTGTTGAAAATCCAAATATTACACACCATATACGATTTCTCGAGGCTTTGAAGAAAAGAGCGCATGGCACGCCAGCTACTGTGACAATAATAACAACGAACTATGATGTTCTTTTTGAGTTAGCTGCTAGGCATGTCGGGCTTCGGGTTGAAACGGGTTTTGATGGCCCGCTATGTAGGACTTTCGATCCTTTAGTTTTTGATCTTAGCCGTGGTGTAATCGAAAAAAACCGTTTTAGCGAAAGAGCAGAATTACATCTAAATATTCTCAAACTCCATGGTTCAATTTCTTGGCTATTAGAAAATGGACATGTATTTGAGAGCGGTTTGGATTTAAACAAAGTCTCGTCGCAAAGAGCCATGATACTACCACGTCGTAAAAAGGTCCTCGATACGCTTGCTGATCCTTTCGATCAATTATTTACCCGTACATCTAGGCTGCTTGGTTCCAAATGCAAATATTTAGTCAGTTGCGGATTTAGTTTTGGTGACAAGCATATAAATGATCAACTTTTATTCCCAAAACTTAGTGCAGGGCAGATACGACTAGTGGCACTTTGCGGCCAAGAGCCTGAATGCATTTCAGAATTAAAAAAGTTTTCTGCGTTATCTGCGGGATTTCCTACTTATTGCTACATTGATGGAAATACGATAAATACGGGAACTGATCTATGGAAGTTTAGTTCTCTTACGGAACTGCTAATTCCATAGTAGTAATAAGGAACATAAGAAATGAGTGATTATCGAATTGGTAAAATAGTTAGCGTTTCCGGCGAACGAATTTTCATCTCTTTAATTGATTATTCAGATGGGGATGGTATTGAGGAGGGTGTCCCACCCACAATGATTGTCAATCTTTCAACTGCACACGGACCTACTCCTCTCCTGATTGGTCAGCCCGGTACTTTTCTATCAGTTTGCCTACCCGTAGGGAGGCTACTTGCAATGATTACAACCATTGATATGCGGGAATCAATTCCGATTCAAAGTGAGGTTAAAACTGCCGAAGCCGAAGGATTGGCAATAATTGAAGGACATAAACGAGTAGTGTGCGCAGTACCCGTTGGAACATTGGATCCTGGTGGGAAATTTGAAAGAGGAACGGATGTGTTACCTACCGTCAATTCCTCAGCTCTTGCTGTTTCTCCTGTTACAATTAATAAAGTTTATGAACAGTATGCTGAAGGTACTTTTTCCCTTGGTCATCTTTCTCTAATTCCAAGTCAACCAGCAAATATAAACTTAGACGCGTTCCTTTCAAGGCATGGGGCAATACTCGGGCAAACTGGTGGCGGTAAATCATGGGCGGTAGCTTCATTCCTGCAGAAGATTTCTTTATTTCCTCAATCAACTGCCGTGCTATTCGATCTCCATGGCGAATATTCTTCTGCTTTTGGAAATGAAGCAGACGTTATTTCAGGCAATGATATTGAGTTGCCATATTGGCTGATGAACAGCGAAGAGTTGCTTGGCCTTATGGTTGACCGAACCGAATCTGCTGCTCCGAATCAAATTGCTAAGTTTAAAGATCTACTTCAGGCAGCTAAAGACAACCATCCTGAGAATCAGGCGCTTGGGCTTGATCGAATTACTATCGATACTCCGGTTTACTTTAATTTTAAAGAAATATTACAAGAATTTCGTCGGTTGGATACTCAAATGGTTCAAGGTGCAAATAATCGAGAAAGACAAGGTCCACTTTTTGGTCAATTCACTCGTCTCTTAATGAGAGTTGATTCTAGGTTGAATGACCGACGATACGATCTCATCTTTAATCCTAAAACTTATGCTACAAGCGCATCTATGGAAGACTTATTCCGACGACTCTTAGGTGAGCAGCCAGAGAATCAAAAGAAACTTGTGATCATTGATCTTAGTCCTGTTCCATATGATGTTAGAAATTCAGTAATCTCTCTTATCCTACGTTGTCTTTTTGATTTTTCATATTGGTATCGCAGATTGAACGGGGCCTCATATCCAATTGCCGTATTCGCCGATGAGGCACATATTTACCTAAATGAGCATGACTCAAACTCTCGGCCAGCATGTGAATCAGCAGAACGAATAGCAAAAGAGGGAAGGAAATACGGCATCAGCCTCACTGTTATTAGCCAAAGACCACGTGAAGTTTCTTCGACAATTCTTTCCCAGTGTAACTCTTTTCTATGTCTTAGGATATCGAATCCAGATGATCAGAGTTACGTGAAAAACCTACTCCCGGATTCCGTTCGGGGTATTACTAGTATGTTTGCTACGCTCCGGCGAGGCGAGTGCATACTGTTAGGAGAATCGGTAATGATGCCAACACGTATTAAGATTGACCCTCCAAGTCCAACGCCGCATAGTGATGATACATCGTTCTATACCACCTGGAACAAAGCACATGAGCAACTAAATGTTGCAGATGTGCTAAATGCATGGAGACGTCAAGGTATTCTGGACAAATAGGAGAATAGAAAAGGGGACATTATTTTTTTTGAAATCAAAATGTGACTTCTCCGTTTCTCGATTTTTTTCACGCCGAGGAGACCGAAGTTTCTTAGCCAATACCTTGCTCTGGGAAAAGGGGTCATTCTTCTTTTTAACGTCAAAACGTAACTTCTCTGCTTCTCGATTTCCCCCAAGTCGAGGAGGTCTAAGTTTCTTTGAAGATACCGCACTCTGCAAGCTTCAAAACGAAGGATGTTTCCTTTTACCTTCGTAATTGCTGTGGGGGTGTTTTCATCTGGAGAATATCTGCTTTGGTTTTTGGGTACTTCTTCAATTCTTCTTTACTGGCTCCCTGCACGAGATCAGTTGGTGATGATAAACGTAAGTAACTCATCATGCCAAAGTGGGTGTCCTTATCAAATGTGAGACTGGCCATCACCGAATCACCTTTTATTCTGCCTAAGGTCGTTCGGGCCTCATCGTGCGATCGTGCGTGAACCTCAAAGATGTTTGTTTTCGCCCGTTCAGGAGTCATGAGATGTTCAAATAACTGCCGTCGTGGATTGCCTTGAGCCACGGGCCACACAACGGGAATTAACACATGGAGTTTGTCCCATTCTTGGGGACCTAATTTTTGTTTCCATTGGCTTAGTGCGCTCAACCCCGCTTGTATTTGCAATTCCATGGCGGCTTTCATGGCCTCGGCGATGTGAGGGATGATTTTATGAGCAAATGCACTATAAGACTTTTCATCACCTGCACCATTTGCGATACAGTCCTGTAAATACGTATTCACCATATCTAACATCGTTATGGCTCTGCCGGATGTTGCTTGACTCATATCACTTTTTTTCAGAACGTCTTTTATATTTTCAACATGTTTTTTATATTCAACCAGAGGTTCCTCCCATCCTTCGGGGCGATTGGCCACATTGTCAAAGTAGGGGGAGATCAAAATAAAGACGCCCATTGGTATGTGGGAAAGGATTTTTTCCATCTCATACATGACCGAAGTCGGCGTGACCGTTTCTACAGGACGGTCTCTTCGGTACAGGTAATAGGTACTGCCGACCCCCTCTTTTCCTGGTTCATAGTCACTCGCAATGATCACGGGATAAATATTCTGACCTACGTTTCGGATGAAATTTTGATAATTGTTTTTCCGAAACCAATCCATGTTGCGCATGGCTTGGTATGTTTGTTTTCTGAAATGAGCGGCATCCGTCCCAGTATCAGTAGATTCGGCTCCTTCTCCATTGACCGTGGGCCTGACACCTTTATAGTCAATATAATCCACTTTCTTGTCACCCGCGTACGAAACACTTTTCATCAAAAATTCTTTATAAGCCTCGTCTTTTTCGAGTTCTAGGAGGGCTTTAAAATATTCTTTATCACCCTCTGGGTACACCTTTTCCGACTCAGAAAAGACCGGCATCGGCAACAATAACGTTTGAAAAAACATGCCGGTCCCCACGATCAATGTCAATAAAAATTTCTTGAGCGTCATGAAATGACGTTGTTGAAAAAATAGAGATGATGAATGAGTAACAATAAGCGGTTTGCGCTTCTTTTGAAATTTTTGCAACATAATGATCTCCCTAATCAAAAAAAATGGTTGGGGATTCTAACACGATTTTCACACCTATTGTTGACTGCTCCAGATAGGACATTCTTCTTTTCTTAATCTACATTCTTCTCCACTGGCGTGGCAGCTGGTTGACCACCAGAAGCATCGAAGGTTTTTGGTTCTTCTATCGATGAGAGTTGTTTTCGTTCTTCTCAATGACTGAGTGCCATAGAGCAATGTATCGAGGCCAATCATCTCGATGCACTTGTGAACGATTCGAGCATATTGCTTGAGGTAAATACAACATAATTATAATCTCCTTTTTTTGGTGAATTATAATGATGGTTTAGATGTTTAATGTTCGCTATCCATCTCAATGCGGATGTTCGATGATGTGATTTTCGTTCAGAGGTCATGTCAGGTTTTACGCGGTGGCGGCAGATTGAAAACGAGGTATGTGGATTAGTGTTCTGTTTAGTTTTTACGTGATGCGATCCGTCCGTAGTATTCCCCCCATTCCTGCATGGCCAACAACACGCGTTTGAGTGAGCGTCCAACGGGAGACAACGAATATTCCACACGAGGTGGAATTTCTCGATAGTCTTTTCGTTTAAGCAATCCTCGTTCTTCCATTTCACGCAATTGTTTGGTGAGCGTGCGATGGGTAATACCGCCTAACTCCCGTTGCAATTGATTGAACCGCTTGGTGCCCTCAAGTAACTGATGAATAATTAAGATTTTCCATCGTCCCGCAATGACTTCTAGTGTCACTTCTACCGGGCAAGAGACATTCTTTGTGGGCATTGAGGTCTCCTTTGGTTTTGGCGGTATCCTTAAGGTCCGTACTTGCATAAAGAACGTGTAAGGTTTATATATCATTGAAGCATTGAAAAAGAAACGCTTTTTATCTCGCTGCTACACGGAAAAAAGGAAGAATGCTATGACAATGAAATCCAAAAACCTCGTCAACATCGAACGAAAAACCGGCCAGCATTGGGTTGGAAATGGGTTCCCCGTCACGACGATGTTTTCGTATGACGATCTTGGAAAGGAGTTGAGCCCGTTTCTCCTGCTTGATTATGCTGGCCCTCTGGCATTCGAACCGTCCGACAAACCACGGGGAGTTGAACAACACCCACACCGTGGGTTTGAAACCGTCACCATTGTGTATCAAGGTGAGGTCGAACACCGCGACAATGCCGGGAATGCCGGGAAAATCGGACCAGGCGATGTCCAATGGATGACGGCAGCACGCGGGATTCTCCATGAAGAAATGCACGGACGGGACTTTACCAACAATGGCGGCACCCTCGAGATGATCCAGCTTTGGGTCAATCTGCCTGCGAAAGACAAAATGGGCGAACCGCGGTATCAGGAAATTGTCAACAATGATATTCCGATCGTGCCGTTAGCTGAAAACGGCGGTATGGTTCGAGTCATCGCAGGTGATTATCAAGGCACAAGGGGGGCGGCGAAGACCTTTACCTCCATCAATGTCTGGGACATACACCTGAACACAGGACAGAAGCTCGATCTGTCCTTGCCCGAAGGATTTACTACCGCACTCTTAGGCATGAAAGGCACGGTGATGATGAATGGCACGCAAGCACTTAATGGCAAAGAGCTGGCGCGATTCGAACGAAATGGTGACCATGTTGCCCTGGAAGCTACAAGCGAGGCGACCATTCTCGTCTTGAACGGAGAACCGATTGACGAGCCCATCGTGGGACAAGGTCCGTTTGTCATGAGCACAGAAGCAGAGATTCATCAGGCCATGACCGATTATCGAGCCGGTCGCTTCTAATATTTTGAGTACTCAGCAAACAAAATTTTTATAGGAAGGATCAACCCATGGCATCAAACTACCAGTATAAGCGTCTTTCCAAGGATGACGCGGCCTTATTGTTGGTGGATCATCAATCAGGCCTGATCTCCGTCGTACAAGATTTTGGACCCGGTGAGTTCAAAAATAATGTCTTGGCCGTGGCGGCATGTGGTGCCTATTTCAACCTCCCGACTATCTTGACGACTAGCTTTGAAAATGGCCCCAACGGCCCCTTGGTTCCCGAACTGAAAGAGATGTTTCCCAAAGCGCCCTACATTGCGCGTCCAGGAAACATCAATGCCTGGGACAATGAGGACTTTGTCAGTGCGGTGAAGAAAACAGGTCGGAAGCAACTCATTATCGCCGGGGTCGTGACAGAAGTATGCGTGGCTTTCCCCGCTCTCTCGGCGATTGAAGAGGGCTACGACGTCTTTGTGATCACCGACGCCTCTGGCACCTTCAACGAGGTCACCCGTCACAGTGCATGGTTACGTATGCAGGCTGCTGGCGCGCAAATGATGAGCTGGTTTGGCATGGCGTGTGAGCTGCATCGCGATTGGCGCAATGATATTGAAGGATTGGGCACCTTATTTTCGAACCATATTCCCAATTACCGGAACCTCATGACCAGCTATTTTGCTAAGAACGGGTAGACGGTCGCAGGCATGCGGTTCTTACGTTGCTAACAGCGACGCAACGAGAGGTCCTCGCGCGGATCTTAGAAACTGTGCTTCAATCGTTAACCGATGCGAAAGACGCTGAGCGAAGCATCTGTCGGCTTTGTGATGAGTGAGTGTGTAGACCACAGGATTGTCCAGTTGAAATCGCAGCAGGGCTAAGGGAGGCGGAATCGAGTACCTAGCGGTTTTTCAATGACTGCTCTTGGGTGTTTGGGCCGTTTCGGCCAGGGGGAACAGGTACCCGCAAATGGACATTGCGGAAATATTATATATTAAGATGTTAGAATTCTAAAGTTTATGGGAATTGAACCATTCATCAAATGTAGCGAAATATCGGAGTCATTAAAATTTTATACCAACATTTTGGATTTCGTAATCGTACGCCCGCCCGAAGCTGACCCAGCCTCTTTCATGTCAAAATATTCTCTAATTGAACGAGATGGATGTTTAGTCCATCTTTCGTCCCATAGCGGAGATGGAGTATTTGGAAATTCCATTTATGTGCGCGTTGATGACATTGCTCCTCTATATCGTCAGTTTGTTGCCAATGGTCTCAATACGGATGACCCTGACAAATACCCATCGTTGAGAATACAACCAGTGGTACAAACTTGGGGAATGAAAGAATTTTCTGTAGCAGATCCAGATGGGAATAAACTTACGTTTGGGCACCAGATACTGTGACGAAGGTTCTCACAAGTGCTTCCAACTGACTCAGCTACGCCTCGACGCTCAACCATCGTTAATGCCGGCTATTGGCTAAACTCTGCGGAACAGTTTAAACGATTGTCAAAGAGGCTACGACCAGACAGTAAATTGCCGAGTTCGACGGTGAGTTCAATTGATCTGCGCAACCCGATTTTCCACTGTCTAAAAAATCGCATGGTGACGAGGTCATTTAATCTCTTCCCGTCAGCAATCTGAAACGGTCCTAAAACAGGTTTTCTTTATCAGGACTTATAGTAAATCCTTCATCACAAAGTATTGTTCTCCTACCAGCCCACTGACTGTTGATCAGTGGGTCTTAACCACCTCATTTCTCTCTTAGGCCTTTTCTCTGGGTAAGAGCTTCGTCAATTTCAAATCTGAGTGTCGTGTGTCACAGATAATCCTTCCCTTTATTCTGCCGGTACAGCCAAGACTGGGCATCGCGCCTTTCGAACGATCTGCTCTGTGGTACTTCCACGGAGTGCATCCAAAAATCCTTGATGTCCTTGGGTGGGCATCACAATAAGGTCAGCCGCTAATTCCTGCTCGACTTGTAAGATCTCTTCAACCACGTCACCAGATCGAACGATGTAATTCCAGGTACCGTTGGTCCGTTGAGATTGATCGCACTCGGGCATCTCTTGCTCATCGCCGATATACAACACGGTAACGGAAGTATTGACACAGCCCAAGGTATTTATCAGGGTTGTAATGGCCTGTAAGGCCACCGGTGGCTGTGGGTCATGATCGATGGGAATAAGAATGTTCTGTAGGGTGAGCGTTCCGTTTTCTGGTGACACAAAGCCATCTGTGGAGAAGGGAACAAATAGGGTCATGATTTTAGATTTTCGTGCGACGGGCTCAGAGACAGAATGAAAAAATGGTCGTCCGCCAAGTTGATGTGTTGCAAGGACCAGGAGGTCTGCAGGATGACGGTCGAGATGTTCGAGGATTGAGTCTGAAGGATCTTTTCCTCTGTAGAGGATTTTTTCAACATCAATTTTGGAATGCGGCCTATGATCTATTGAATGTTCGTGAGAGGGGAGATCCCATTTGGCCAGCGTCGCTCTCACCGATGGAAACTCTTGCCAATTCAGTTCGTCTAAACCTTCATTGACATGGAACAGAGTGAGTTTCGCACTTGCGCCCCACGCAAGCTTGAGCGCATGCGCAAAGGCAATATCTGGATTCGACGAGAAGTCGTTCGCATGAAATATGGTATTCAGTGAAATTGTCTGAAGGGGTGAGCCTGTATCAGATGTCATATGATTCCAACTTCCTTCCTGTTACATGTTCAAAGTTTCACGGTTTAACATCAGTGGTTTTTCGGATTCTTGATGTCACCCGCCTACTAGCTCGAGGCACGTCGCTAACGTGCCATAGCTGCTTTCTCTCGTTCAGGAATTGTTTGTTGATGTCGATACCATAACCGGAATCGTGTCGTTGCTGTTTTGCCTATGATGTCAATAGAGCAATTTGAAACATGGCTCCTACTAGAACGACGTTCAAGTGTACGATATTTTTTAGAACCTGTAAGATAACATTTGTCAGCGAGTAAGGAAATTCTTTGGATATATAAGTCAATGGTCCTCCATCTTTCTCTGAAAACCTGGCAAATCCATTGATTCAGAATAGTAGCAGTTTTTCTTGGTGATGCTCTCGCGTGTGGGGGGAGTGTTTTTCCGGATACTCAGAGTGCCATGGCGCCAGGAGTCCTAACCCGCGTCGTGTTCATGATTATATTTTCTTAATTCGAAATTTTAAAAAATGTGTGGCACAAGAGATACATGGATCATAGCTGCGTACGATTTTCTCACATTGTAAAGCCACTTCTTCGTCTGGTCGATCAAGAATGTGGGGTAGAAAAGCTCGCAGGTCTTCTTCAATTCGTCGTTGGTTTTGAGAAGTTGGTGGAACGATCTTCGCAACCTGGATTGTTCCATCTTCATTGATCTGATACCGGTGATAGAGAAGTCCACGTGGAGCTTCGGTGATGGCCATGCCAGTGCCAGCTCGAGGGCTTACGGAAACCGATGCATCCTTCGAATCTTTGTACTGTTCAATAATACGCAATGCCTCATCAACGGCATGCAGAATCTCTAGCGATCGCGCCACAATTCCCTGCGATGCCTGCTTAAACGGTAAAAAAAGTTCTGTTGTAGAAAGGACCTCTTTCACAAGAGGCGAAAGCCGATCAAAGTTGAGATGGAGACGCGCCAGAGGGCCGGCTAAGTATGATTGTCCGTTGAACAGGCAATGGAGTGCATTGGAATAGGGAACTTGTACCTCTTGAAACTGTTGTTCAAAGTTTACAGCAGAGATTTCTAGTCCGCGGTTGGACGCCACAAGTCCTTCGTTCATCGGATAGTCCATCGCTGATCGGAGAGCCACAAATGTGTACTCGTGTTCTAAGTCGGTAAACTCAAATGCAGCTGTCCATTGAACGGTGTCGATTGCCGCATCTCGAGCCCACAAGAGATCCTCTCTAAGGGTTTCCAATTCTCGTTTTGAGGGAATTCGAGAGAAACCTCCGACTTTTACAGACACAGGATGGACCGATCGACCGCCGAGTAGGGTTAAAAGTTGATTGCCAACTTTTTTGAGCCGAAGCCCTCGTTTGACAATATCAGGATAGTCCTTGGCCATTTCGATCCCGCTTGCGTAACCAAGAAAATCTGGCGCATGAAGCATATAAATGTGAAGCGCATGACTTTCAATCCATTCTGCGCAATATAAGAGCCGACGCAGAATTCGAATGGATTGTGGTACCTCAATCCCGAAGATGGGTTCCAAGGCATGAACAGCACTCATTTGATAGGCGACGGGGCAGATACCACAAATGCGAGCCACGATGTCTGGGACTTCGCTGTAATGACGTCCTTGAAGAAAGGCTTCAAAAAATCGAGGGGGCTCAAAAATTCGAAGTTGCACATCTTGAACTTCTTGATCACGGACGGTGACATGGAGTGCACCCTCTCCTTCAACTCGTGCCATCATGCCAACTTTAATGGTTCTGGTGTTACTTGGTTTCCCAGGCATCGCTCTCTTCTCGAAATGGTCGAACATATCCGTTGATTCCCCTGAATCGACGAACCATGTCCCGGGGAATTATCTGGAATCCTTGATGAAATTGTTGAGCTAGAGACGACGTATTGGGCGGGACACCAGGGCCCTGAGATGGACTCTCAGCAGGACCGAAACATCCATAGCACTCACGTCCCATTTGAGGACAAATGGCTCCACAGCCTGTACGTGTGACAGGTCCAAGACACGGAAGACCCTTGGCCACCAAGACACACACCTGTCCCTGACGTTTACATTCAAGGCACACACTGTGGGTTGGAATTCGAGGTTCGACTCCCGCAATCAGATTCGTCAACACATTCAGCAGTTGATAGCGATCAATCGGACAACCCCAAAGTTCGTAATCAACCCGCACATGTTCTGAGATTGGGGTTGAGGTGCTCAAGCTTAGAATGTGCTCTGGACTTGGGTAAACAGCCTGCCTGAAAGCTTCGACATTTCCCCAATTGCGTAAGGCTTGAATGCCTCCTGCAGTGGCACATGCGCCAATCGTCACGAGAATCTTTGCTTGGTTTCGAATTTCGATAATGCGAGAGGCGTCTTCTGGGGTGGTAATGGATCCTTCGACTAGGACAATATCATAAGGGCCTGGGGTCATCCGACTTGATGCTTCAGGAAAGTAGGCGATATCCATGGCCTCGCCGAGCGTTAATAACTCGTCTTCCATGTTCAACACATTAAGTTGGCATCCATCACAGGACGTGAATTTAAACACTGCCAGCGTTGGACGTGTTGATCCCTGGGCTGACTCGTGCTTTTGCTGATATTTGAGAGCTTCTTTTCTCATATGCCACCTTTTCCTAAAAACGGCAAAACGTGATCAAGTCGCATTACGGGTCCATCTTTACACAAAAAGAATGGCCCCAGTTGGCAATGCCCACAAAGCCCGATGCCGCACTCCATATGACGTTCCAGTGAGACGTACATGTGATCAGGGCGAAGTCCTCGATGTGTCAGCATACTCATCGACACGCGCATCATGATTTCTGGACCGCACATCATCACGAGAGTTTGATCAGGGTTTAGGTTGATGCGATCAAATAATTCTGTGACCACTCCCACATGGTAATGCCAAGTTTTGCCCGGTTCGTCACTTGTGAGATAGACTTCCGTATCTGGGTGATTTCGCCATATGTCAAAACGCTCTCGGTATAAAAGATCATGAGGTGCTTTGACCCCATGAAGAATTTTAATCGTGCCATATTGCTCTCTTCGCTGAAACATGTACTCGATAGCTCCCACGACAGGTGCGCACCCTAAGCCGCCTGTAATCACCAACACGTCCTTTCCCTTAGCTTCTTCCATAGGCCATCCCTTGCCGAATGCTCCACGAACACCTAGGCTATCTCCAATATTCATGCGTCCTATCACTTGGGTCGTTCGGCCAACGAGACGGATTGTGTGATCCAGGTACTCGGGTTCATCAGGATCTGAGACGATCGAGATGGCAACTTCCCCAACTCCGAAGACGTAGAGCATGTTGAACTGGCCAGCCTGGAAACGAAACTGCTGCCGAACGCCAGGATCAGTCAGTTGTAATCGGAAGCTGACGATATCCGAGGCTTCGTGTCGCTTCTCGATAATCGTCGCTGCGTGAATCAGGTAGGGATTGGAAAGCATGAGATTCTCATGAGTCTTCTCTATCACAATTTTTACGATATGAGAAAAGCGAATAATTGAAACAGGTTACTGACTGAGAATCCGGAGGTAGGCAAAGATATCATGCGTTTCCGCATCTGAAAAATCACCGTTCCAAGAGGACATGGCTGTTCCTGGACAGCCATTTCGAATGACATCGAGCAGCTGATTATCTGACTTCTGTCCTGGACAGTGAAGTCGGCTGCTGGTGAGATGAGTGATTGGCCAATAGGCAGTCACCTTCTCCAAATAAAAGATTCTAGGCCCCTTGAAACGATCTCAAATAGGTGACAAGTTGCCATGCCTCTTTTTCGCTGACATATTGGGGCATAAATGCAGCCATATCTGTTCCGTGACTTCCATTTTTGAGAATCCAAAAAATTTCTCCATCGCTTCTTGCCGTTTGCCATGCTCCATCAGTGAAATTTGTAGGCAAAGGTTGAGAAGAACTATCATAGTCTGGTCCTACTGGTAGCCCTTGCCCGTCACGTCCATGACAAACCGAACAAAAGGCCCGTCCTTCGTAAAGAATCCTTCCTTTATCAACAAACTCCTTGGTGACGGAATATGGATTCTTGAGCGACTGTGCTTCTTGTAGTTGATCAGGAGGAACACGCGACTTCAATTCTCCGGAGTAGGCGATAAATCCAAGCTGAACACTCAAGATGAGCGTGAAAACCGTTACTAGGGAAGTACGTCTTTTGACGTTCAATATGTGCTGGTTCATTGGAGTCCCCTTTCTTCAACTGGGCATCAATGAATGATCAATCATCGATTACTTGGCTAATGTTCGGATATAGTGAATGAGCTGCCAGATTTGATTATCCGGCATACCCGCAAACGCCATCATTCCAGTTCCTGCAGATCCATTTTTGATAATCCAAAACATCTGTCCATCTGAAATGTCTTTCATGGTCTCTCCGCACGTAAAGTTCCGCGGATGTGGATTCAACGCGGCCCCCATGGGTCCATTCCCGTCGCCTTGTTCGCCATGACATTGTATGCACGCCAAGGGCTGCGCCGTTTCATGATACAAGATTTCTCCACCCTTGATGTTCTCTTGAGAATTCGGCAATGGATTAGCAAGCTTGCGAAACTTTCCAGGTGCTTGCTTCGTGTTTCGTGGTTGGGGACACACACCTGATGCTGTGTCTGATGGTGAAGCCGAGCTCGCGGTTTCCGGTGATCCTTTAAATGTCGCTGTTAAATAGGCAATGACATCGGCCACACCTTGTTTTCCGCCAATCGTCAGTCCCCAATACGGCATCAAGGGTGACTTCCCGACGCCTTTTCCTCCGTAATAAATCACGTTATACAGATAATCGAGAGGAATTTTCTCAAACGGGATATTGGCATGGACTGCTGGTTTGGGCTCTAATCCCGACGCCGCAGGCCCATCGCCTTTCCCTTCCGCTCCATGGCATTGCGCACAATATTCTTTGTAAATGCGAGCGCCATTTTCGACATTCGGATGATCGAACTCGTCACTTTTCCAAGGTTCATAAAAGAGAAAGTCATCAACCCCTCGAGTGGCGATAAACCCTGTGACATATCGAAGTCCGAGTTCACTGACATCCCCCACAAATTCCCCACTGTGTGGCACAAAATCCGGGGGGCTGGAGTTGAAACGGTAGATCCAATCAGCGTTCAGTCTTTTTCCTGCATCAAAGAACGAAGCGCTTTGCGGCCCTCCGGTCTTTTTCCCATCGACCATGATTTGATGACAGCCAATACAGGAATGTTGCGTGAAAATTTCCTCACCAAGCTTAGCCTCTTGCTGACTAAACGTGCTCATATCGATTGAATTGTTCTTCACTCGAGGGTCTTGCAAGTGCTTCTCGAAGTAATCCGCAATGGCCTCGGCCTCCTTTTGAGATACAGTGATGTGGGTCTCTGGCTCTTGGGAAAGATCCCAGCGATAGCTTTTTTGATAGAGCATTGGGACCTTTCCTGTCAGCCAATCCAGTAGCCATGGTCGCTGGAATTTACTTCCTCCCCACATGAGATCTGGGGCTTTTATATTGAACCGACTTTCACTCTCACCATTAAATTTATGGCAGGTGGAACAGAGATTTTCGACGAACTTCTTGCCTTCTTGCTCTCCACCCGCTCTACTCACGCCGGGGTTGAAAAGAAATACAAAGACACCCACAATGACTGCACAAACAGTTAATGATGACGCGTTCAACGCTCGGCCGACGTGATGCATGGTCAAAACCTCCTCAAAAAAAATGGCAAAAGTCTTTTGGGTTTTCATTGGGGAATTACTCCACAGTATGAATATTCATATTGTCGTTTTTTGCCTCAAAATGAACGTTCTTATTCATTTGAGTAGAGTAATCAGCAAATTTGACACCAGGATTCTATGCAAGGAACAGTGAAAGGCAAAGCCAGTAATGACAAAGCATTTATAGATATAATTGAAATAATGCTTTGGGTGAGAGAAGTCATACGTTAACTCGAGAGCGTTAAGCTGTAACTTAACGCGTAAACAAAAAGAGAAACGAGGATTGGATATTTAGATATTTTGGGTTTTCGTATTTTCTGGAAGTAGGGGATAACTTAACATTCCCCCCGTGAGATTGTAGACGTGCTCGAACCCATGTTGAAGCAAGATGCGTACAGCGAGGTATCCCCTTAGCCCCACGCGGCAATAGACCACGGTTTCTGTTTGAGGGTCGAGCTCGTGAAGGTGTTCGCGAAGGTTATCAATTGGAATAAGACGGGCCTGCTGGAGATGTTGTTCAGCAAATTCGCTTGGGCTTCGCACATCGAGGAGTTGTAGGTCCGGATTATTCGTGAGTTTATACTGTAATTCCTCACTCGTGATGGTCTGTACTTCCCCTCGTAGCGTATTGGCAGCAACAAATCCAGCCATAATGACTGGTCCTTTGGCCGAATTGAATTGAGGAGCATAGGCTAAGTCCAACTGTTCTAAGTCTTCGACGGTTAATCCTGCGGTGAGTGCAGTTGCGAGCACATCAATTCGTTTGTCTACCCCGTGTTCCCCAATAATTTGAGCGCCGAGCAACTTTCCTGTCTTTTGTTCAACTGTCAACTTCATATGGAGTTGTTCCGCCCCAGGGTAATACCCTGCGTGATCGAGTGGATGGGTGACAGACACGAAGTAGTCATAGTCGTGTGTCTTTGCATCCTTTTCCGATAAGCCGGTTTTGGCGGCAATGATTCCCATGGTCTCCACAATGGCCGTACCCAGGGCACCTGGGAAGTGCAGATCGCCACCCGCAGCATTGGCTCCCGCGACACGTCCTTGTTTATTGGCCGGGCCGGCCAGTGGCATACGTGTTGCCTTACCGGTCACCAAATGTCGAACCTCCACGGCATCACCGGCCGCATAGATATCTGGATCTGACGTTTGTTGGTGATCGTTCACGACAATTCCTCCAGCATCCCCGATGTGAAGTCCAGCTTCACGAGCTAGTTTGAGTTCCGGTCGTACCCCAATTGAGAGAATGGCAAGGTCCATAGATAGTCGCAGACCACTTTGCAGCTCAGCTTCATATGCGATGCCATCCCGATCGTGGAATGCTCGAATTCCATCGCCTTCGATGATATGAATGCCTTTTTCTCGAAGATGCGCGGAGACGAGAGTTGCCATGTCTGGGTCGAATGGAAGCAGGATTTGATCGGCCATTTCTACGACAGTGACATCTAACTTGAGATTTATGAGAGCTTCTGCGGTTTCAAGCCCGATGAAACCTCCACCAACGACTACGGCCTGCTTGGGAGTATGTTCTGCCATGAACGTTTTGATTGCATCGGAGTCAGGAACGGTCTTGACGGTAAAAATATTTTTCGCAATGATTCCTGGTAGGGGAGGGACGATCGCACCGGCACCGGGAGCCAGAATGAGTTTATCATATGGTTCATGCGAGATAGCGCCGGTTTTCAAGTTTTTCACTTCTACATGTTGTTTGGAACGGTTAATACTTAATACATCATGGCTAATTTTTACTTTGACCCGGAATCGTTTCCAAAAACTTTCCGGTGTTTGAAGCAAGAGTTCGTGCCGATCTGCGATGGTGTTGCCGACGTAGTATGGCAACCCACAGTTGGCAAATGAGACAAATGAGCCGCGTTCGAACATGACAATATCTGCGGCTTCATTGATGCGGCGTGCTTTGGCCGCCGCGCTCGCGCCACCCGCGACGCCACCAATGATAATAATTTTGAGGGGATGGCTTGTCATGGTTCAGCGCGAGTTCGCGGTCCTAACACTCGCATTCATCAGGTAGACGATGATTCTCTTGGTTTGCAAAGTGCTTTCACTTCTTCAGTGATGTCGATGCCGACTGGGCACCAGGTGATGCATCGCCCGCAACCCACACAACCCGACATGCCGAATTGATCGACCCATGTTCCAAGCTTGTGCGTCAACCACATACGATAGCGATCCTTAATCGTGGGACGGAAGTTTTTGCCGTGAATATAGCCATGATCAGGGGTAAAGCACGAATCCCAAACTCGGGTATGTTCACTTTTCTGATAAGTCAGATCTGGTTGTTCCTCAACGGTATGGCAGAAACATGTGGGACAGACCATGGTGCAATTCGTACAAGCCAAGCACCGGTTCGCAACCTCATCCCACCGTGAGTGATCATGGGCTTCATACAGGGCTTCAGGGAGGCGAGTGGAATCGATGTTTCGAGTTTGACTAGCCGCACAAGCTTCGATTCGGTCGTTGTCCTGCTTTAGTCGAGCATCGGATACTGGCGAGAGTGGAAGCTGTTCAAGAATCTCTTCCCCTGCAGGACTTCCCGCCTCTAGAACAAAGTCTTGATCATCTTCAGTGAGCACTAAGTCAAAGCCTGATGTAGCCATCGGTCCTGTGTTCATTGACGCACAAAAACATGTGTCCAACGCACGAGTACAATTGACGGCGATCAGAAAAAGCGATTCGCGTCGTACTTGATAATATGGGTCTGGAAATTGATCCTGAAGAAAAATGCGATCCTGTATATTCAGAGCTGCAAGATCACAAGCACGGACACCGAGTATGGCTGTTGGGGCATTTTGTGGAAGAACTGGTTCAGCGGAAAAACTGTTCTTGCGACGTTCGATCGTTAAGAGTGGCTCTCGCGGTGCAAAGGTTTCCCGTTTTAAGGATTCTGGTCCATGTACGACATCAAACAACCGCTGAGTGTGTTTCGCTTCTAGGCGGTATTGTCCCGGTTGTTGATGATCTTGCCAGCCGATGGGCAGATCGTCCACTTTGTCAATTTCATCCCAGGTTATGGCGTTATCTCGTACGACAGGTCCGAGTGTTCGGTAGCCTGCATGCTTGAGGGCAGTCAGTAGGCGCGGGAAGTCTTCACGTTCGAGAAGGCCGACATTATCTATGTGAGAAGGAGTCATTGTCTTGAGAAAGAGAAGCCGTATGATCAGGAGCGATTAAATTCCGACATGCCCTCGGAGTATATTGTAGTCATACCCTCGTGTCCCCGTGCGACGATAGGCGAGATCGTCTTGTTCCATTTGATCAATCAGAGCGGCAACTGTGCCCGTGTCTCCATCTCTCGAACAGACATGTCGTGGAGTTTCATCATGTAATACTGGACATGGCCGTTCTGCCCAGTCCAAATACACCGTCTCCAATAAGGGTCTCAGTATTTTCTGATCATCTTCTATGGCTACAATGACAGGCCTTGCGTTAAAGGTATCAGAGAGTAGGTCAACCTCAGGTGGAATATGAGCTGGAGGTGTCGTGATTTCTCCTCGAAAGTGTAGTGAGAATCCAAATGTTCGAGCTAGTTCGTGCTTGAGGGTGTCGAGACGTTCTCCAGAATCAGTTTCAACAAAGAGTTGAGTGCGAGTGAGTGTTAATCTCGCCACACACAACTCTGAGGTTCCTTGAGTTGCATCGGTATTTTTCTGCTCCCATACCATAACAGTGAAATCATTACCTGACGGTTTCCGGTCAGTGGTTTCAGGTAAAAAGGCCCGTTCAAATCCTTTAAGCTGATCTAACCCTTTCTCAAAAATTGCTGGCTCTCGATGTTCATAGATTGCTATGGCGTAAAGATAGGACTTGCCATTTGCCTCACGGTACTGTACCTGGGAATCTGCCATCCATATTGCGCCACTACGAACTTTTACCAGAGTCCAGAGAAAAACATATCCATATTGTTTAGCAAACGCTGGCCATTCTCCTAACGCAAATTGCCCTAACCCTATTTCTATTTCACGACGCTCGTCATCTATTAACGTGAAGAGGGTTTTACCCATGTTTGCTGACAGTGTCACTGCTGCTCCAGGAAAGGAGATATGATCAGGTTGACGAATGAGCCGAGTAAGAAGGATTTGGCCTTTTTTAAGAGTGGAGGACAAGATATTCTCAGTAACACGAAACTCTTGTCCATCACCTAAAGACTTTAGTAAGAGACTGCTGGAATCTGCTCCCACCTCTATCTGTGTGATTTCAAAGACGTCCATATATGAATGCCTGACGGCATCCAGCCATTCACGTTCTTCTTGTGGGACATGTTCCGTAATGAGGTCTCTCACCTGTTCAATCAGCGTGGGATGGCCATCAGTCGGAAAGTAATCGCTATAGAGGTACAACGACGCCAGTTCCACTTCCTCGTGAAGCGGTACGACTTGAAAGGGTTGGCTCGGTTCAAAATAGGGACGTAGTGCAAACGAAAGTCCTAATTCTCTCTGTGCCTGAAAATCAGGTGCGAGAGCCTGATGCTCTAGACGATCGAATAGTGCTTTTAGCCAAGGATCAACGGTCATTTGCTGAAGTAATGGCTTATCGGTGGAACTCAAAGTATTCATGGTTATTCTACTGAGGGGATTCCTGAACAGTCTCTTTCTGGGTATGTTCAGAATCATGTTTAAATTTTGGGCTTTTGACTGTGAGGACCGGAACTGGAGATTGGCGAAGGACCGCCGCCGCAACATTTCCCATGACTAAGCGTCGGAGTCCTCGACGTCCATGAGTTCCCATGACAATAAGATCAGCACCTGATTCAGTCAGTGCCTCGACAATGGCTTCGGAGACAGATTTGGTCTTAATCATATACCTGGCAGTAATCCCTTGTCTGGTGAACGCGTCAGTCAGGGAAGCTAACCGCGTTTTCACTTCCTCACGGTGCTGCTGGTCTTCCACGGGATGACTCAGAGTGAAATCTAAACTATAAGAAAAGGGTTCCAGTACATGGAGCAAGGTGATTGAGGCCTCAAAGGACTTCTCAAGATTGTCGGCATATTCGTATGCCTCAAGGGAGCAATCAGAGAAATCTATGGGAAGGAGGATATGACGAGGAGCAGCGCTAGCAGTCTCAGCTTTCGGTTCGCCAGTTGTCGTCGTTTGCCCACGTTCCATATTTCGAACACTGAGAACTGGGCACGGAGCCTTACAGATTACGCGTTCAGCTACACTTCCCATCAAGACCCGATCAATTCCTGTCCATCCATGGGTTCCCATAATAACGAGATCGGTTTGAGACGATACGGCAAGGCCAGATATTTCGTCCGAGGGTATGCCGTGAAGAAGATGCCACTGAACTTCCGATACTCTTTCTCTTGCTTGCATAACAAGAGTCTCCAATTGGGCCTGTGAAGTCTTCTCTTGCGCTTTGATGTAATTATTTGCGCTAAAAGAAGTGAGGTAGATAGGAGGAAGAATGCCTATCACATGGACGATGTCCAGTTTAGCCTCCCATGCCTCTGCCCACTTCAGTGCCATGTGAACACTTCGTTCGGACGAGGGAGAAAAATCAGTAGCTAAGAGTATGCGGCGAATGAATGTGTTCATTTGGAGATATTCCTGAAATTCTTTCGTGCGAAACAGTATATTGATTATGCCGTCCCTGCACTGATTAAAAGAATTTCTCCTTTCATGTCAGGATGAATAGAACATTGGAAATGATATCGTCCTGATTCACGAATCACAAAGTGAAACGTCGCCTTATGGCCTGGTTCAATAAACGCTCCTCCGACGTCATTTCCGTAAGCAATGACTCCCCCACTTTCCACTCGAGTATTGGAATTGTAAAAGATTGAAGATCCGAAGTCGTGACGAACTTCATCTTTATTGACGACGTTAATGACTGTTTGGGCATTGAGTTGAAGAGGCATTTGCGTTGAACGAAATTCGAAATCTTTAATGAGCACATCAACATATTGCTCAGATTGAGAATGTCCCAGCGACAATCCTATTCCCCAAATGCCAATCACGACCAGCAATCCGATGAGCATTCTGCTAGTGATGTATTTGAGTCGCATAGTCTGATTTCTCCTCTTCCTCAGGCCAATGTGTTAAGAGATAAACGAAGTCAGTTTGTCTTATCTGCATCCGGCGGCGGTTCAGGACTTTTCGGAAACGTGGCCAGGTATCGGAGGATTTTCCATATCTCCTGGTCGGTTAACAGACTCTGGGATTCCAACATTCCTGTCCCTGCACTTCCGTTCTTAATAGTCCAAAACAGTTCTCCCTCATTGCGATGTTTCCAAAAGTCATGCTTTCGAAAGTTTCTGGGTGGAGTGTGTAGTTTGATTGATCCAGTACCTTTACCATCGCCATACGTTCCATGGCATCGAATGCACAAACCCTTACCCTCGTAAAGAGTTTTTCCTTCATCAATGACGTGTTGAGATCGCGGGAGAGGGTTGACCAGCGCACGAGCTTCAAGACGATGGGTTGTAGGAACCTTGGAGTGCATAAACGCAGAGCCTCCCGCGCAACTGATCAGTGAACACATAAGCCAAATAATCCCTCCATGTTGTACCTGTGAAAATCTCATAATTTCTTTCCCAAAACCTTATACAAGAACTTGTCGCTGAGGAATGTAGAGTTCCTCTTCCACACATCGATCCACCGACGACCGCTGCATCTCATACGCGAACGTTACCCCACCTTCACTTCGATGCTTTTAGGTTTGGCTTTATGTGTTTTCGGAAGATGTACCTTGAGAAGCCCGTCCTTAAACTCTGCTGACACTTGCTCCGCATCGGCGTCTTCAGGGACGGTGAATGTACGAGCAAAGCTTCCGTACGCCCGCTCAATTCGATGGACTTTTTTGCTTTTTTCTTCTTTCTCGTATTTTCGTTCACCCGTGATACTCAAGACATCATTTTGTACCGAAATTTTCACTTCGTCGCTTTTCACTTCGGGGAGCTCGGCCTTAATCACATACTCTTTTTCATCTTCCGAAATGTCTACAAGAGGAGCCCACTGAGCCACGCTCAATGCTTCTTGATTGCCACCACGTTGCTTGACTGGTGCACGTCCGAACAAGGTTGAAAGCCGGTTTTGGAGGTCGTCTAATTCACTTAATGGGTCCCATCGGGTCAGTGTGTTCATCGTCCTTCTCCATTTTTGGAATACATAAAATATGACTAGAAGTCTTCATGTCCTGTTAGGTGAGAGATGAAGCAAGCTACGTACCATCACTGTGGCCCAAAATACTTTTATATGTGGTGAATATGTAGAGAATTTTTTTCCAAGCGTCTTCTCATGTTCTCAATGCTGTGGAAAGGCGCCTCACCTATTTTCTAGAGAAATGGGGCAGAACACCTCAAAAGTCATGGACTAGGTCGTGAATGAGAAAACAGGAAAATACTGAATTTCGTTCCAAGACAATGGGGGGATCAAGACTCTGGCACAGAGAGAGCAATGTTTGGATGTTCTGTTTTAATAGCTGAGGTTAGCGACAAAGATTGGCGTTTTTTTGTTGTGGACGACCATACTTGCAGCTCGCAAGTAGTATCATAAATTGTTTCGTTCTGGGCGAGCAGAACGGGATGACAAACTCACAGAACACGATCTTGGCCAGATGGCCAGAGATACATGCACTGAGAGGTCCTTCATGACGCTTGGCTATGATGTTTCGTTCAGAGGTACTTATGTAGTTCCGTACTGCGCTTCACGTACAATAAAAACTGGACAGTCAGCTTGATGAAGCACGCTGTGAGAAACACTTCCGAGTAAGAAGCGAGAAATGCCGTGTCGTCCATGAGAGCCCATCATTATCATGTCGGCCTTATTGGCACGTTGTTGTTCCAAGATGGCGTAGGAAGGATCTCCTAATCCGACATAGCTGGTTGCTGGATACCCCATGGTGCCTAGCTTGACAGTGAGAGAGTCGAGTTGTTCTTGTGCGTGTGTGATCGCATGCTCTTCTATCAACTTGCTTTGTCCTAAAGTGATAGGCCAAGGGGTTTGAGGCTGAGGCCATACCAGCATGAGTTGAATCTCCACAGACTCGCGAAAGGGCTTTTCTGCTAAAAACTTAAATGCCACGTGAGCATCCTCTTCTCCCTCAACTGGCAGAAGTATTTTTCGTAAAGAGGCCAAAGGATCTTTGAAAATAACGGTCGAACAAGGCGCATGGAGCACGGTACGGTGAGAGACACTTCCCAATAGGAGTTCCTTCATTTTTCCTAACCCTCGGGCTCCTATCAGGATCACGTCAGGAAGAGCCGACTGTGCGGTTTCCAATATGACCTGCGCTGGAGATCCGATTTGATGAATTTGTTGCGCTGGTCCAAAATCCCTCGGTAAATCTTGAACCGCATTGGTAAGCAAGGCATTTCCTTTCTGACGCAATTGCTTTTCAATGTTATCACGCACTTGATCGCGGACTTCAGATGTAATCATAGGATGGTCTAATTCCGGCAGCGTCAGTGCATGCACGAGGGTTAATTCTTCCGGAGGCTTGAAATGTGCAAGAGCATGAACTGCATTCATTGACTGAGTCGAACCATCGATTGCAACAAGCAATTTCATCTCGTAATTCCTTTTTATGAATTTCCACAAGATCCAAGAGTAAGTCGCACATGAATTAAAGTGAGCAAGAGGAGTGCCACTGCGGTTATTGCGATGAATGGAGATGAGCAGGAAAAGAAAGGGATATTCATGTGAGTCTAGTTGATTTAATGAATTCTAGGGTAAAAGTGACGATGAATCATTGAACTCAACTCTCCTTACTAGATTATGGATTACTTTAATCACAAAAGATGGATGAAGAAATTTGTCCTATTTTGCTACAGTGAATATAGCGAATGCAGGGGCTATTTGCCCCAAAGTCTGGAAGTGAAGCTATTTGAACAGAAAGATGTTTTGTAGCGTAAGAAGTAGGAGGAGCTAGCGTTAGATTTTTAAACCAGTAACTTAGGTGGTGTATGGTTCAAGACCCAAATCGAATTCTGATCGTTGATGACGATCCAGAGATGCGAAATGTACTCCGTGATATTTTACTCGATCAATCCTATCATGTTGAAACAGCTCAAGAGGGACGAGAGGCTTTGCAACGACTTGCCAACCAACCATTCTCTATCGTCTTGACTGATCTTCGAATGAAAGGGATGGATGGTTTAGAGCTCCTTCAAGAAGTCGCGAAGAATCATCAAGAATGCAACCTTATCATGATGACAGCATTTGGGACCGTTGAAACGGCTGTTGAAGCTATGAGGAAGGGAGCTTTTGATTACCTCACCAAGCCGATTAAGACGGAAGAGCTTTTGGTGACGGTTGATAAGGCTATGCGCGAGGCACTGTTGCGCCGTGAAGTTAAGTATCTTCGAAAGCAGGTATATCGGGAATTCTCGTTTGATCAAATTCTCGGAAAAAGCAAACCCATGCGTGAGGTGTTTGACCTTATTCGTCGTGTCGCCGATTCACAAACGAATATCTTAATTACTGGAGAAAGTGGAACAGGCAAGGAGCTTGTGGCCAAGGCTATTCATTTTAATAGCCAACGTCAGTCAGCTCCCTTCGTTCCAGTGAATTGTGCGGCCATTCCCGAGCAATTGCTCGAAAGCGAATTGTTTGGTCACGTGAGGGGCGCATTTACGGACGCCAAATCGGATAAACGGGGTCTGTTCGAGGAAGCACAAGGCGGCACACTCTTTCTGGATGAGATTAGTGAATTGCCCATGATGCTTCAAGCCAAATTACTTCGAGCAGTGCAGGAACGAGAAATTCGACGAGTTGGTGCCACTCGCTCTAGCCCTATCGATGTCCGGATCATTGCCGCAACAAATGTGAAGTTAGAGGAAGAAGTGAAAGCCAAGAATTTTCGAGAAGATCTCTACTATCGGTTAAATGTAATTGAAATTCGTCTCCCAGCGCTTCGTGAACGTAAGGAAGATATTCCACTATTAGTTCAAGGGTTACTTGAGAAAAGTATTGCTGGACAGCAAAAGAGCATCCATGAAGTCGTCGAAGGGGCTCTTGCTCGATTATTGGATTATCAATGGCCAGGGAATGTTCGAGAACTTGAAAATATCATTGAACGGGCTGCCACACTTTGCCCAGGAGAAAAAATCACCCTGGAGGATTTACCTCCGGTCATTCGTGAGGTCCGAGGTGAAGGGCAATTGGTTGAAGATGCGGTCGATCGAATGCTTCCCTTAGAAGAATTAGAGCAAACGTACATTCGGCGAATTCTTGAAAAAATGGGTGGTAATAAATATCAAGCGGCTCAAGTGTTGGGAATTGACCGGAAAACTCTGTACAGGAAATTAGGTGAAATGGAAGAGAGGAGTAAAGTCTAAAGTATAAATATGAGTTTCAAGTTTCAAGTTTCAGGTTCAAAGTTTAATGTTAAAGCGTAGGAGAACAATTGGGAAAAGTTGAATGCTTTGAAGATCTTCAAGTCTGGCAAAAAGCAAGAATACTTTGTCATGAAATCTATCATGTGTCTAGCCGCAGAGAGTTTGCTAAGGATTTTGGACTTCGTGACCAGGTTCGGAGGGCCAGTGTATCGATCTTGTCAAATATTGCAGAGGGTTTTGAGCGAGATGGTTCGAAAGAATTTATTCAGTTCCTTTCACTTGCCAAAGGATCTGCTGGCGAGTTCAGGGCTCAATTGTATGTGGCGAGTGATCAATCATATTTGACAGAAAAAGAATTTGATAAATTGAAAGGTCAAGTTCAAGAAGTTATTCGTTTAACAAATGAGCTCATGAAATATCTTCGCAACTCAAATCTTAAGGGTAACAAATTCAAGTAATTTTTCAGGTACTTTTAGCTTGAGACTTGAACGTGAGACTTTAAACCTGAAACAACTAACATGAATCCTAAATCAAGAGAAGAACAACTTGAGCATGAATTATTTGCCCTACGTGAAGAGGTGGCCGAACTTCGTGCCATTCATAATATTCATAAGCATACAAAAGAAGGATTGGAAGCCATTGAGCTTCAGCTTGCTGGGGTCATCCACTCTGCCATGGACGCCATTATTACCGTTGATGAAGCGCAAGAAATTGTCATTTTCAATGCGGCTGCCGAAAAGATGTTTGGGTGTTCGGCTCCTGAAGTCATCGGCACAACTATTGATCGGTTTATTCCTTTACAATTTCGCGAGAACCATCATCATCATATTGAACAGTTTGGCCATGCGATGGTTACAAATCGCCGCATGGGAGATTTGGGCGCTATTTCGGGTCTGCGCACCAATGGTGAGGAATTTCCAATTGAAGCGTCAATTTCTCGCGTCGAGGTTTCCGGTCATAAATTATTTACCGTGATTCTTCGGGATATTTCAGAGCGAAAGCTGGCTGAAGAACACATTACACAATTAGGAAGTTTGCTGGATGAATCCTTAAATGAAATCTTCTTATTTGATGTCGAAACATTAAAATTTGTCCGGGTCAATCGTGGGGCACAGGAAAATCTTGGTTACTCGATGGAGGAGCTAAGTCAGATGACCCCAGTGTCTTTGAAGCCAGAGTTTACCCATGAAACGTTTGGAAAGCTTATTCAACCATTGAGAGCTGGCACCGTTCCAAGGATTGAGTTTCGTACGAAACACTGTCGAAAAGATGGAACGCACTACCCAGTTGAGGTTCATCTCCAACTCGTGGCTCATAAATCGACTCAGGTGTTTGTGGCAATCATCCTTGATCTCAGCGAACGGCTGAAGGCTGAAGCAGCCTTGCAAGAAACTCAACGAACCTTGTCCACCTTGATGAAAAATCTTCCAGGAATGGTCTATCGATGTACGAATGATACTGGTTGGCCCATAGAGTTTATAAGTTCCGGGTGTCACCTGCTTACGGGATATTCGCCTGAAGATTTTGTCAAAAACCGAAAGGTTTCTTACGGTCGAGATGTGATTGCACCAGAAGATCGAGAGCGAATATGGAAAGAAGTTGAAGCTGCGAATGCAGAACGTCGATCTTTTCAATTGTCGTATAAAATACAAACTGCGGATGGATCAACAAAATGGGTATGGGAACAGGGGGCAGGAGTCTTTTCTGCTGATGGAACCCTTTGTGCGTTGGAGGGCTATATCTTTGATGTGACTCAAGTAAAAACTCTGGAAGATCGACTTCGAAAGACGGAACGACTCGCTGAGTTAGGTACGTTAGCGTCAGGAATGGCCCATGAAATCGGCACTCCCATGAACGTCATCTTAGGACGTGCCGAATTCTTGATGAGAAAAAGCTCTGATGAGAATACGAAGAAAGGGCTGGAGACAATCGTGACACAAGTTGAGCGTATTACCAAAATCATGAATCAATTGCTCAGTTTTGCGAGAAAGCGACCAGTTGAACGTCGTCCTCTTGACCTTGCCACGATCATTTTGACAACACTTGATATTATGCGAGAACGCTTGAATACTCATCAGATACAGGTTGAGACGGATATGGATCCCGACAGGCCACATGTCTTTGCTGATCAAGATCAGCTTAGTCAAGTCCTCTTGAACTTAGTCCTGAACTCATGTCACGCCATGCCTGAGGGTGGCACTCTTCGAATCGCTATTGGGACTAGCAACAACCTAATGCATCTGACCCTTTCAGACACAGGCAGTGGAATCAAGAAAGAAGACCTTTCCAGGCTTTTTGATCCCTTTTTTACAACCAAACCAGTTGGAGAAGGGACAGGGTTAGGCTTAACGGTCGTCCATGGCATCATTCAAGAGCATGATGGGTTAATTCGTGTGGAGAGCGAACTTGGGAAGGGAACTGCCTTTCATATTTTCTTGCCAATTTATCACTCTGGTTGATAAACAATAGTTTCACGTTTCAAGAATCAGGTTTCAGGTCTGAAGTCTTAAGTCAACAATCCTAACTTTAAACTGTATACAAATCATGTGTGCCCTTCCGGCTCGACATGCACGATCACGTCTTCAACATTTGGAAAATGTTTCTTCATCGCGTCTTCCGCATCATGGGCCAACTGATGGGCTAACTGGATGGAGATGTGCGGTTGAACGTGAATTGAAAGATCAACAAAGACATGACTAGAAAGACCCCGTGTTCGAATCTCATGACAATCGAGTATCCCTGGAATCTCCATAACGACAGAATGAACCCTATCCGGATCTAGGCGAACTTTATCCACAAGGGAATCCGTGACTTCTTTGAGCACCTTGATCGCTGTCCATGCAATGACGACCGCAACAAACATGGCGACAAGAGGATCGACAATGGGATATCCAAGTCGAATAGCCAATAAACCAATGAGCACGGAGAACGAGGTCAATACGTCACTGGCGGTATGGTAAGAGTCCGCAATCAAAATTTCACTGTGTAATTCCTTTCCCTTTCTTTGTTCCCACCTTGTCACTCCAAGATTAATCAACATCGTTGTGATCATGACTCCAAAGCTCAGCCCCGTGACTTGAGGGGTAGCCTCTTGTTCCAGTGCGTGAATGCTTTTCCACAGTAAATACAGACATGTGCCAAGCAGCATCCCCCCAATTCCAGCAGCAGCAAGGACTTCAAATTTTTTATGTCCATAGGGATGATCCTTATCAGGAGGGTTCGAGGCTAACCACAATCCAGTTAGCCCAATGACATTTGAAACTCCATCGAACAGGGAATGAAATCCATCCGCTTGCATCCCTAAGGACCCGGTGATTAATCCATAGCTCAGTTTAGCGAGAGCGACGAAGAGGTTGAGGATGAGGATCGACCAAAGGACAAATCGTATCTCTTGAAGTCTGCTGATTGGTGAATGTGTTTTGCTCATATCTCATCAATGCGTAGGAATTCGTCCTAATCAGTTTAGCTATTTTGGAAGAACTCTTCGCATAATAACAAGGGTTAGGAAGGTCGTGATCACGACCATGAGCACTAATGCTGAAAACAGGTTTGAAACAATAAGGTTTTCATTATTCCCATAAGCAAATAGGCCTGCCTCATACGCAATACTTAACACGACAAGCTCTACCGCCCCACGACTACTCATGCCGACCCCGACCGCCAATGCCTCCTGACGATTGAGTCCTAGCCAGTAAGCAGGCAGACTCGATCCGATTAACTTACCGACAAAGGCGATGACGACGAGTAGAAGGATAAACAGGGGAATCTGAATCACGGCATCGAATGCCACATTGAGTCCAATCCAAATGAAAAATAATGGGCCAAGGACTCCTTGAGTAATCCCTGTCGCGATTAATTTCATTTCTTCATACGCTTCCTGACCGACCCGACTTGGTTCAAAGTAAAGTCCAGCCATAAAGGCTCCGAGAATCCAATGCATTCCGAGAGCTTCTGCGAGAAGACCGTATGCTAAGGCCACAGCCATCAGAGCGCTGAACTCCACGGCAGCGAGTTTCAGCGCTTTGAGGCTCTGACTAACTTTTGGATACACATGGATGCCCAGGCTAATGGTAATGCCGAAGAAGATGCCGACCTTGCCTAGAAGAATGATGAAAGCCATGGGGTCTGGGATATGCCCGGTCTGAATCATCGAGGTCAGGATGGCCAGGAAGAATAATCCGAGAATATCGTCAACAATGGCTGCGCCAACAATTGTTTGTCCTATTCTTGAATGGAGTAATTCGAATTCTGCCAGGACCTTGATCGTCGCTGGAATAGAGGTAATAGACATGGTGATGCCAATCAGAAAGGCCTGAATGGACTTGACCTCTGATTCGGGAAGAAATAGCCATCCCAAGATAACGCCGGCGAGCAAAGGAGCAAGCGCACCTCCAAGAGCCACAAAAATGGCACTACGTGAATTTTGTCGAAGTTCATCGAGTTTTGATTCAATTCCTGCCAACAGGACAAGAAAAAATATTCCAAGATGAGCAATCACTTCTAGAGTCTTGCTCGCGGTAAACTGAGTGAAAATGGGAACTGATGGCCCACAAAGAGCCGCGGCGGCGGCTAACAAAACGCCAGCACTGAGTTCGCCCACTGCGGAGGGTTGCCCAATGCGTTCAGCCGTCTCTCCGAAGACCCTGGCAAGTAAAATGAGGATTAGAAGCTCGAGGAGGACATTCAAGAGAATCCTTTATGGCTTAACAAGGCGATTTGTTATGTACACGTTATGATACTGTTTAGCTTTCATGGTTACGCGTTGCCAGGGAAATGGAATCTAGAGCACAGGATAATTTACCGTTCGAATAACTTGCTCTGCGTTGCTGCCAGAAAAGATGCGCCTGACATCATCCCATCACGACGAGATCGACTTTCTCCAACTGTGCGGTTCGAGTCATTTGGGCAAAGGGTTTTCCTTCCCTTAAGAAACGCCTAATCTTGATCCCTTTTACTTCTTCTGTCTTCAGTAAATCTCTGGCTAGAAGTCTGGCGTGATGCCGAAGACATTTTAGAGGTCTTTTCTTCAGATGGTCTAGCGAGACCCATGGCATTGAGGGCTTCCAACGTCTTGAAATCGATAACATGGAGCAGAATAACTTGAGCTTCAAACGTTTTTGCTAGTTGGAGGCCCATCGAAAATTCTGCACGGGAACTGAGGGACAATCAACAGGCGTCAAGATTTTCTTGAACGATGTGTTACCCACAGTCGTTTCTCCTTTACCTTTTAGTCTCAGCAAGCCGGATGCCATGACAGAGCGATCAAGCTCCTTTATGGGAAACGGCTACCGAACCGTCAATTTATTTAGAACGCGAAAAGTTTTGAGGAATGCTTCATCACAGACCGTAGGAAAATTCCACAGTTTGGTGTCATCTTAGTGTCCCAAATAAGGGCAAAGGAAAGGCGGGGGAAAGGCAAAGGACGTTGAATATCTCAAGGTAGCAAAGTCAGCCATATTGGACGATTGAGCGCAGCTTCTGGTCCTTCTTTTGCTATAGACATATCAATGCTTGGTAACTAAAGCCTTGGAGTTGAAACCTTTGGAGGGAAAAGAGAGTCGTGATTGCTAAACAGGTTTTTGCGATAGTGTGCGTTATAGTTTTGCTGGGAATGGCGCCCAACCCCAAAGTTCCACAAGAGTCACACCCTGTTGATCTCGAAGTGTTTGTTCGCAAGGGTTGTCCTCATTGTGCAGCAGCAAAAACTTTTCTGAAGCAACTGAAAGGTGAAGATCCACAAATTCGAATAAAAATACGAGACCTTGATGAGGATCAAGAGGCCCTCACTCGATTAACTCATCTTGCGTCAAGGTTGGGTGTCAAACATATTGGTGTTCCTACATTTTATATTCAAGGCGAACTTGTTGTTGGGTTTACATCGGAAGAAGTCACAGGCCAAATGATTCGGAATTTATTAGCCAGACCTCCTCCTCAGTCCAAACACGATCCCCCGGATGGAACGTGTGCTCTGAAGAATGACGAGCCATGTACGTCTTCGATAACGCATAAGCCCACCGAGACATCGGAGATTACTCTTCCATTCGTTGGTCCTCGCAGCCTACCTGATCTTGGTCTTCCGCTCTTTACCGTACTACTTGGTCTTCTCGACGGATTCAATCCATGTGCCATGTGGGTGTTGCTTTTTTTGCTTTCCCTTCTGGCAACGCTTCGTGATCGACAGAAGATGTTTCTGATAGCGGGCACATTTGTTGTCGTGAGTGGGCTCGTCTATTTCGCGTTCATGGCAGCATGGCTCAACGTGTTCCTTATCATAGGGTATTCCCGCGTGACGCAACTCCTGTTGGGAGGAATCGCACTGATAATTGGGGCGATTAATGTCAAAGATTTCTTCGCCTTTCGAAAAGGAGTCTCTCTCACGATTCCAGAATCAGCAAAGCCAGGACTGTACACGCGGATGCGGAAGATCCTTCAAGCAGAACATACGCTAGGTGCCCTGTTTGGGGTCATCGTTCTTGCAACGCTGGTGAATATGATTGAGTTGGTATGTACCGCAGGATTTCCAGCGATCTATACTGAATTACTGGCCCGTCAAGATTTCGAATGGTGGCGGTATTACAGCTACCTTGGCCTATACAATCTTGCCTATATTGCAGATGATGTTTTTATGGTGACAATTGCTGTGTTCACCTTGAGCCATCGAAAGTTACAAGAACGAGAAGGACGTTGGTTAAAACTTATCAGTGGCGTGGTGATGATTGGATTAGGCACCACTCTTATTGGATCACCTGGCTGGTTAGTGTAATGAACATTCGACGCAAGTTTGTCATTGAAGATGGCAAAGAAGCGGTTGGCTTACTCTCATCGACACCTGATCTTCCTGCACGCTGTATAATGGTATGTTTATTGCTCGATATTATTTAGGGCAGGGGATGAGAGTCATCCATGTTCGATACATACAAGCGGCGGTAACTCTGTTGAGAAGTCGTTTAATTTAAGAGGATCAACAAAAACTTTACTTGTAGGGAGGGTGAATTAATGATTCATGAAGTTGAAGGAGACATTCTACTGACAGACGCTGAATGCATTGCACATGGGGTGGCACCAGAAGATCATTTTTCGCAAGGACTGGCACTCAGTTTACGGGAAGAATGGCCTTCCATGGTAAAAGATTTTCGTCATTATTGCCAAACCTCAAACCCGAAACCTGGCGAAGTTGTTGTGTGGGGAGGTCCTGGGGGAAAACGTCTTATCCATTTACTGACACAAGAAGCTTCCCCCGTTCAAGGCGGTCGACCTGGTCGGGCGACAACAGTGTATATCAATCATGCATTGCGAGAACTGAAATTATTGATTGAGAAAGAGGGTGTGAAGAGCCTTGCATTACCGAGATTGGCGACTGGCGTTGGAGGGCTGAAGTGGGAAGAGGTGCGACCCCTAATTATTCAACAACTTGGTGATCTGGCCATCCCAATTTATGTGTATACGGTATTTCATAAAGGTGTCAAGGCGAAGGAGGAAGTATGAAAGTTTTATGTGCGGTTGACGGATCTGAATTTTCAGATTGGGCCGTTGAGGCGTTGGGGACATTGTTTCATCAATCCCTAAAAGAGGTCGTGCTCCTCCATGTCGTCGATGATGTGCAGTTGCGACAGGGTATGAAAAAAGAGGGCGCGAGTCAGGCCAAAGTCACGAAGGTGATCACGGCGATGAATCAACATGGCAAACAGCTGTTGAAGCAGGCTGAAATCCACGCTGCGCTCGTCATCAATCAGGCACAGACGAAACCCTTTGTGGCGATTCGGACGGTGTTAATGCACGGCCATGTCACCAATGTGGTCACGAAACAGGCTGAAAAACGAAAAGTCGACTTAATTGTCATGGGATCACGGGGGCTGAGTAATATCACTGGCTATTTGATGGGGAGTGTCTCACGAAAAGTTTTGACGCATGCGCCCTGTGCGGTCTTAACAGTAAAAGAGCCGATTCCTGAAAAGCCAAAGATTGTTTTAGCCGTTGATGGCTCAAATGCTTCGAAGCGTGCTGTCGCCGCGTTTCATTCATGGATCTATCAGGAGGCTATTGCACTTCACGTTCTCTCGGTTGTCCCACAGTTTCTCACGGATATAGGTCCAAAGCTTCTTTCGAAATCGCACGTACAAGGTTTGATGAAGCCGTTTCAACAGCGCGCAAAGGAAGTCACCGCACAATATCGAGCGTTCTTTCTTAAGGAAGGGTATCGGGTGACAGTCGATGTTAAAGAGGGCGATCCAAGAAAAATAATTCTTGATCAGCTCGAAACCAAAAAAGTTGATTTGGCAGTTTTAGGCTCAAAGGGATTAACCGGACCCGAACGATTCCAAATGGGTAGCGTCTCTGAATGGGTGGCGGGGTATACGTCATGCTCAACATTGGTGATTCGCCCTCGAGTGTCATAACAGATCTTATAGAGTTTTAACTTTTCTCTAGTACATCTAAGTTTTCCCTCGCCCCCTTTCCAGGGGGAGAGGGCAAGGGTGAGAGGGTTCTTTTTAATCAAAGAGTTTAAGCACAATATTTTTACATGAGTTTGAAAACTTAGACCTCATTTCCTAAATCGTCGTCTTTCACCCTGCAGTCATGTCCGCGGTCATCGTCGATTCATAGGCCTATTATGGTTGGCGTGGGGTCTTGCGCTGTGCTCATTTTTTAATAGTTCAGGTCAGTGCGATATGGTTTCCCGATAAAGGCGGGGAGCCATCCGATAAAACCCTCCGATGAATAAGATTTCGATTTTGGACGCTTCGATCATTTGCAATATGGTTAAGGCATGTGGGCTTGTCAGGATGAACTCCTGGTGTACTTGTTTGACCTCCCTTCGCCAGTCTTCATCTCTGTACGTCTGCTGCTTGCAGGAAAGCCCTAATCGTAAAACCTAGGGATGTTTTTTTAAACGAGGATTTTTCCTAGTTGTGAAATGGTGTTCCTTTGGTATTGTCATCATGAGTTTCCATACAGGTGGCATATTCAAATGAGAGGCCATTTAAGAGCGGTTTGTAACAATTCCAGAAGTTGAAGCTTTACGTAAGCAGTCGTTCATATTCATCGTGACGGCCAATCCACACCCAGATAAAGTCCTCTCCATCTTTAACAGCTAAAGTCCTGTGGTTGATTCCCACGCGGGCTGACCAAAACCCACCAATCTTTTTGAAATGGAGAGAAGGATGCCGGGGGGCATTTTTGAGGAGCTGGAAGTTCTGTTTGGCTAGATTCTTGATGGGGCAGGAAGTGTTTCAAGGCGTTTCCTAAAGCAACCGTTGGGCGATGCATTTATCATTCCTTCAAACTCCCGTTCTCCTTTTCATCGAGAGTCTTTTTGATGAGTCAGTCCAACTTTCCGCCCTCGAAGTCCGCCTGAATCTGTTGGTCCCACAATTGCCAATCCTTCTCTGAGAGCCATAGCCGTGGTTGGATGTATACCAATTTCGGAAGCGTATTAATCGCTGCCTTAATTTGGTCACCGTTTGACATAGCTCTCCTTCATGAAGATGAAGCAAAAGGCAGGCCGAAGAAATATGTTCAGAGTTAGTTTATACAAACAAATCAGACAAGGGGAGAGAAAAGTCAGGAAAGAGCTCAGAGGTCAGTATGTCATGAGCTTCAAGGCTTAAGAGGTCTGGAGTTATGAATACGTTGGTCTGGAGTTGGAAGCGTTTCACTGTCTCTAACACGGGATCGATGAGCCAATACTCTTTGACCTGATGGCGTTCATACAATTTTCGCTTGATCACTTCATCGATTTTCCGATTGCCTTCTGACAATATTTCTACAACTAGGTCAGGAGCTGCTTGAATGTTGGCCTCAGTCACAATGTCCATCCGATTAGCAGAAATAAACAGAAAATCTGGTTGAACAACATCAAGTTCTGTCAGCATCACATCCGTCGGTGCCGAAAAGACAATGCCTAAGTTCTGTTCATGGATAAATGGTCCAATGAGACGGTGTAAATTAGAAATGATGCGTTTGTGCTTGGTCAAAGGAGCAGGCGTCAGGTAATGTTCTCCATCTATAAGCTCATGCTGTTTCCCATCATCAGGAAAGCAGAGATAATCTTCGTAAGTGAATTTGAGAAATGAAGGAGTGGAGGTCATCATTGAATTTCCTTTATTACGCCAATTGTCTCCCTGTTTCATCCGCCTATTGCTACAAGGGAAAGAAATGGCGGTTTTCCCCGCGAAAGAAGGCCACAAAACCTTTCGGAAAAACGATTCTATGCCTTAAGGATAAAGGATCTTTTTCCAGTTAGCAATGTAATTGGGCACGATTTGTGTCTCTGTCAAAGGAGTCCACTAAACGGTACCGTATGTGCGGACTGCCCCCCTGGTTGCAGAGAAAAAGGCTGATCGAGCGGGAGCCACATGAGGTGCAAGGCGGTCATATAAGCACGAATAAAAACCTGGATTCCCGTCTTCGCGGCAATGACAGATTGTTGGTCCTTTAACACAGGGCCTCAATTACTATCTTGTTTTAACGTTCTTAAGAATTCCCTCACCCTTGCCCCCTGAGCCTCTCTTCGAGACTCAGCTTCTTGGGAACGAAGCCACACAGAAGCTACAGGGATTTTCTGTGTCTATTGCAACATGCCGCTGACGATGAGCTCGGTTGCCTGTTCTGGGTCTAATTCGTGAGCCAGCAGGGTCTCTAATTCTTTCTGGTCGACGCTGCTAATGGCGGCTTCGTGGGTGACTGTAGCTAGGGGACGCGTCACCTTTACGAAGGGCACGGCACTCGCTATAGCATAGTCTTTAACCGTCGCTCATTGTTCGTATCTCGTTGCTCGTGAATCGTCGTTCGTAAAAGAAAGATCGGAACGCTTTTCTTATGCGAGATACGCTTCACGAACGACGCTTCACGCACCAGGTAAGCACGTCTGTCCGTCCTTTGTTCGCGGCGTACCCATCGCAGCCCATTACGATATAAGCGAGCGTGCTTTTTCCCGAGCCATTTGCTGCAAGCAGCCCATATATTTCTTGATGGCCAAGAGTAAGATCGAGCCCATTCAAGATTTTCTATTCACCACTGTTGAAGGTAAGGTGAGTAACATCAAGCACGTTCGTGGACGATCAAACCCCGGTGGACTCAAAATTATGGTAGGGAAGGCTCAGTTGGTTTAGTTTCCTCGTAATACTTGAGACATTCGGATTCACGCCCACTCACAATACGGTGACCTTTCAGTATTCCCCATTCTCCGGTGATCACCGTACATTGCCACTCTCTCTTGCCATCGTCATAGAAAAGAATAACCCAATCCTGGGTCTTTCCTTTTTGATGAGCTCGTGCGGTGTTTGAAAACAATGCGGTATAATGACGGACTCCACGTTCTGTATGTTAGACTGGCAGCCAAGCTTGCCCGGTTGGATTAAAGCGGCGGGGTGCAAATTTGTGGAGTTGATTCGCTGCGTCTTTTTCACGATATTCACGATCGACATCCAAGAGCTCCTCTATGGAAGGTGCCTCGAGACGTGTGCTCTCGCTTTTTGAGCGTACTCGTCCTAGGCGCTCAGTCAAACTGGAAATAATCCCAGAGAGGCGTTTGTCCCCAATTCCCTTGAAATGGCTGAGTCGGCCATCATAGGCTGCCAATTCCAAATCCTCGAGCGTGTCGATTGCTAGTTCATAATGGAGTCGTTCGGCCATTTTCCTCCCAATTCCGGGTACAGACGCAAGCAGATTCACTGGTTCAGTTTCACCTCGCAGGCGTTCCAGCATGGGCAGCCTGCCGGTTAGCACAAGATCTCGAACTGCCCGCGCGATACTTTCACCGATGGCAGGTAAATGTTTCAGTCCATCGAGTCCCTCTGATTTTAAGATTTCATTAACCGGTTTCTCTAACTGCACTAAGGTTTCAGCTGCGTGACGATATGCCTGCACACGAAAGGGATTGCTGCCCTGATCATGTAGGAGTTGAGCGACTTCTTTTAAGCGTTCGGCAATATCGTGATTTATCGAGGAAAGCATGATTTTGTCAACTCTCAAATGGTGTGTTGTCTCTGTAGCTGATGCTTATGTCGTGAATGACCTTATATGAGAATCTTCAGCAAGATTGACGCCACACATTTCGTTTTCAGGGTAGAAAAAATGTTATGTCAGGGCAAGACAAACTTTCTAGCTCACACCCTATTCAGTAATGAGGTTATTCGCTACAGCTTACGAGCTAACAGATGTCGCAATAAGCAGCAAACGTAGGAAGAGAAACATTGATCTAATCAAGGGAACAATCTTGTACAAAGATTCGATGCCTTCTTAGAAAGGCTTTGTCTTATTGGGAATAGATGTTGCTGACAAGATATCTGAGGAGAAATAATGAGAAAACAAATTGGATTCAAAGTTAGTTGTGTGTCGAGCTTTCTGTTGCTCATCGGGTGCATCGTCTATCTTTATGCGAGTTTTTCGACGGCTTTGGTTCATGCGAGTAATCAACCAGCCTGTGATGGACCATTCCAGAATAAGGCAGTAAGTCCAGAAGTGCTCTCTCAAGTTCTCAGTGCCCATGGAAAGTGGTTAGTGGATCCTAGTAGTCCAGAAGGAAAACGGGCTAATTTGTGCCAGGCTGACTTAGCGAGAGCGGATTTGCGAGAAGCTGATCTGAGTGGAGCGAATTTACATGGGGCGAATCTTTATCAAGCCAATTTCAAGGGGGCAACTTTGGTCAAAACCGACCTTCAGGAAACCAATGCTCAAGATGCGTCTTTCTATGCGGCTAATTTTCAAGGAGCCAATCTACAAAATGGATTTTTTCAAGGAGCCGACTTTCGAAAAGCCAATCTCAACCATGCCAATCTAGGTGCCGCTGACTTACGATTCGCCAATCTTGCTGAGACTAATATGGGCGTCGCAAATCTTCAAGATGCGGAAATGGAAGAAGTGCATCTTGTAGAAGCCAATCTCCAGCAGGCCAATTTAACTCGGACCAAGCTATTCCGTGCTGATCTTCGAAAAGCCCAGCTCAACAATGCCGTGTTAGTGCATGCAGAGCTTCGAGAGGCGGATCTCTATCAAGCAAACCTGAAAGACGCTGATTTACAGCACGCGGATCTAAGGGGAGCGGGCTTAACCCTTGCGAATCTCAATGAAGCCAATCTTATGCATGCTAATCTTCGAGAGGCCACACTCGAACGAGCCGTGCTCTACAAGACGAATTTTCAAAAGACCAACTGTACTGAAGCTAATTTTCAGGTAGCGGATTTATTAGAGGCCAATTTATCGAATGCTGATCTGAGGGGAGCGTCATTCGATGAAGCGTACATGGCCAAAGCCACATTGCGCAGTGCAAATCTGGAAGGTGCTGACTTTGCCTGGGCTAACTTAGTGGATGCTGATCTGCGAAAAGCCAACCTTGAACAAACAACCTTCTATAAAGCCAAACTACAAGAGGCCATACTCGATCACGCTCAGTTTTATGGAGCCGACCTTCGTTTAACAGATTTTCATGGAGCTTCCTTGCAGGGTACCGATTTTCGAGGAGTCGTCTTGCATTTTGTCGTTGGATTGACACAAGTCCAAATTGACAAGGGCTGTGTTGATGAACTGACAGACCTTCCAACGGGACTGATAAGGTCAGCGACATGCACAACCATTCCATAACCTGTAAGACGTAACGGACCCCATGAGGATCCTCGGTTTTTTGTCGATGATGAGTGAAAAGAATAATCTGAAGTATTAATCTACTCCGAGACTCGGCTCATAACTTTTAAAGTGTAAAACAAGATCACGCACGGATACTAAGCCCACAATTTTATCTCCCTCACAAATAATCAAATGACGAACGCCGAGATCGCCCATCATGTCATGCGCTTCATGAGATGTACGTGTCACTTGTATGGATGGAAAGTCGGTGGTCATCAATTGCTCTGCGGTGGTTTGCTCCAGATTCCTCTTAACACTAACTCCTTTGCGAACAATGTCGGTATCAGTGAGGAGTCCGATGAACATGCCGTTCCGCTCAACTAAGAGCGCACTGATATTTTCTTGTCGCATTTTATCAGCAGTATCTGCGATGGATGTATCTGAAGGAATCGACTTTAAGGATTTTTGCATGATTTCAGCTAACATGAGAAACCTCCTTGTTGTTGTGAATAGCGAGTGCCACAGAAAATTTGATGCCCGTAGGGCGTCCTTTCCATCATACTTCGATAGGATATTCTTTAATATTAAATGAACCCATCCTTTTACGTAAAGGACGCAAGGTCTACGTCATGCAATATGGGTTTCATTCCTATATGTTTTCCTGGGGACTCGTGGTGAATAATTCCTATTACTATATCACCCAAAAAGATGCGCACTTTTCACTATCCGACATTTCACCCGGAGAGTATACTCTTTCAGCGAGGCACCCTGGGGGTAAATAAATTTCTCGAAAAACCTGTCGTGGTTCAGAGTGGTCAAGCGTTGAACGTCAACATTGAGTTATAGCCATCTCAAAGTCGACGGAGTCTTCATGAGAGGGCGGAGAACTCACGGTTTGGCTTGGAGTTGCTCGGAGAGGGCGTAGAAATCTTACCTTCTCTTCGAGTGCAAAAGGCGTAAGAGCGCTTGAGGTGAATTACCTATCTAGGTTTGGGAGACTTCCTCTGAGTTGCCCATATGAAGCGTCGGTTTTGGTTGGTCTTTTTTTGATCTGCTCATGGACTCGGAAGCCAAATTTTAGATCGCCGACTTATTAGGCGCGAGCTTATTGGGTGTTGATCTGAGAGGAACGTTCTTTGATGAGGGATACCTGGCTAAGGCTAATTTCCGGGGAGGGAACCTTCAGGTCCCTAATTAAATTGGATTAATTTGGTCTAAGCCGATTTTCGAGAAGCCAATCTCAAACTAACGACACGGTATAAGGCTACCATGCATGAAGCTATAGCCGATAAACCTCACTGTTCTGGGTGCTAGTATTCTCGGGACACCTATTCATGAAGTTTCATTTCAAGTGCAGATTTTCTAGGAATAGCCATGCACTTTGTGGATGGGTTGACCAACGAATGGAACTTCCAAGGAAGCTGACAAGACCATTTTCATGTACAATAATTGAATAACCGCAAAAACTCACAGAAGGCACAGTTAAACGGTACGTATCTCCGAAAGGCTATGTATGTTTGTTGTTTGGGAAGATGGAGGAATAAAGGTTCCATATACGCCAGGAAGTATTCGTGGTAGAAGGGTCGAGAAAGTCCAAAGGTCTTCTCCTATTCAAAAAACTGAGTCACGTTTACAAGATTCAAAAATTCAATCTCCAGAGACGGAAGCCTCTCGTGCCGCTGAAACCTATCAGCAATCTGAACCATCTCGCGATAGTCGACAACCGGCAATTCTTGCCAAACAAATCATGAGTGCGCCAGTTGTCACGCTTTCTCCATCGGCAAAACTTTCCGATGCCTGGAACATCATACAAGGGCAACGATTTCGTCATGTTCCAGTGCTTTCGTCGCAAGGCCATCTTGTCGGGATTCTTTCGGATCGAGATTTGTTTCGTGCCACAATTGAGATTGACGCATCATCAGAGCAGCCGGGAGTCAATGCGCATAATGGTCCTATTCAACAGCTTATGACGCGTAACGTATTGTCGGCTGGTCCAGAGACAGAAATTCGAGCAATCGCCAGCATTCTCTTTGAAGAGCGAATTGGGGCTATGCCTATTGTCACGGAGACAGGCAATGTCATCGGTATTCTCACTCGAAGCGATATTCTTCGAACGGTAATCAACAAGGCCCCGATTGAATTGTGGATCTAAAATACGTTTAGTCACTGGGAGGCCGAATGATGATTTGAGAAAGCTGGTACGCTTATGCTGTAGCTGGAACATGCATTTTTGTCTGTTGACGATCCTGAATCGCTTTACCCCAGTATGATTGAGGTGCAGCTTGCCATGCCTGTTCATGTAGCCACTGTAAGCTATTGCGATCACGCATCAGTTGGGACAATTCATTAGTGGAGAGTGCTTCGGGCCCTTCTTGATAACATCGTGTACGAAGTGCAAATATCATTTCCTGTTTTAATCCACCTCGATGCGCATGCGTCATTCCCTGGTGGACACGGTTAAGGACAGGGTCCAAAATAGCCTGAACTGCTATATTCGTTTGGTGGTTAGGAAGGACATCTGGATTTTTCGTGAGATCATCGAGTAATTGGGAACCGTGATATTCTTCAGAAGTCTGCAAAAAACCCAAACGTTTTAATTTGTCACCTGGACCTACCCGACTGAGAAACACGGAGATGGGTGCGGCAAGTATTAATGGTAATGCAACGGGTAGGGACCAATAAAAGAACATCGGTTGAAGTTGGTAGGCAAAGGTCGCCCATGCTCCAGCGATCACTGTGCCAGGTGCCTGATGAAGGATCGCATCGGACCATCGTGTTTCGTCAGTCCGATTCTGTCCAGCCCAACGTAATGACAGGTTCAACAACGATTCCACGACATAGCGACTATGGGCCAGCATACGAATAGGCGCCAACAACGCAGACACGAGATTCTCTATGATTACACTGGCTGACACTCGCAGCAGTCCTCCATGGCTTTTCAGTTGATGGCTTCGCATCAGATCAAAGATTGCAAGAAACTTTGGCACAAACAGTAAAAAGAGTGTAGTGCTTGCCAAGCCAATTGCCCGTTCAGGATTCCATTCCGGCCAGACTGGAAAGAGGCTGTGCTGGGCTGGAAAGTAATCGATAGGGAACAGCACCAACCTGGCAGTTTCGATCGTGGTGAGGATGAGGAATAGTAACCACAACGGGGAGGCCAAATAGGACATGATGCCGTTAAGAAAATTCATTCGATGCGCCAGTCGTAACCGGGGCTCGAATAACATGAGCCACAGATGCTGCATGTTGCCCTTAACCCAGCGTTTATCGCGTTTCAAGTCATCCGCAAGTGTCGGGGGTGATTCTTCATGACTATGGGTGAGCTGAGGTTCAAGCCATATTTCATAACCGGCTCGCCCCATGAAGGATGCTTCCACAAAGTCGTGACTCAAGATAGGACCCTGAAACAGTCCAGGACCGCGTAATTGCTTTAGGCCGCAATGACGCATAAACGCATGAGTACGGATAATGGCATTATGTCCCCAGTACACGGCTTCTCCTAATTGCAATGATGCTAACCCTGTTGTAAACAATGGTCCATACACCTGGTTGGCAAACTGTTGAGCTCGCGCAAACAAAGAACGCGCATTAAGGAGTGTCGGACTTGTTTGAAGAATGCCTGTTTGCGGTTCGGCTTGCATGAGTTGGACCATCTTCACCAAGGTTTCCCCGCTCATAAGGCTGTCTGCATCGAGAACAATCATGTATTCATAGCCTCGTCCCCAGCGGCGAAGAAAGTCAGCAATATTTCCGCTCTTGTAATGTTGGTTCAACGTTCTGCGACGATAAAACAAACGACCTTCGGCTCCCAGTTCTTGACACAATTGATGCCATGCAGCTTGTTCCGATAGCCAGATATTCGGCTCTCGACTGTCAGACAGTATGAAAAAATCGAAATGCTCTAGTTGACCTGTCTGCTCCAAGGATCGATAGACGGCACGCAATCCACCGAGTGAACGATTGATCGGTTCATGATAAATCGGCATGACTATCGCTGTTCGTGCGAGATTCATCGCAGCCAATTTTTCAGGGGTATGACGGCCCAATAAAGAAAAACGATCACCGCCGACACAGCGAATCACAAAACCAAACATCCCGATCCAGAAGCCAACTGAGATCCAAGCAAAAAGGAGGAAAAACAAAGCAATAATGCCCAGTTCCACACCACCATCGCCATGGTATGGCAGTACAGAAACCATGTAAGAGGTCGCAAATAATGATTGACCGAGAACAAGTATGGTCAGCAAGATGCGCCGAAACCGCGCAACGGTAGGCCAACGGACTGTTGGGGATGTAAGGGGGACGGTCGTTGTCTGGAAGGCAGTCTGATTATTCACTAGCCACCATATTCGATGCTACCGCGCACAATTTCTGGTGCCGCGGGCGGTAACTCTCTCGTCTTGAGCATAAAATGTTCAGGCATACGAGTCATCACAAATGCGAGCAAATCTTTCTCCCCGGAATTAAATGCTGCTTCAACCAATTGAAGAGCCTGCCTGTTCATTTCATGATTTAATTCAACACCGCTTGCTAAAAGGTAATCGCATACGCGTGAAAGAGCTTGCTCGGCAGGTGTGGATGCCATGATTATTTTCCTTCAGGTAGAATATTATTATTTGCGGGTAAACGATAGGTCCAGGTTTCCGTTAATGTATATTGGTCATTACGCAAAAATGCTCGAAGATGAAGGGGCTTCGATGCGACATGTTTAGCGAGTATTGATAAGCGCCATCCATTAATAGCTTCATTGTAGACCACGTAATGCTCAAGAATCTCGGAACCCTCTAGCGCTGTCACGTGACTGCTAATAGGAGCACCAGCAGAAAGTTTATCTAATTTACCTCCCTCAAAATCAACAATAATTCGATAGGCACCAGGAGCGGCTCCACCTCCAATACGGTTCCCATCACCAATGAATGTGTTGACCACGGTGCCCATGGGATTCTGCGATGTATTGGATTCTCCAAAATTCACATGATAAGAATAGGTCAGTGATGTTTCTGGTGTCACAGAAGATTGTGGTGACCAGAATGCCACAATGTTGTCATTCGTCTCATCGTTTGTCGGGAGCTGCACCAGTACGATATGACCTTTGCCCCACTCGCCTTGAGGCTCAACCCACGTGCTGGGACGCTGCTCATAACGTGCGTTTAAATCTTCATAATCTGAAAAGATGACGTCACGCTGCTCCAGACCGAAGCCGAGCACATTCTCTGTCATAAAATAGTCCATTTCCAGGGTTTTGGGATTTAATAATGGACGCCATAGCCATTCATCGTTCACGCCATCATGGATTTGCAATCCATCAGAATCATGAACTTGCCTGCGCCATTCTCCCTTTGGCCGCGAGGTGTTATCGCCATAAAAAAACATACTGGTTAAAGGTGCAATACCCACTAATTTGATTTCTTTCCGTGGGAAGAGGGTCATCTTGACTCGTAAGCGCGTTGGGCTACCGGGGACAGCCGTAAATTGATAGGCGCCCGTGAGACTCGGACTATCTAACAGGCCATAAAACACCATCTCATTTGCGTCAGGAGAGGGTCGAACTAACCAAAACTCTGTAAATGCAGGAAACTCTTCCCCTGTAGATAATCCCGTATCGATGGCCAGTCCTCGCCCTGAAATCCCAAACCAATTGTCCTTACCGACTGCACGAAAATAGCTAGCCCCGGCAAACACCAAAAACTGATTTTGCTCATGCGATGAATTGAGCGGAAAGGTCAGCTTAAAGCCTGCGGCCCCAACATTCATCGGGACGCGCCTCTCAACTTCAGGGTCATCAAAGGTAAAGTTATCTCTACTGACAGAAATGGGCTTGACCCCACTTGCATCGATGACATTCAAGTGAACGGCATGAGTGAAATAGCGTCCTGGCGGCATTAACATGACTTGAAATTTTGATTTGCTTTGCCGCCACAAACTTTTCTCGGGATCAAAGCGAATGCTCCGGTGGGCATCATACGACATATCAAGCATGACTTGGGGGACGGGTTGAGGGGCTTCGTACTCCTGATGGGCGAGTTCTTCTGCTTGTTTCACCACATCAACAAAATCAAATTTTGCTTCGGCATAAAGTGGACACATGATGAACGTGAGAAGCGCGAAAATTTGAACTGTATTACGTTTCATTCGAACTCCTAAGAATTTCTGAATCATAAAATATATACGTACCTATACCAATCCATATAGTTTGAAGTATCTCCCTACTCATGATTGGGAAGAGGAGACTATGTAAGGTGAAGGGAAGATCTGAGAGGAAGTGTCAAGAATTCCCTCTCAATCTCATCTGCTTAATCTTCTCGTTAATGTGGCGAAGGTATAGAAGCCTATCAGCAATTGGTTATTATATGAATGTGTAAATATAACGCCAATTATTAAGAGTGTTTTGTGATGCCACGATACATTCAATATCACTCACCTCTTGGCTTCAGTTGTCATATATTGCCAACGAATCAGCCTTATGTTCTGTTTTCTTTCCTCATATTCTGTAAGTGGGAAGTAGTTGACTAATCAATATATTCGACAAAACCAAGTTTTCATTAAAAATAAACTGAAGACACAATTTTTTCAGATCTCAGGTGACAGTGAAATTATTGTATTTTCAGAGAGAGGAAGCAAGTGATTTTTATTCGAAAATTACCAGAGATTTATCCAATTACAATATTAGACCGATTCGATATACAGCAGAGAGGCTAGATTTTTGTCCTGGGAGCTTTTCCCATTGATGCTGAGCTTTCGAGAGTCCGTACACGAGAAACTTAACTGAATGAAGGGAACACCATACGAGTATTTGGAAACTATCAGAGAAGGAGGTTAATGCAAGTTGAAAAGTATACACTCACGATTCTGCCTACAGTTATTCATAAAGGCAACGTAAGAATGTATCATGCCCAGTTTTGTTAGATTTCTCGTATGATTATGGACGTTCTGTTGTCGAAAACTTACCTAAACCCCATTTAGGTCCATGATGTTCCGGTAGGCCGAGGGTCATCTTGCCCCAGCCTCTCAAAGGCGGAGGCAAAACCTATCGTACAGCTAGGTAGCGTGACTAAAAATCTGAGATTTCAATTGAAATCAAGGGTAGCTGGGGGAAGTTTAGGTATTCATCTAACCAGTCAGTCAAATTTCTAGATAAACTTAACAAGATCAACCTGATTGGTGATACATCCTTAATCGTTGTAGATGCTCCTAACGTCTTAACAGGGTGAATTCCGGCAATCTTCATGGCTGGATTCCCAACCCGGCCGATAGCCCGAACATGAATGTTGGCAGGATCGATGGGTTGGTCACGACTCTGCGCACCTTCAGGTCGTCGTGAAGGACAGCTTTTCATTACCATTTTCGATGCTATCCTGCTATCTGTGTGGCTATACCATTTTCGAGCAATCTCATGTGCGGGTCATGTTTAGACAGTGCGCTCAACCAGTAAAAGTGAATTTGAGAGTATGACAATAGATGGAGAAAAAAGACTGGGCAAAAAACACTTGGCCAAGTTTGTGGTTGTCATGATTGTGCTGATTGCCATGACGGTTGCGTGCACAAACAGCAGCGATCAGGATGACATAGTAGAAATCAACTTTTGGGCCATGGGTCGCGAAGGGGAGATTGTTCCCGAGCTGCTCAAAGGGTTTGAACGAGAGAATCCGGGTGTTCGTGTCATTGTTCAGCAAGTTCCCTGGACTGCCGCCCATGAGAAATTGCTGACGGCATTTGCGGGAGACGCTCTGCCTGATATCGCTCAGATGGGTAATACATGGATAGCGGAATTTACCGCGCTGGATGCCATTGCCAGACTGGACGAAATGACCAAGGCTTCTTCCATTATTGTGAAGCAGGATTATTTCCCGGGTATCTGGGCGACGAATATAGTGAACGAGGCACTGTATGGGGTGCCCTGGTACGTGGATACGCGGTTGCTCTTCTACCGAAAGGATATACTCAGTGCCGTCGGGATTGATCGCCCACCACGTAACTGGGCTGAATGGATGCAGGCGGCAACGGCCGTGAAGCAACACGTTGGGAAAGACAACTTTGCCCTTTCCCTGCCTTTGAATGAATTTGATATGCAAGTGTCCCTTGCTCTCCAGCAAGGAGTTCCATTGCTGCGAGACGGTGAAAGATATGGCAATTTTTCCAGCCCGAAGCTGGTGACAAGTATTGATTTTTATCTCGACTTTTTCCGAAAGGGGCTTGCACCAATTTTCAGTGAATCCCATATGTCCAATGTGTGGGATGAATTTGCACGCGGTTACTTTACGTTCTATCTGAGCGGGCCATGGAATATAGGAGAATTTCGGCGCCGATTGCCTCGCGAGATGCAGGATAACTGGATGACGGCTATATTGCCGGGACCGACTGGTCCAGGTGCATCGACAGCAGGCGGTTCAAGTCTCGTGGTGTTTAAACATTCAGTACATAGGGACGTAGCATTCCGGCTTATTGAATTTCTCTCCCGTCCAGAAATCCAGCAACAGTTTTACGAGATAAGCGGCAATCTGCCGCCTCGACGGACAAGCTGGCTTGGAAACCGGCTTTCTACCGATCCATATGTCAGGGCTTTCATGGAGCAGCTTGAGCGCGCAGTTCCGACACCAAAAATCCCTGAATGGGAACGCATCGTGCAGGAATTGCGTATGGTGACCGAGCGTGCAGTCCATGAGAACTGGACCGCTGCCCAGACAGCGCGTGAATTGGATAGCCGGATTGATCGAATTCTCGAAAAGCGACGCTGGATGCTGGCGCGGAAAGAAGGAGACAGTTCGTGAAACCATCTATTGCAGGCTGGCTGTTGGCCGGTCCAGCGTTGGCTATCATTACCGTCTTTTTCTTTCTGCCCGTACTGGCTGCCCTGGCCATTAGTCTGACAGACTTTGACATTTATGCTCTGGCCGATCTTTCTAATCTGCGGTTTGTCGGCTTCCGAAATTATACCGAGTTGTTGCAGAGACCGCTGTTCTGGCAGGCACTGGGTAATACTCTGTACTTCGTGCTGGCCGGTGCGCCGCTGTCGGTAATGGTTTCACTGGCGGCGGCACTGTTGTTGAACGGGCAGCTGGTGCGTTTCAAGGGATTCTTCCGGACCGCACTGTTTGCGCCGGTGGTGACGACGGTTGTGGCCGTAGCCGTGATATGGCGATATCTCCTGCATACCCGCTATGGGTTGTTCAACTATAGTCTTGACGGATTAGGCTTGCCCACTGTGGACTGGCTTGGTGATCCGAATTTTTCCATGCCGTCAATTATCCTTTTCGCAGTCTGGAAAAACTTTGGGTACAATATGATTATTCTTCTGGCGGGTCTTCAGGCAATACCTAGCGATCTGTACGAAGCGGCCCGCATTGATGGTGCCAATGCCCGGCAGCGTTTTTTCTATGTCACATTGCCTGCTCTGGTTCCCTCGCTGTTTCTCGTTGGGGTACTGACCATGGCAGGGTATTTCCAGCTCTTTGCCGAACCCTATGTGATGACACAGGGCGGTCCTGTCCAAAGTACACTCAGCATCATCTATTTAATGTATGAAGAAGGCTTCAAATGGTGGAGTCTGGGTTCTGCATCCGCAGTCGCCTTCATTCTTTTTCTGTTTATGATCGCTGCGGCCATTGGCCAGCTTGTTGTCATGCGACGGTACGGAAGCGGAGTGTAACTCATGAGAACACACTCGAGAGGATTTGGTGCAAATATCGGCTTAAGTTTCCTTGCTGTATTTGCCGTTGGTCCGTTGCTGTGGATGCTGAGTGTTTCATTTATGTCTCCAGGAGAAGCCAGTAGTTTTCCGCCACCGCTATTACCGGAAACCCCGACACTCACCAATTATCTTATGCTCTTTGAGTATTCAAGCATGGGCAGAAACTTCCTAAATTCTCTGTTTGTCGCGTCGTCGGCTACGCTGTTGTCGCTCACGTTTAATGTCTCGGCCGGATATGCATTTGCCAAACTGGAATTCAAGGGCCGGCAATTACTGTTCCGAGGGCTTCTGAGCGCCCTTGTCATTCCTGCGCAGGTTTCTATGATTCCGCTGTTTCTGATGTTGAAAGGTATGGGACTGGTCAATAGCTGGATTGGTGTGCTGATCCCCTTCGTGGCCAGCATATTCGGGATCTTTCTGGTCCGGCAGTATGCCCTGTCCATTCCGACCGAACTGATTGAGTCGGCCAGAATTGAAGGAGCCAGTGAAATACGTATTTTCCGGTCAGTTATCTTACCGTTACTCACACCCATACTGATCACACTAGGGCTGTTTACTTTCCTCGCTGCATGGAACGATTTTTTGTGGCCACTCATCGTTCTCACCGACAGTGATAAATATACCTTACCAATTGCCTTGGCATCTCTATCACGAGAGCATGTGCAGGATGTCGAATTGATGATGGCAGGAGCGGTGGTCACGGTGACACCGGTCCTCATTCTATTTCTGACACTTCAGCGTTTCTATATGAGTGGTTATCTGGCGGGAAGTGTCAAAGAATGAGATGTTCATGGTGGACACCATGCTGGTTATTTGCCGGAATGGCATCCTTGTCAATTGGCGTGTGCGCAGCGGGGGAGAAACCCGCCCATCAAGAAGTCCAATTGTTAGATGGTTTTGAGAATGTCGGGGAATGGACAGCAGACGCCACGGAAGACAGCGATGCATTTGTCAGGACGACAGAAGGCAAGAGAGGCAAGGCGCTCCAACTTTCGTATGAATTCCGGACTTCAGGAGTCGCATACGCACGCCGGGCACTACCACTAGATTTATCAAAAAATTTCGAAATGGTCTTCCAGCTCAAGGGCGATGCCCCACAATCGACCTTTGAGGTGAAGCTGGTTGATGAAAGTGGTGCGAATGTCTGGTGGAAGCAATTTCGTAATTACGAGTTTTCTGATGATTGGACAACAATCCGTATCCGGCGGGACGATTTCCAATTTGCCTGGGGACCAACCAAAGATTCTCATCTGAAGACTATCGCCAACATGGAGTTTGTCATTGTTGGCGCTAACGGTGACACAGGTGCGGTAGAGTTCGATACACTTGAGTTTCGAGCGTTGCCTGAACCGCCGACGGTTGTTCCTCCTGTCATCGCAACAGTCGGTGATGTTCCTGCTCCTACCGCAGTTGACGGTAACTCAAAGACTGTCTGGACGACGTCAAAAGCCACGGACCTCACGCTTGATCTAGGCTTTATGCGCGATCTTGGAGGTCTGACGTTGCGATGGGCCAAAGGGCAGGTCCCCAAAGCGATTGATATAGCAGTTTCAGAAGATGGAAGAGCCTGGACGGAGCCGGACTGGCAATTGAATATAGGACCTTCCTCGACAGGAACCACGAGTTATTTTCGAACAACAGAAGCATTCGGACGTTATATTCGTCTTTCAGTTATACCGAAATCCACAGATCAGATTGTCCTGATGGATGCAATGGTCGAACCACCGGAATTCGGGCAAGATGATAATCACTTCTTGCTCTCCCTCGCTCAGAAAGCACAAAAGGGATTCTATCCTCGCAGTTTCTTTGGTGAGCAGATTTACTGGACGATTGTCGGTGCCCCTCAGGGGGGACGTGCAGCACTGTTGTCAGAAGATGGCGCAATAGAACCAGGACCCGGGGCTTTCTCGATTGAACCGTTTGTGATCGAGAACAATACCGTGAAGAGTTGGGCGAATGCCGAGCATAGCCACAGTCTGCTGGACAAGTATCTGCCTTTGCCACGAGTGCGCAGAACGCATGAGGGATTTACTCTGGATATCAGTGCACATCGCCCGCCTGTGTATCTGAACAAAGACAGTGAGACGGATGGCAACGCCCGCGATGTGGTGACTCGATACCGTGTGGCCAATACCACCACTATCCGGCGAACGCTCACGCTGGCTCTTGCCATTCGCCCAATACAGGTCAACCCGCATACCCAGACACTGAACCTGGTTGGGGGAGCCAGCAGAATTGAACAAATCAGCTGGAATGGTACCGCGTTTCAAGTGAATGAGAACTGGTCTGTCTATCCTGACCTGAAGCCGGACCACGTGTCACTAACGGGCTTTGAACGAGTCGGCTTCCCGCATAGACAACATATGGCAGCAACGACAGACTCACACAGCCTGGCTGCTCCAGGAGGCTTCGGCTCCGGCGTCATGTATTTTCATTTTGATCTGAAGCCAAGTGAGGTTCGCGATGTGACGCTCGTCACCGTGCTCGGAAATGGTGACGTATATACGCCTGATCTAAGCCGCAAGACCATTGAATTCGCCGAACTGGCGGCAGCCGACGAATGGCGTGAGATTCTTGGCCAGGTGGAAATTTCAGGACCTCCTGAATCCATGCAGATTCTCAATGCCCTCAAAACCGCGTTGGCTCATATGATGATTACGCGCGAAGGGCCTGCACTGCGTCCAGGACCACGATCTTATGCTCGTTCGTGGATACGTGACGGAGCCATGATGAGTGAAAGCTTTCTGCGTCTTGGGCTCAATGGGCCGGCAATCGATTTTGCCCGCTGGTACGCACCATATCAGTTCTCGAGTGGCAAAGTACCTTGCTGTGTGGATAAACGTGGCGCTGATCCAGTTGTCGAAAATGACAGCCATGGCGAACTGATTTTTCTGATAACGGATATTTATCGTTACACCAAAGATTCTGCCTTTGCTGAGTCTATGTGGCCTTATGCCGATAAAGCTGCCGCCGCGCTTGATACACTGAGGTTATTGGAACGGACGAAACGCAATCCTGAGGGTGACCGCAAAGCACTCTACGGTCTGTTGCCACCCTCGATCAGCCATGAGGGCTATTCGGACAAACCAGCCTATTCATTTTGGGATAATTTCTGGGGATTAAAAGGGCTGAATGATGCGACTTTTCTTGCTGAGGAACTGAAGCATACCGACCGCTCAGTAGAAATCATGACCGATGCCTCCGAATTTTCCGGGGATATTGGAGCATCCGTCCAGTTGTTGGGTGCAGAGCTTGGATACGTGCCGGGGGCAGCCGACCGAAAGGATTTTGACCCAACATCTACGACAATCGCGCTGTCGCCGACCGATGCCGCAGCAACCCTGCCCCGAGAGTTGCTGGTCGCCACGTTTGAGAAAGCCTGGTCAGAGTTTGTCGCGCGGCGGGATGAGAAAAAGACGTGGGGTGTATATACACCATATGAATTCCGCCAGGTGAGTGCTTTTGTGCGTCTAGGTGAAGTAGAACGTGCTCACGCCTTGCTAGACTTTTATATGGATGACCGCCGTCCGATTGAATGGAACCAATGGAGTGAGGTGATCAGCCGACGTAAACGAGAACCGCATTTTATAGGTGATATGCCTCATACCTGGGTGGGGTCGGATTTCATCCGGGCGGTGCTTGATCTGTTTGCCTATGCAAATACAGAAACGGACTCACTTGTTATCGGCGCTGGCCTGCCAAGCTCTTGGCTTCAAGGTGAAGGGGTCCGGGTGCATGGGCTGAGAACGCCTTATGGCGAAGTTTCCTATACGGCGCGTGATACAGGCGGTCAGGTGCATGTTGAACTAGAAGGATTGACCATGCCTCCTGGCGGCTATCTCCTGCCAACCTTCCAGAAGGGCAACGTCAGAGTGACATTCAATGGAAACCCTGTGGACGTTTTCGGAACGCCACCATAAACCGGTTGCTGCGACCATATGAGTTTCAGACGATTCAAACATGAGGACGAACATATATGAAAAACAATTTGACGTTTCCTGACGGATTTCTCTGGGGTGCTGCCACATCGGCATACCAAATTGAAGGAGCTCCACTGGCAGATGGTGCAGGCCCAAGTATATGGCAGCGTTTTGCCCACACACCAGGAAATACTGTGAATGGTGATACCGGCGACGTAGCCTGCGATCATTACCATCGATGGCGTGAGGACATTGCGCTCATGAAAGATCTAGGGTTACAGGCCTATCGATTTTCTGTGGCCTGGGCCCGTATTTTTCCTGAAGGCAAGGGACGCCGGAATGAGAAAGGTTTGGATTTTTACGAAAAACTGGTTGACGGCCTTCTGGAAGCAGGTATTGAACCTCTCGTAACGTTGTATCACTGGGATTTGCCGGCAGCGTTGGAAGATCGAGGGGGATGGCTCAATCCAGACATTGCGTACTGGTTTGCAGACTATGGAGAAACCATGTATCAGCGGCTGGATGGACGGGTAAAAAAATGGACGACACTCAATGAACCATGGGTGGTCACTGACGGCGGCTACTTGTATGGCGCACTAGCCCCAGGGCATTCCTGTCACTATGAAACGCCCGTTGCCGCGCATAATCTTATGCGCGCTCATGGTGCGGCTGTTCAAGCTTATCGAACTGTCGGGGCACATGAAATCGGCCTTGTCGTCAATATCGAGCCGAAGTATCCGGCTTCAGAGAATCCCAAAGATCTAGCGGCCACCAACCGCGCAGATGCGTATATGAACAGGCAGTTTCTTGATCCTGCACTTCTGGGATCCTATCCGGAGGAAATGAAGGAGATATTCGGTGACGCCTGGCCTGAATGGCCCGCTGAAGATTTCGACCTTATTCGTCAGAAGATTGATTTTATTGGGCTGAATTATTACACCCGTGCCGTAACCTGTGATAAGCCGGACGCCTTACCAGTCAGGGCCGGAACCATTCGACAACCCCATAAGACCTACACCGAAACAGGGTGGGAGGTTTATCCAGACGGCCTGTCCGATACGCTGCTGTGGCTCAAGAAGCGTTATGGGGAGATGCCGCTGTATATCACCGAGAATGGCTCGGCATTTTTTGATCCACCGAAAGCGATGAATGGCCGTGTCATTGATCCATTACGGATGGATTATCTGAATCAGCATCTGTGCGCAATCCGAGCAGCGATTGCGAAAGGCGTAGATGTACGAGGATATATGGCTTGGTCACTCATGGACAACTATGAATGGTCTCTTGGGTACGCCAAGCGATTTGGGATAGTTCATGTTGATTTTGAGACCCTTGAACGAACACCAAAGGATACGGCTCGTTACTATTCGGAAATTATCAAATCCAATGGTTCGATTCTGGACGAACCGTTTCTGCCTCTCGCTGGGCATACGCGTCATGGCTAGTTTGACCCTGAAAAATATTCACAAGAGCTTTGGGAACACCGCCGTATTATCCGGCATTGATCTGGCTGTCGAAGATGGTGAGTTTGCCGTGATTGTCGGCCCTTCGGGCTGCGGAAAGTCCACCTTGTTGCGTACGGTTGCGGGTCTTGAAGATATTGATGCAGGAACAATCACCATCGGAGAAAAAGATGTCACAAGGCTTCCGCCTTCGAAGCGTGGGATTGCGATGGTGTTCCAATCATATGCTTTGTATCCGCATATGACTGTCTATGAAAACATGAGTTTCGGAATGAAAATTGCCGGAGCACCTGCGGGAGAAATTGATCAGGCTGTGCGCGCTGCGGCCGATACACTTGGCCTGACAGCATTGCTTGATCGTAAACCAAAAGAACTTTCCGGTGGTCAGCGACAACGTGCAGCCATTGGCAGGGCAACAGTCAGACGCCCGAGCATATTTCTGTTTGATGAACCTCTGTCAAACTTGGATGCCTCCTTACGTGTGAAGATGCGTCATGAATTTGCACGACTGCATGATACGCTTGAGACAACCATGGTTTATGTCACGCATGACCAGGTAGAGGCCATGACACTGGCAGATCGTATCGTCGTTCTGAAGGATGGTCGTATTGAACAGACGGGTTCGCCGCACGAACTGTACAATCATCCTGTCAACCGTTTTGTGGCTGGCTTTATTGGCTCTCCAGCCATGAACTTCCTAGCCGGATCGGTAGTAGAAAGCCGGTCGGATAACATCATTGTTCGACTTAAGAGCGGCGCGACGATTCAAGTGCCTGCCCGTTCTCGAGAACTTTCTCCTGATTCTCTGGTCACGCTTGGTATTCGTCCTGAGCATGTGTCGACAGAAGGCAATCACAATTTTGTAAAGACAGAGGTCATGCTCGTAGAACCACTCGGAAGTCATTCCTATGTCTATCTGGATACGCCAGATACCGATGAGCCACTGATCTTTCGGGGGTCCGGTAATTTTCGTGCCACGAAAGGAGACAGACTGACGGTGTCTATTTCGGCAGACCACTGCCATCTATTCGAGAATGACGGCAAGGTGCTTCGGTAAACTCTTTCGAATCCATCACGGGAAGCCAAAGGAGAACATTGATGACAGTTCATAAAAGAAGCATGTGGTCGTTTTTGACTGCCCTAGCTCTGTTGGTATGGTCCGTGACGCCAGCACTATCGACATCCGACATACCGGCTAAGATACCGTCCAAGGACGCGTGGCGCATTTCCGCATCCTCGATCCAGAGCGAGGAATTCAAACCGGATTACCTGGCTGATGGTGACACTGAGACCCGCTGGTCCAGTCAGCCAAAGGATCAGGAATGGGTTCTCGTTGATCTAGGAAACGTAGTTATGATGACCGGCTTCACTCTCCACTGGGAACACGCGTATTCAAGCCAATACAGCCTCCAGGTTTCTACCGATGCCCAAGAGTGGACCACGGTGTATGTAAATAATGCTAGCGACGGGCAGATGGATGATATCTACATCCGGCCCGTTTCAGGGCGATATGTCCGGCTGGAAACACGGGCGCGAGCAACCGGATGGGGGCATTCTTTGTGGGAATTCGACGTTAAGGGGACTGATGATCTGGTGGAGATCACTGTGGTCTCCGGTGGTGGAAATAATGTTCCGGCCATGATGGATGGTCGGAGAGATACGGTCTGGAAAAGCCAAGCTGTTGACCGAGCGGAATTGCTTCTGGACCTTCGCAAGGCCAGGACGATTTCTGGACTCCGTATAGACTGGGGCCAGCAGTATGCTGGTTCGGTAGAGATGTCAATTTCACTGGATGGAAAGGAATGGAAACAGGTTTCTTCCATTACCAGTTCGGGCTCAGAGGGACAAACCGATTTTGTTCCGCATGAGGCATCAGAGGTGCGCTATATCAGGCTGGTGCTTGCTAACCCTGTAATCGCCGAAGGCGGTTTCGGGATTGGCGATATTTCATTGCGTGGTCCCATGGAAGCCTTCACCCCATTTGTCCAGTTTCAGTTTGATGCTCGAAAAGCTCCTTACGGCGATTATCCTCTTCATTTACGTGGACAGCAAACCTACTGGACGCTGGTCGGTTTGCCAAAGGATAGCGAAGAAAGCCTGTTTGATGAGTATGGCAATCTGGAATTCAGGCGTGATAGTCCCACGCTGATGCCCTATGTCAAAGAAGATGAAAATCTCTATTCGGCTGCCACAGCTGCAACTATTATCCAAGAATTACAGGATGGATACCTGCCAGTTCCCTCCGTACAATGGGAAGCAGGCAATGGGCTGCACTTCAGATCTGAAGCCATCACCAGCGGTCCCGTCGATACAAGCATCACATATGTGCGACATACACTTGAAAATCGCTCCAATGCTGTTCGGTCAGGGGAAATCATCGTCAGTGTCAGGCCCGCACAGATCAATCCCAAGTGGCAATATGGCGGACTCGCTCCCATCAACTCAATTAAATACGAGTACGAAACCGGGAAACCACTACGGATCAACGACAAGAATAGCTACGTCTCCCTTTCGCCCTCCGACAGTTTCATTGCCCTGCACTATGCCCACGGGGATATTGCCAACAGCCTACGAGGTAAGGGTGTTCCAGGCGCAAGGACCGATCGCGAGGGCGATACGGCATCGATTGATGATGAAACCGGGACCGGGCTGCTCTCGGCTGCCTGGATATATACGTTTACCTTGAAGCCCGGTGAATCCAAGGAGGTTGTTCTTGCTGCTCCCTTGCATAAGACTCTGTCTAATTTGAAAACCGCCGAGGACTTCGAAACGTTGCAGCAGGAATATGTGACATTCTGGACTAACAAGCTTAACCGAGTGGGCTTTGAACTAGCAGATAAGGCAGTCGAAGATACGGTGAAATCTCAAGCAGCCTATATTCTGTTGAACAATGATGGCGTGGTCATCCAGCCTGGAGCGCGTAGCTACAACCGGACTTGGATGCGGGACGGCGCGATGATTTCTTCCACGCTCATGCGACTGGGTTTTTTCGAGGAGGTTAAGGAATATCTCGACTGGTATGCCGAACGCGTTGAGCCCGATGGACTCGTGCCTCCTATTCTCGACAACAACGGTCAGGTATATGACGGATGGGGAAGAAATATCGAATGGGACAGTCAGGGGCAGTTCATTTATGCGATCATGGAGTACTATCGTTTTACCGGTGATCGGGATTTTCTGGCAAAACATTTTGATGCTGCTCACCGAGCAATGAAATACCTGGTCACATTGCGAGCGCGTACGCTTGATCCAGACTCTTACGGAAAACTTGAGTCTGGTGAACGCCTGAAAGGCATATTACCCCCGTCCATCAGCCATGAAGGTTTCATCAAACCCGTACACAGCTATTGGGACGATTTCTGGGCTATTCGTGGCTGGGCAGACGGTATTGAAATGGCTGAGATCCTTGGTCGGGAGGAGATCGCAGGCTGGGCGAGGATTGAGGCAAAAGATTTTAGAACAAGCGTTAGGGAATCCATTGAAAAGACCATTGCCTGGAAGTCCCTTGACTATATTCCTGGAGAAGCGGATCAGGGCACTCCCGACCCGACCTCCATTGCCATTGCCCTGTTTCCCACTGAAGCAAGGCATGTTCTTCCGGTAGATATTCTGAAACAGACGTTTCGGAATTACTACCGGATGGTGAAGGAACGCGATACAGGGTTGGAATCCTATGCCTATACGCCTTACGAGGTACGAAATATTCTGGCTCTGACCACCCTCGGGTATCGAAAGGAAGCATTCGACTTGCATGAAGTTTTATTCAAGGGCAGGCGCCCGGCGAATTGGAATCAATTTGCTGAGGTTGTCCATTCCGAAAGCCGCAAGGGGACATATATCGGTGACATGCCGCATACGTGGGTCGGGTCGGGGTATGTCAATTCGGTCCGTGGTCTCATCGTGATGGAAGAAGACGATAGTAAAATCCTCAACCTGCTGTTTGGCACTCCGCGCGAGTGGCTTGTGGATGATGGTATTTCCCTTTCTGATTTTCCCACACATTTCGGAAAACTCATGATGCAGGCGAAATGGAATGACAACGAGCAGAGCCTGAATGTCGATGTCAACCTGCCGCAAGGCACTGCTAAGAAAATTTATGTTCGCTGGCCAATCCACAAAGATGATAAGCCCGAGCAGCTTATAGTAGAGAACAATGAACACTATCACGTTGATGAGCACGGCATATGGTTAACAGGCACGACTTTCCGATTAGTTGCCAAATGGTAGAATATTGATATGATCTTCTTATAAGGATGCAAAAAAAGGGAGCGCTTTACAACGTCATTCCACTGTCGAGTATGCGCACCGGAATCCATCAAAATCTGAAACACTGACAACATTGAAGCACGATTGTTAACCGCTTGGAGTAGATGGCAAAAAACCCGGGAAGTGGCACACGGCTTTCGAGGACGCTGCACGAAAATGGTATTATCATCTTAATCGACCGCAGTTTAAAGATTTGCGCATTGCCATTGGATGGTAATGAACAGGATGTGCCGGGTGTTCTTCAGGCGCTCTTGTCATTTTTGCATCTTACCAACATAGTTAGGGCTAAACTTTCAACACCAATAGTAGATCATCTCGTAGATGACCGTGACATCACGGCCGCCAAAAACCCTTGTCAAATTCTTGAAAACTGAGACGGATAGTGATGGCGCAGCCAGATAGCGTGATTTGTTAATCTGAAATGAAAAATGAACACCTCGATAGCTGGAGTTGGTGGGATGATCCTCACCAGTCAATCTTTACCATGCAACTGGACAATAGAGTGATACGTAAGGATATTGGTTGATGGCTTTAAAATCACAAAAAATTCTATCGGTATTCGGGATTCTGTGTGTCATGTTGATGGGGCTGCAATTCGTGAACGTTGTCGGAGCAGCCACATTGCGTCACGCTAAAAATATGAGCTTTCCATCACAATGTGTGGAAGAAGACAACGTGAATATTCCGATCTATGGCGGCTATGTGTCCGAATACCAAATTACTGCGACATTTCCAACCTATTATCCACTCTCAACTGGTCAGAAGGATCTCTGTCTTTCAGACATCACGAATTGCGAGCAGGCGTGGGACATGCGACCAACCGCGCAGATTGCATATTACGATGCAGCGCAACAGACGATGAAATTTGCCTGGCAGTCGCCTGGCTATTATTGGTATCCGATTGAAAGACCGGATGCGGTCAATGCCGATATCGGTCGCTTTGTGTCACTGGCGTATCCGCCGACAGATAGACATTGGGTAGGTTTAGCCGCGCCGCCCGCCATAGCCTATTATGACGCCCTAAATCACAGACTTATGTACATTGTCCGGGATACAAAAGGGAACTGGAGTCAGCCTGAGGTCGTCGATGACGTTGGCGATGTTGGGCAATATGCCGCTTTACGTATTAGCCGAGACCGGGTACATCACATCGTTTATTATGATGCGGACAATGGAAATTTAAAATATAGTCACAAGAGTGATCCCGAAAAGGTGGGCGGATGGGCTACCCCAACGATCCTGGATAAGAGCGGCAATGTCGGGCAGCATGCGACACTGGCGATCGGCCCAGATGGCAGACTGCATGTGGCGTACTACGATGCGGACACCAAAAATTTAAAATACGTCACTAAGGATGATAGAGATGAATGGTCGGTGCCAATCGTCTTAGATGCCGTCGGAGACGTCGGATCTTACGCCTCAATGTCCGTATATTATGAGGGTCGAAAAGAGAAAATGAACGGAGCGTATGAAGGACGCTATCCACATATCGCCTATTACGATGCAAGCAATGGGAATTTAAAATACATCTTCCTGGATCAACAGGGATGGGCAGCGCCGGTGGTGCTCGATGCAGTGAAAGATGTCGGCCAATATGCCTCGATGGCATTTGGTCCGGATGGCGCTTTGCATGTCGCATACTATGATGCCACGAATAAAGACTTAAAATATCTACACAAAGAAGCCACCGCGGCACATTGGTCGGAGATGATCGTTCTGGATGCGATGGGGGATGTCGGCCGCTTTGCTTCGTTAGGAGTGTCTGCGAGAGGACATCCCAATATTGCCTACTACGATGCAGACACCCAAAGTTTAAAATTTCTGTCGAAGACGAAAAAAACTGCACCGCATTGGGACATTCCCCAGGTGATTGCATCCGGGACTGCCGGTCAGTATGCGAGTTTAGTCACTTCAGGGTTTGTGGACCTTGTCGATCTCCAAGGCATGGACCTCTATAACGACGGTGAAGTGGCGGTCCGAGTCATGGATGTATCCGGGTGGGCTTTTGAATCGGGGATGGCTGTCCACATCGTGGGGGGGGAATCAAGACCGGACCACGATTTCATCCAATTTCTTAAACGAGCAGACGAGGAGCACGATCCCCCGCAAATATTTGTCCTCTATGCTAACGGATACGCACGGATCATTCCGCAACCGCCAGTGGGGCGGGAGGATCGTGTCTGTTTTGGGGCATCGATAATCGTTGGACCTGCAGAAGAACATCCAGTGTATCCGAACACGGCGATCGAGAGATTGGATATCGATCCGAAAAAGATGACCATTAAGGTAGGGTATAAGAATGGGTCGTCAGCGGTGTTACATCTACAAGCTGAACCGGGGAGGACGACGGTACGTGTAACGGATGTGACGTATGACACCGTTAGCAAGCCATTTGTCACCATGCGGTCCATGTGGGTGGCCGATGATAACAGTGACATTGCCAGGATACAGGCTGCATCGTTGCCGGGGATTATGCAAACGTACACGATCGTTCCCAAATATGGGGAATGGGGAATCCTACCAGGCGACTCCTGGTTTTTTTATCGGCCATTTTACTCGCGACACAATACATCCGCCCCGGATTTCAAAGTCGAAGTGCTGGAACCCCAAGGATATGTCGTAACCAAGCAGGCAGAGGACTATCGCTCTGGCACAATGATGAAAGTACCGCGTAAGACGGCCTCCGGAAAATTTACGGTACGAGGGCCGGGGAAAGCGAATTATGTGTTGAATGTAACAGATGGCATTTCGAAACCGTACCTTCGCATGCGGTATACCAAGGGGAAAAGCGCTGGTGATGTAGTCCATTTGTTGTTAGATGGTCAACGACAGTCGACCATTAAGATAGCCGATGAAGGATCCCTCGGTGATTATGGGATGACGGAAGACATACGGCTATTGGATAGGCTCTCCGCCGGTACCCACACGATGACATTAGATGTGCAATCGGATACCGATGCATTGGAGTTAGATTATTTCGTCATCCACAACAAAGTCGAAGATCCGGAAAGAGTTGCCACGTCGCGTGAGAATAACTAAAAGAACGTCCTTGTCTATATCTAGACACGAATTGATCGTTTGAAATCCTTCATTCGCAATTTGTTTAATGAAAACCATCTTGCATATGAGGTATTCTGCTGTTAGATCGATGAAGAAAACGTCGCGCAAAACTCGTGAGGGGACATATTTAGAATATCTGCGTAGCAACGTATCCTGGAGTCATTGTTAAAGTCTTCGGGTGTGAGACGAGCCATATACGCTCTCGCAATCCTGTAATATTCAGAGTTGATATCCACCATTCGCACTTTGGTTCGTCCTGATTCGTGATCAAGGATATCCTTGAAGGGCATCGGAGAGAATTGCCCGTTGTCAATTGTGACCATGGCGGCGTTCCCCCCATCGAGGAGAAATTGCGCTGCACAATATCCAAGATCCCGCGTATATTCCATATCAAAAGGAATTGGGTCGGCACACCGCAGCTCATATCCAATATTTTTAGATACTAACGTCATCTTGATCCCATGAGATTGCAATTCTTTGGCGACATAATCTTTCAAGATTTTCCCAATATCAAGTTCAGCTAATCGAATATGACCGTGCTCGTCATGTTCGATGAGCCCTAAGTTAGTCAACTCTTCTTGGGTAAGACATTCCCCCAACCCTTCGGCTATCACCACGACGCCATCGTTTCGATTCTGACTCAGTCGCTTCACGATTGCACCGACGACTATTCTCGACAATTGGGCCAGCGTCACCTTTTTCTTCTGAAATTCCTCAGGAATGACAGTCAATGTGGCGCCAGCGGCTTTGCCGATTCCCAAAGCCAAATGTCCCGCTTTTCGGCCCATGGTGATTGCAAAATACCATCGAGAAGTTGTTTGTGCATCAATCATGAGATTCCGGACGATTTCAACCCCAAGATGTCGTGCCGTTTGAAAGCCAAATGTCGGTATTCCACGGGGTAAACACAAATCATTGTCAATGGTTTTAGGAACATGGACAACTTGGAGTCGCCCATCAGCGATTTGCTCCAATTTTAACGCAGAAAAAGCCGTATCATCTCCACCTATCGTAATTAAGGCGGAAATCTTTAGTGCCTCAAGTGAGGTTAAGGTATTGGTTAAGTGCTGTGTATTGTTCGTGGGGTTGGCGCGTGAGGTTCCCAAACATGATCCGCCACGAAAATGGATGTGGCTGACAGACTCTCGGGTGAGTGGATAAATTTTTGACGTATCTCCTTGCATGATCCATTGAAATCCATCTTGTATTCCCACAACTTCTGCACCACAAAGGATACTTCGTATTGTCGCTGCCTCGATGACACTATTGATCCCTGGAGCTGGTCCTCCACCGACAAGAATACCGAATTGAGGCGTTGGTTTCTGCATGATGTGTCTTGCGTGTGTATGAGAAGATGACGTGTCAGGACTCGCGCCGCTGAGACCTCTTAGGTGTTGAAGGTTTCCGAACCACCAACACGGAACATGTCGCATGACACGCCACTCTGTTCGAAACGCTCCCTAAAAAGAACTTACGTAAACCAGTGGTCCCGCGAGACCCCAGCACAATCACATCACATTTCTTTCGTTCTGCAAGGATGAGGAGTTGCTCGGCTGGGTGGCCATATGCCAATTTTTTCTGCACGTGTAAATCCATTTTTTCTAGCAGGTCAACGTACACGCCTAGCATTTTTTCGGCTCGGTGTATTGGAGTGCGTTGGACTGTTGACGCCAACGGTTTCACTGCGTCATTGTCCGGCTTCTTTGTATGCGCAGTCAAGTGAGTGTCCAAAGTGGGTTGTTCGTTTACGGTCGAACAGACAATGATTTTGCTTGAAGGAGGAAACTTCAATTGACGGAAAATATTGACCGCTGCTTTGGCATCATCTGAACCATCCATCCCTACCAATATCTTCATACCAGAAGCACGGGAAATCCTCTGTGTTTCAGATTCACCTCTCACGATTAAGACTGAGGAGGGGGCTTCAGTCAGCACCCATTCGCTGACGCTCCCAAGCAAAAATCGTTGACAACCTGTACGCCCATATGTCCCAAGCACTGTCAGATCGATGTCGTGTTTTTCAATGGCATCGAGTATAGTTGCCCCTGGAATTCCAGTGTCAACTAAGGGAATAATCCTGAGGTTGGGCTTCCAGCAGGCTTCTGCCATCCTATTCACTAGATCCCAAGCCTTCTTTCTTTCACGATCATGGGCAAGCGAGGCTGGGTCATCGTGTTTCCCCCGAGCCTTAGACGATGAGGGTAGCGGCTCGACAACCATTAAGATCCTGAGTGTCGATCGTAAAGGGAAATGCACTTGCCTCAGAAATTGAATCGTGTTCTGGCTGTGCGTGGAATCGTCAACGGCAAGTAAGATATTCATCTCAAATACATCGTCCCTTTTTTCTCGTATAGAGACATCTTCTCGTGTTCATGGTCCTTCCTTCTCTCAAGGGGCATTAGCCAATGAAGGCGCTCTCTGTCTTATTTCAAGAGTAACACCGAATATGTCCCGTGATGGGTCACCGAATGTGAAACACTCCCCAAGAGAAATCGATTCAACGTATCTTTTTTTTGTCTTTCCATGACAATCAAGTTGGCCCCGAGTCTTCGTGCTTCTTCATGGATGACGATGGAGGGCGCTCCAGATCTCACGATTGTCGATGTGGCATAGCCTACAGCAGATAGGCGTGTGGCGATCTCATTCGTGAATTGTTCGCTATCTTCGATGAGGTTTTTCCTCATAGATTCTGGAATGAGCGCACCCACAGGAAGAACGGGTTGTGCGAATGGTATGACATGAAGAAACGTCAGGTGAACCTTTCCTCGAAACGGATGTGTACTGAGGAACGAAACAATATGCTCAGCATCTGTCTTGTGTTCTATAGGAACCAGAACGTTCTGGAAGGAGTCATTCTTACCTTTCACGACCAGTGTGGAACAGGGCGTATGAGTCATCACTCGATGCGAGACACTCCCAAGAGCTTGCTCTCGAATGACTCCGAGACCGCGTGAACCAACGATGATAAGATCGGGTTTCTCACGTTCAGATATTGAAAGAATCACTTCTGCGGGGTGGCCTAGCTCAAGTCGTTGATGAATTGGCCCAAGATCATCTGGTAATTGTAACGCAACATCTTCGAGTATCCGGGTTCCGTCTTCCCGTAATGCCTCTTCCGCATGTTTAGAAAACTCATGGCCAATACTCATTCCCGTTCCCGGATATGCCAATTGTGGGACTTGAAGAGCATGGAGCAGAAGAATATCTTCCATGGGAGCCAATGCCTTTAGATTTTGAATGATCAATGTCGTATGCTCTGATCCATCAATGGCAACCACAACTTTCATCGATTGCTCCTTTCCCCCTTTTCAACGATCACCGGCTTGATGAAGCGACTCAGAGGAGTGGAGTGAGGGATTGACGACTTGCGCTTCCCACGCATCGAATCCTCCAATGAGATCTTTGATATTGGTAAAACCGTGCTGTTCTAGGAGACTGACGGCGATTGATGATCGATACCCATTCGCACAATGAGTCACGATGGGATGATCATTCGGAATTTCTTGAAGATGCATCGTGAGTTTTGGCAGCGGAATATTTCGACTATCATCGATGTGTCGTTGTTGCCACTCTTGTTTTGATCGAACATCCAAAATATGAGGCCGATGAGCCGTCATGATGAGTTCACTGAGGTGGGTTGCGGAAAGACGGTCTGTTTGAAGCGTCAGTTCAGGAGTGGACGCGAGGGCAGACACACCTCGCTGAAGATAGCCGACAACTTGCTCGAGCCCAACTCGAGCGAGTCGAATCAAGGCCTCTTTTTCCTGGCCGGAATTCGCAAGAAGCACGATCGGATGTTCGCGGTTGAGTATAGTGGCCGACCATATCTCAAAGTTCCCATCAAGGGAAATGTTCAAACTTCCACACAAGTGTCCTGTGGCAAACTCTTCGGGGGTTCTCACATCAAGAATCTGGGCTCTATCACTTTTGAGGTGAATGACTTGATCGAGTTCGAGTGGATTCAGTGACTCCTCGATCTTTTTACTCATCGTTGGATGATCGCGTCGATTCAGAAACGCGATATAGCTAAAGTATTCAGGAACCTCAGGACGATCGGTCGTCATTAACGTGATAAATGCATTTTTCGTCATCGGCTGTAAGGCATGGTTGCTCTGACGTTGCGTGCCAATGCTCGAAACATGTTCTATTCCTAATGTTTTCCCGCACACAGAGTCGCCATGCGTGGGATATACGAGGACTTCATCAGGTAAGCTAAGAAGCTTATCGTGCAGTGAATTGTAGAGCTGTCCCGCCATTACAGATGGGCTATATCCATTTTCCGTTATCAAGTCTGGGCGTCCCACATCACCAATAAGTAACGTGTCGCCAGTGAGGACCGCGTAAGGCTGTTCTCGTGACTTTGATTGGTCATACACGATGATCGATATACTTTCTCGCGTATGTCCAGGCGTCTCGATGATATTGAGACGAACAGCACCAAGCTCAACGTCGAACCCATTACGCATGGGACGAAAGGCATAGTCGGCATGTGCCTGAGCGCTTAAGCAAATTTCAGCGCCTGTTTGTTGGTGAAGTTCCAGGTGGCCAGCGACGAAGTCAGTATGGAAGTGAGTAAGAAATACGTATCGAAGTGTAAGCTGATGGATTTCGAGATCCTCGAGATATCGATCAATATCACGTTGCGGGTCCACCACGGCTGCTAGGTGAGCCTCTTCGTCGCCGATAAGATAGGATGCGTGCGATAGACTCTTTAAATAATATTGCTTGAAGAGCATGATATCCTCCATTTTCACGATTCTCAGGAACTCTACAAACCATGACGTGAGGTAGAGGACCGTTCGATCTCGGTAGAGGGTTATTTTCTTTTCCCGCGTATTAAAACCACTATGCCGATGACTCCAATAACGAGGGTCAGGATCCCAAAGAAGTATACGTCATCCATGATTGTCGAACTTCCTCTTTGACATCCTGAGGTCATGATACCTATCTATAAGATTAGAAATTTTTTCTTGGGACGGATTACGCATCTTAGTTAATGAGTTGAATTGCATTAAATAGACTGCGCTATCGGATAATTTTCTCTAATCGCATTTAGGAACCCTTTGCATGGGTATGATGACATGTGTTGACGCCCAATAAGCGCCAGGCTGGACAAAATCCCAAGAGGCCTGTTAGGAGGGCAACAATTCCGAGAATGAGTGTGAGCATTGATCCCCACATCGGAAGAGCCGTTAACCCACCAATTGCCAACAGCGTCAAGCCCAATCCCACACGGATGATTCTTTCAATATGTCCAATGTTGTGTTCTGAATCGCATTTCATACGACACCCCCTTGCAAAAGCATTTGTGATGCAATCTTGAAATATCTAAGCATCAAGAGTCATGCCAGGAGGACATGGCCTTATTCTGGGAAGATTTGTTAAAAGTTTCGCTCAGGCAAGCTGGAAACTGTCCCTTTTCTCTACACCCTTGCTTGAAGAGGAGTTCCAGAACGGGACAAGAAAGAAAAGTCGAAAAAACTCTTCGGTTAGGGGAATAAGAAGTGAGGTGTTTTGGTGAAAGGGAAACAGATTTCTCTGAATCTTTTCGTCGGTCTTTGAAATCACTTGAGGGTATATTCCCCGCCGCTTGCGGCGTAAACTACTCGGGTGAGGGAGTACATTCATCAGAGCCATAATGTTACGGTTTTGTTGTACCACCTGGTTTTTCCTGCCAAATATCGCCGTGCGATATTTGATTCAGCCGTCGATAGTGTGTTGAAGGAGGTTTGCCTCGAGCTCGAGCCGCGGTATCAGTTGAAATTTCTGGAGATTGGTACGGATAAGAACCATGTCCATTTTCTGGTCCAAGCGGTTCCCGGGTATAGTGTGACGAAGGTGGTGACCATCATAAAGCGTTTGACCGCCAGAGAGATCTTCCGGCGCGCCCCTCAGGTCAAAGAGCAATTATGGGGTGGTGAGCTATGGACAGACGGGTATTACGCAAGCACAGTGGGTAAACATGGCAATGAAAATATGATAGGGAAATTTGTCAAGCAACAAGGGGATGCCTACCAAAAGCTATACGCAAATCACCAGTTAGTCCTCTTCTAATACCCCGTCCGCTTGCGGCGGGGATTATTTATTGAAGTTTGTCTGTCTTCTAAAATTATCTGTAGGTATTTACTGGCAGGTTTCCCATATTGTCTTAATGATCATCAACCTCCGTAGACATTGAGCAGATTTGGTTCAATCATATGATCAAGAATGTCTGATCGTGCGATTAATCCAATAAGCCTCCCATCGCGGACCACCGGTACACGAATAATTCGATGAGTAAGCATAATTTGGATAACTTCTTCAGCCGTATCAGTTTCTTTTACAGAAATAGGGAGTGCATTCATAATATCTCCTGCTGTGATGACAGACAAATCTTTCCCGTTGCTCAAGGCTTGTAAGAGATCAAACTCTGTAACCATTCCTACGAGTAGGCTTCCTGACTCAATCACGGGCATTCCACTAAAGGTATCCGATTGCAATAAGACGGCAAGGTCTCGCGCACGGTATTGGCGTGTGACCGCCGCAACTCTGGTCGTCATCATGTCTCGAACTTTTTTGCGAAGATTGAACTCTTGCATGGTTCTCTCCTTCATGAGGTCGCATGGTTGTGCCTTCGATCAACAGGACTCAAGTGACACGTGTATTGATTTTGTGAAAAGTGGGTGCGTTCGGTCTTATTGGTTTCGTGAGTGAAGAAGGTTTTGCTCAAGATCTTCAATCCGCTCTAACAGCTCTAATGCCACGGCTACCCCGGCCCAATTAATACCTAAATCGCGATGCAGTCGGAGTCCACGGGAAAGCCTCTCTAAGGCTTCGGCTTCAAACAGGTCTTGCCCTTCTTGATCAGTATTTGATGTATGGACGATTTCCCATCGTAGACATACCTCCAAGAGTTCATCGCCGATCCCTAATTGAGTACAGAGTTCCTCTCGTCGATACCATTCTGGCTGAAAAAGTTCGGCGATGACTTGATCAATATCTTGCCTTGTTTCGTCAGGCATGGGTTGCCTCCTTGATGAGATGGTCCCGCGGGTTCGGATGATCAATGGTCTTGAGCTGTTGATAAAGCTCTTGTTCATGGCTTGTCATTTCAGTAGGTAGGGTGATGTCAAGAATGACAATCTGATCGCCGTGTTTTCCTCCTCGTGACGGTAACCCCTTCCCGCGGAGCCGCATTTTCTGTTTGGATTGACTCTTGGGTGGAATTTTCAGTCGCACCGGTCCTGTTAATGTCGGGACTTCTACGTCTGTTCCCAATGCTGCTTCCCATGGCCAGATGGGAAGCGTCACTGAGAGGTGGATGCCTTGTTTCTGAAAGACAGGATGCGGTAATGCATGAATGCGGAGATACAGATCACCCGATGGTCCTCCTCCTCGACCAGGTGCGCCTTTTCCTTTAACCCGTAGGCGTTCGCCTTCTTTGACGCCCTTGGGAATTCGGACGTCAATGATATGCGGTTTTCCAGTCGCATCAGTTAATTCCAATCGTCGGGTAGTCCCAGACAAAAAGTCTCGAAGCGGAAGTTGGACCGCTGCTTCCAGGTCAGCACCGGGCATAGCAAATCCTCGAAACGACGCCCCTGCATTTTTCGCTTCTCGTCCAAAAAGATCAGAGAAGATATCGCTAAAATCCTGGCCTTTTCCTTGTGTATAGAATGTTTCCCATCCCCCGGATGGCTCCTGTGCCCCTGACTCACGTTGGGCACGCTGATAGGCCTCCGCTTCCTTCCATTGCATACCATATTGATCATATTTCTTACGTGAGTCTTCATCACGTAAGACTTCATAGGCCTCATTTAATTCTTTAAACTTTTGTTCCATTTCAGCTTTTTTTTCGCCAGGATGGAGGTCAGGATGATATTTTCTGGCTAAACGACGGTAGGCTTTTTTGAGATCGTCTGCGGAAGTAGTTTTTTCAATACCGAGGATGTCGTAATAATCGCGTGGTGTAGTAGGCATGAGATAGCGAAACCGTACTCTAAATAATTTTTTCTAAAGAAGTATCCTATCGAAAAGTCTTATGAATTTCGAATTGATTGTAAGTGGGCAATAAGAAGCCGTAATGGTCTATCACTCACTCAGCCATGAAGACGCCCCTTTACAATCCAAATTTTTTTTCATCTCTGTTATATCGCAATGACTATCTGTTTCGAAAATTAGGTTGGCCTATCGCAAATCATGTATCAGGTGATTTTAATGATGAAGGTCAGCAAAGATCAATGAAAACCCGTTGTCCTATATCTTTCTTGGGGACAAAAGAAAAATGGGAAGAATCGGTGGGGAAATGTGGGACGCAGAAAACTTGAGTCTGTGTAGCAGAAAGGGACTCTTTCATTTTTTAAAACATTGGCTAAAAAAGAGATTTGACCAGTGATCGATAACCAAGTTCCTTAGCCTATCGCCACGATTCCTAATGCGCCGGCGGCTAAACTTACCCCAATGCCAGGCATCACGTGCTTAGCAAGTCCCCGTCCTCCGAGCCACGTGGCAAGAAGGCCCTTGACAATCGTATTGGTCATCGCAGCAAGGGTAATCATGATTGCCGCAGACCACGAATTGAGCCCTTCTAAGTGAAATTGTATGACTGAGAGGGTAATGGCATCCACATCAGTGGTCCCAGCTAAAAGACTCGAGGCATACAGGCCAAGATTTCCAAGGTATATCTGAGCAGCTTTGGCTATAAATAATACGGCAGCAAACAACAAGCCAAACGTTAGTGCTGATTTGAGCTCAAAGGGGTTTCGATGGTGTACAGAGGCGCTTTCGGGTGGCAAATGGGAAGACTTCGAGTATAAGACCCACGCCATCCCATATCCACTTAACGCCATCGCTGCTAATGGGGCGATGAGAACTGGAAGGAGATCGACATTTAAAATGCCGACAATTACCAAGACTCGCACAAACATGGTGCTGGATGCCATAAGAATCGCCGTAGCTCCAGGTAAAGAAAGGTTGGGTGAATGTTTGACCTGACCAGCCAAGCTCATAGTCACGGCAGTCGATGAAACTAACCCTCCAAGAATGCCTGTAGTGGCCAACCCCTTTGCGGCTCCGATCATCCTGGTTGCAATGTAGCCTAAGAAGCTAATTCCTGCTACGAGTACGACCATGATTCCAATGTTAAATGGGTTCAGAACATGAAGTGGTCCAAAGGTCATATTGGGAAGGAGTGGCAAGACAACTAACGCCAAAATGACAAATTTGGCCGTTGCATAAATGTCGTCATCTGAAACATGAGTGATGGCTTGATGGAGTGGCTCTTTAAACGATAAAAGGGCCATGACGACTGAAGCACTTGCGATAATCAAGAGATATCGGTGAGTGGCGTCTAGTTGGAGGTTGGGTAGAAGCGCAAGGACTCCAAGAAGAAATGTAATGAGAGCTGCGATGGGTGTCGTCATACCAGATGCCGGATGTTTCCCACGCTCTTTATTATAGGAAACGACCAAAAATCCTCCTACAACAAGAAGGGTTCCCAGGATCGGCCAAAATCCAAGTGTTTGACCGAGCAATGCTGAGAGAGCTCCAGCTAAAGCAATTAACGGAAAAGTGCGAACTCCACCAGGACCAGGACGCTGCGCTGCTGTCTTGTCTTGTTGTCGCTCTAGTCCAATTAATGCTCCAGCTGCTAAGGCGACGAAAAATCCAAAAAATGTTTCCTCGAATGACATAATAAAACTCGATGCGTTTATGTCTTGACCTCGAGCTTATTCACGACCTTGTCAACTCCGAAGACGCACCGAGTATCGAATACGGCCATCTGTTTTTGCCTTTTGTTGAGAGCCAGTCCTTCTAAAGTTACGACTATTTTTTGTGTAATCGTACGAACTTGGTCGGCATTAACACATGGATCCTTCTCCAGCACAAGGCGAACCGTATTTGATTTACTTCATCATTGTCGTCTTCATCTGGTTCGACAGCCATTCCGTTGATAATGTCGCGACTGCCTGATACCCACCAGGCCAAGACTCCCGCTAGCCGTTTTTGAGAGAGCCTGGGCACATGATCATCAAGCAGGACGGCCCCATCGGTCACAGAAGGATTGATGACACCGGGGTTTGATGCTGAGGATGTCTGCACGGTCTCTGTGTTTCCTTTGGCTCGCACGAGGATTGTACTATCGTGGAAGGCCGGCTCTTGAAGGAGCGCATCACCAACGGCATTTAAGAAAGAGAGAAACGAATTTGTGGACGGGGCGTAGTTTAGCGAAAAATTTCATCATTGCCCCCTATTATTCAACAGTCCCTATATGTAATCTTTCACCTTAGAAATTTAAACTAATATACATGCAAGCAATAAGCCAAGTTAGTTTCTAAGCTACGAAATAGAAAGTCATTTTCTCATTTCATGATTCTTGCTTTTTCCAACGTAGGAGCAGAACGAGCGGAAGATAGAAACTGACGAGTTTTTGGAGCAGGAAAAATTCAATGTATGTGGTAGAAAAGGACATTTGTCCTTCTAGTGATCTTTAGGGTAAAGCTTGACTCTTCGTTTTATCTCGAAAGAACATAGATCATATAAGCGAAATGTGTTCCGGGAGCCAGAGCGTTACCTTTATTTTCTGAGTCCTTTTAAAAGAAAACGAGTGACTTAATTGTGACAGACGACGAGAGTCTCGATGCGAGGATCTTGGCCATTCTTTTGCCTAATGCTTCTTACCCAGTTAGGAACTTTCATGATGGGATGTGATGAAAACACTCTTGGCAATGATCAGACAAGCAGGCAGTTTGAACGTAACAAAATGGTTGATCATCAAATTCTTGCACGGGGAGTGAAAGACCCGGCAGTTATTACAGCTATGCGCCATGTGCCTCGGCATCGCTTCGTCTTGCCGCTCGATTCTGCTGAAGCATACGGAGATTATCCTCTGTCTATTGGTCACAAGCAAACGATTTCGCAACCGTTCATTGTTGCATTCATGACTGAAGCCTTACAGCTTCAGCCTGAAGATCGTGTTCTAGAAATTGGTACAGGATCTGGCTACCAAACAGCCGTGTTGGCACACATCGTATCCCAAGTCTTTAGTATTGAAATTGTCGAACTATTGGCCAAACGGGCAGAACATATTTTGAACGATCTGGGTTGTGACAATGTTGCTATTAAAGTGAATGATGGCTATCAAGGGTGGCCTGAAGAAGCGCCTTTTGATGCCATTATTCTGACTGCTGCTCCTGATCACATTCCACAACCCCTATTGGATCAACTGAAAATTGGCGGCCGACTCGTGCTGCCAGTTGGCGGAGATCCGCAAAGTCTTGTGTTGATACAGCGCACTAAAGAAGGCTATACCCGAACGGAACTCCTCGCAGTAACGTTCGTCCCTATGACTGGGCAAGCGAGGGAAGGCGGTCGGTAGAAATATTGTCTATGATTAACGGGCTGGGACTTGAACACGAAGGTCTGCAACGAGCGGAAGATGGTCTGAAGCAATTAACGACTTTCGTGTCCGGGGGACCTGCACGTTTAACACCTCGACGCGTCCATCGTAAAAAATATGATCCAAATGAAGGACGGGAAAGACTCCAGGATAGGTTCGACGTCGCTTGAGAAACGCGCGCAGGTCCAGGCTCTTCAATACTTGGGTGAGCTCAATCGTCGCAAATCCACGACCCCACTCGTTGAAATCGCCTAGTACGATCTTTGGCCCTTGGATGCTGTCCTGGCCGATGAACGTGCCCAACTGCTTGGCCTGATATTGGCGTTCTCGTAATCCTACGCCGAGGTGAACGTTATAGATGTGCAGGGTGTGCTCACGTATAAGAACATCGACACGTTGGCATCCTCGGGCTTTTCGCTTCTTCCACGTCAGATCGAATTGCGTGTGTTGGTTGATGGGAAACCGGCTCATGATAACGTTGCCATACAAACGGCCTCGTACCAATCGCGTGGTCCCCATGACCCATCCCATCCCGAGTGCAGCCCCAAGCTCCTGATCATGGCCGTGGCCCTTCGGCCCTGCTCCCAGGACTTCTTGGAGCGCAATCACGTCAGGTTCGAGTGCGCGCAACACTTCTGCAATGCGACGAGGTAAGACGCGTCGGTCTAATCCGCGACACCGATGCACGTTGTAGGTGGCGATCCGAAATTCGATCGACGATTCGCTTTGGGGATTTTGGTCAAATTTGCGAATCGTCACACGTCCTCATTAGTTTGTCCCATCGTTCTGTCGACCGTTAGCCACTTAGGACACCATAATATGCTTAACGGTATTGGCTCTGAATGAAGGAACGGCCCCAATTCGATGCTTCTACCGTGACTGTGCCCTAATAAGCATCAATTAAAAATAAATGAGTTTCGCTATAGTTGAGTTCCGCTGCCATCAATCTGTTTTTATGTTAACACAACATGGAAAATCTTCCCGTAGACATCTCTGGCCAGTCAGTGTTTAGGAACTCACGACTCAATTCCTGCGATTAAATTTCGTCGACATTTCTGTGTAATCAAACGATATGACCTCTCTCCTGCATAGCTTAAGAACGACGCCAGATTCTTAATCAGGTAAGCTTAACGAACTTATAGGATAAAAAATTTGTCGTCCTCACATTCTACCTTGCCCCTCTGCTGATAAATATTTTTCTTCCGACTTCCTTCTCAAGACACGAATGCAATCTTTTGGCAATCGATGAAGAACGCTATTTGGTTGTGTTGCAGGCTTTCGACAGGAATCATCACTAAAGTTGGAGTGTCACCAGGCATTTCGATAATTGGGTGTTCCATTTTCAATACATGAATCGCTGCGCCATATTCGTATACGGGTGTTTCGCTTGCCTTTCAATATTATCTCAGGCTTTCTCTTTAGCCGTTCTGAAAAACTAGGGATTTCCCCAGTTCCCAAAGAGCCATTCTAGAGAGTATTTTACAGATAAGCCGAGTCCCTAAGGATTTATTTTTTATTCATACCATGGAATGTTTTAGGTTCCATATAAGGTGTAAAAGGAGGAGGCGACATGATGTCTGTGTTAACAAGTGACCAGCTTGAGCAAGAATTATCCGATGTCCGTCAACTAAACCGAAAGCTTATTCGCGAAGTGGAAGATGTACAGAAGGAAAATGCTTTTCTTCGTCGACAAATTCTCCAGGATCGTCAATGGATAGCAGATGCCCTGAGAATTCTTCATGAAGCGCAGAATCAATCGGTAGAGAAGCCTGTAGTCAGTTGTTCCTGTGGTTTAGAGGCTGTCCTCCAGCATGCTGAAAAACGAGCGATGGATGCAAAGCAATCTTTTGGTATCAGTAAGGAGGAGTGAAGAGCAACATGAAGGCACTGTCCTCGATCGCTGAAGGTGCAAATCTTTTTAATGGGAGGAGTACGGCTCTAACAATTCATGATTTACGCGAGATTATGTCGTTCGTGCTTCAAGCAGCCTAAAGAAAAATCCAAGATTTCAAGAGAATGTGGGTGCCTGTTCCGTGATCGGAGAGTGGGGGTTGCAGAAAGAGGCATCGCAGCGAACCTGATTTGTCATATCGTATCGGACTGATCATAGCAACCTCACAGTACCAACAGAAAATTGACGAGTTTTACTCGACCCCCCTTTATCTAATGAACAACACTGAACAATTTGAGTGGTGAAGAATCGTGTGTGAAACACTTCCTACCAAAAACTGGCTGACAGCGGACGGCTGATTGACTCCCATCATGATGAGGTCCGGTTTCATCTCCGCTTCCTGCTGGAGAATAGTTGCAGCCGGCTCACCCATTCCAACAATCCCTGTCACAGAGTAGTGAAACCTATGTAGTTGACTTACTGCGTCGTCAAGAAATGATTCAGTACTTTCGAGAGCGCGTTGGATTTTCGACTCTGAAGCCGAGACTCCAGCTCGTAAAAAAGACCGTGGAATCGAAACGACCGTAAATGCCGTAATTTCTGTACCTTTATGAAATGGGTGCCTTGAGAGGAATGGTTTCACTCGTTGCACATCATCAAGATCTTGAAGCGGGAGAAGAACTTTTTTTGTTTCTTTTATGGGAGCTTTGACAAGTAAAACAGGGCAGGGGGCATGTGTGAGGACTCGATGTGACACGCTTCCTACTACCAATTCTTTAATCTGACCGACACCGCGGACTCCAAGTACAATGAGATCAGCCTTGATGTCTTGAGCCAGGGCGAGGATTCTTTCCGCAGGAGTTCCTTCTTCAAGACGTCTGTCCACAGGAAAGGAATGAGTCGACAGATGTGACATGGTGTGTTTTAACACCTGTTCCGCTTCGTTCCGCATGGCTTGTTCGACGGTCATTGCAAGATCTTTGGCAATATCTGGACCAATCATGGGGTAGGTCAATCGAGGCAGGTCGATCACATGTAGAATCGTGAGGCTTTCCACTGATGCTAATTCACGAATAACTTCACTGGCTTGCTTAGAATACTCAGAACCGTCGACAGCTAATAACACTCGCATACGATACTCCTCGTTTCATCGGGCAACGTGATTTTTATTAACTGAGGATGTTGATCTGTCGAACACAATCGTTTCGATCGCCGATCGTCTCGTGTATCTTGTCATTTTAAATTTCCCCAGATGAGGTGTGTATAAGTCAAGACTTCATCTGACAGACAGCGAGTCCAGTTTGGATTACGCGGCCAACATTTTCTCTTTGGCCAGCGCCACACTATCTTTCCACGTTTGCATTGGCGTCTTGCCATAACATCAGCGGCCCTGATGTGTCCGCTGCTCATTGTCCGCTCGCATCCACGTGTCCAAATCGGCTTGTAACTCTTCGAGCGTGTGATAGATTTTCTTGCGGAATGTCACGCGATAGAATTCATTCATCAGGGTCTTATGAAACCGTTCGACAATCCCATTCGTCTGTGGGCTCTTGGTCTTCGTCCGTGTATGATCAACATATTCCACCGCGCGCGAGAGTTCATAGGCATGCCGGTCCGGCGCTCCACAGTATTCGGTGCCCCGATCCGTAAGCACTCGACTTAATGGAATTTCATGCTCCGCAAAGAACGGAAAGACCCGGTCATTGAGTAAGTCGGCAGCCGTGATCGGCGTTTTACGATCATAGCGCTTCGCAAAGCCGACCTTGCTGATAAATCCGCCCGACGCCCTTGAGCGTGCCCACAGAGAAGGTATCCTGGGCGCCACAGTATCCAGGGCATTCACTCTCGAACTCCCCCTGGGCTTCTTTGGCAACCGTCGCTTTCTCCAAGGCCACGACTTGGGGGTCTGTTAACACCAGCCCTTCTTGAGCCACTTTGGTCTCTAACGCTTTCAGGCGTTTCCGCATGGTCTCTAGATCGTGGCGGAGCCAGATGTAGCGCACCCCGGCCGGCGAGAGCGTGCCCCCTTCTTTCCGCAACTCATTGGCCATTCGCACTTGCCCCCACGCGGGTTGTTCAATGGTCAGATTAATCAACGCGTCTTCCACTTCCGGGGCGACCCGATTCTTCTCAAGGGGCTTCCGCCGAGAAATCTCCTCCAGCGCGGCTTCTCCGCCAGTCTCATATAATTCTTTGAACCGATAAAAGCTATCCCAACTGTAGTCTGACAGGCTTTGGAGACATTCCCCAATTGCTTGCCGAGTTCCAGCAACCCGACTTTCGTTTTAATGATCCTTTGCTCCTGTGTCATCGTCCTCGCTCCTTTTTCCCAGCACCTGGGATTTCGAGGACTCTACCTGACTGTCAGATTAAATCCTAATACCTGCAGTTTAAACCATAAAGTATCTTTTTAATTTTTCGATCGAGTTTGGCTTCATGAAAAAAGTCTCGATACGCTTGAGCGGTGATAGCAAACCCGTTCGGTACTTTTACCTCTTTGTCGGCAAGTTCTCTGAACATTTCTCCGAGTGACGCATTCTTTCCGCCAACACGAGGGATATCATCAAGATTAATATCTTTAAACCAAAGGATATAGGGGACTTTGCTTAATAGTCATCATAGGGATTAAATGTCGTGATGGTTTTACCGGGTTTCAATGGGTTCTTGACTGAATGAACCTTACTGCAATTCGGACTTTTAAATTGTTCGAGTTGATCCTCTTCAGAAGAACCGATGCTTGCCTTCACCTGATGTGGCCATGAGCACTGGAAAAGCTGAAAGCCTACTAAGGACTGACCGATTTCGGTATAGCCAAGTTGCAGCATGTGCTCGGCTTCGGCGATCTTTTGCTCTCCCTGCGGTAACGGAGCAGTTGCTGGTTTGAAAAGATCAAATGAACCATTCAATGAAGCTAAGCCCTTGGTGTAGGCTTTTAGAATGTTTAAAAGACTCGTGGTTCCTTTTCCCCCGTCGTCATAAGAAAACTCAATTTTCTGGACGGTCCCTTAATGGCATACCATCTGTCGATTAAAGTTGAAAAAGTCTCCTAAGTATTCAAATCATGGACCTCATTGCATTACCCACCCATTCATCAGATTCAACGTACTCTACTCGCAACTCGGTATGCGTGACCTCTTTGACCTCCACAACGGGCGTGAACTTCTAGCGCTTCACTTTTTCTTCCCAGGCCTACGCGTCGAGCTGATGATCGCTTAGGATGATTCTGAAGCGTCCGACCACCATGTGTTCTCGCGCCATCTCGTTTATCAGGGCGTTTAACTAATCGACCAATAATAATTTATCGTCTGGGGTGTCACATGCAAAATGGGCTACTTCATGTTCCGTGATGCATTTCAAATTCGTGACGACTGCGCTGAAAGCTAGCGCAACTTGCTCAACCGCATGTACCCGAGACTCGCCGATTTCCCGTATTCCAATATTCACGTCATACGGAAAATACCTCCACCTCTGACAGCGGTGTGATAAGCGTCTACGTTCTTTTGAAAAAACTGCTCTTACTTTTTGTCCAACACAAACGAGATCATCCCATTAATCCGATATTGGGTAATTTTGTTATTGTCCACTTTTGCCTCCATTTCCTTTATGTACATGGACTTAATGCCATGGACACTCTTGCTCGCCCTCGCTACCGCTTGAGATGCTGCGTCTTCCCAGCTCTTTTCTGATTCTGCCAATACTTCAATAACTTTCAACATGTCTCCTATGGTCAAGCCTCCTTTTTAAGAAATTATGGTAATAAATGGAGTTCTCCTCCATTCAAGTCGTCCGCGACGATTACACATGAACACCTTGCGTGGGTTATCAATCTTTTTCCCGCGCTGTTTCAGGACCCGATTTTCGAGCGAATTTCAAGATTTGCGATACAGCGTTCCACAATTCGCTTTCGCTGCTGCAGACTGATCTGTTTCGTATCTTGACTCCCCACTTTGTTGCGATTCTTCTTGTACATTCATCCATCCGAATGCCTCGCTGAGTTTTGTATTCGTATAACACTCCATCATTTCCGATGAGTTGTTAAAGATCTTTGCGATTAGTTCCTCGATGTTCGCATCGAAATCATCGATCCCGGCTTGGCATGTTTTCTAATCAATCCCTGAAATATCTCATGTTGACAGCGAAGTTGGTCGATGTCGTCGACCATGGATAGAGCGTTGAGTTGTGGTTGCTGTTTTTTTGTTCCATGAGCTTCTCTCCTTGTGGATATCGACAATATGAAGAAGTAGTTCCATGATGATCCTATTCACCGGCTGGTAAAGATGCCGACGCAAGGGCGCGAAGATACTTCACGACATTGACTATTTCCTGATCGCTAAGAACACCTTCCCATCCAGGCATTTCGAAGTGGACGCCATATTGAATAATTTCAAACAACTCTTTATTTGATCGAGCTCGTGTCTTCTCAGCTAAGAGATCCGCTGGTCTCTGTTCTTCGAGGTACGGCCCTACGGCACCACGTCCATCTCCCCTTTCACCATGACATTCCACACAATTTTCTTCAAAAATGACCTTTCCCTTCTCTGCACTCGCATATGTTTCAGGGACAAGCATGGCAAAACATAGGTTCATAAGAAAAACGGTGGTGCATGCCAATTTTAGGTTATCTATCATTCTCAACTGGGGTATGACACTCTGTTTCATATTGTGCAATAGACCAATCTTAGTGCGCTGTTGCCTCGAAAGGGGCTATCTGGCGAATGTACTGGACGACAGCTCTCATTTCTTGAGGAGTTAGCTTGTCAAACCATTGATGCATTGGACTAAAGGCCAGCCCCCAGACCACTGCCGAACGCAAATCAAGATCAGATTTCATTCTTGATTCAACTGATTGAAAATTGGTGGGAGGTACCGTGAGGGTCGAAGCATCTGGCCCGTTTCCTTCTCCATTGCTTCCATGACATCGAAGACAATGTGTTTCATAGATGCCTTGGCCGTTGGCTTGATCTTCTGAAGAATCCTGTGCGAGACCTTCTGATCCGATTAGTAGTAATCCAAACGAGCTTACAAGTAAATACAACAGAACACTCATTATGTCTCTCCTCATGTTATGACGGGTGTATCATTCTCCTTCTGAGATTTTGGATGGTCCGAGATGAAATGTCTCCACCACTGGGTTCACATGAGCTGCGAAATCCTTGTATCGCATTTTTACCCCTTCCTGATGTGTGCCGCCATCAAACACAATCTCTTCATCTTCCGTGAGCGAATGATCAACGTAGACCTTTAATCCGTACAAATTGCCAAACGGTGGCATCGCACCCACTTCACAGTCGGGAAACAAATCTTTAAACTCACCCTCGGAAGCTAATCGTACATCCTTTGCTCCAAAAACCTCCTTCAGTCGATGTAGATCGACTTTCCAAGTTGATGGGAGAACAGTCATGACGAGTTTGTCATCCACGTTGACCATAGTGACCTTCGCAAGGTCTTTTCCTGGGACATGTAAACTTTGTGCCGTTTCTAATGAGGTGTACACTTCCGTATGCGGTAGCACTTGGTAAGGAACCTTTTGACTCTCGAGGTATTCTTTCAGTTTGTTGGAGATCGACATAATGTCCTCCTTTTATATTGCTTTTTGAGTCTTATCTTGTTGTTTAAAGCAAAGCGGATGCCTGACATACTTTCGAGGCATTTCGTGGGAAGTTTCCTACTTCTTGACCGGCTATAATTCTGAATATCGACTTGGGAGGTCTAGAAAAGGGGAAATTAGGGACAACCCCAATTATGCAGTGTGGTATTTTGGAGCAACGCGGGATTCCATCGAGCGTTAGTAATTGTGCTCTACGCGCTCTTATAAATGTTTGAGATTCAGTAGGATGGACCGACGAGCCATTAAATTTGCGATGCATCGTTCCAAGACACGAGCGCGTTGCTTGAAGCTCATCGCTTCACGATCTTTCCAAGAGTATTCCCGTGCTACTTCTGGTAGATTCATCCAACCAGCCGTTTCATCGTGTTTGGCACGGGCATAGGCTTCCAGCATCTCTGAAGAACTGCCGAAGATTTCCGCTATCTCCTGGTTCACGCGAGCATCGAAATCGTCCAAGTGTAATGTGATGTCATTGTGCGACAGGATCTCATCAAATAGAGCGAGCTGAAGTTGTAACCGTTTCATGTCATCATTCAATTGGAGTATACGTTGCTGAAGTGTTAGTTCGACATTTTGCACAACGAGTTCTCCTTTATTCCACAAACCAGGGTAGTATGGTCACCTTTTTGATGCCTTCTCCCTGGCTATTCCTGAATAGATTCGAGGTAGGCCAGTAATTGCCATATTCTTCCTCTCACCTGATCCGCCCACTGAGTTTCGGTTGACACTTCATCATCTGGGATCTGAAACCAGACACCCCAGACAGGCATATCACGAGGTCCGTGAGTCGTTATCTGTTCGCGGCCATCAATGATGCGATAGGTCTCCCAAAATGGAAACTTTTTGCCATTGATTTTGCTTAAGTGTGTAAGATTTGCTGGTGGAATCTTGAGAGATGAAGCCTTCGGACCATCTCCATGGCCTCTCCCCCCATGACAAGTGGCGCAGAATTTTTTGTAAAGATATCGTCCTCCTTCTATGACTGTATCTTCCTGTGCCAAGCTCATTAAGGCATTCGCATGAAGGAATGTCAGTGTCATGAACATGATGCTAAAGATTTGTCTTACGCGCCGACTGTTATTCATAGATTCTACCTTAAAGATTGGGTTCCTAAGAATGAATATCTCCCCAATTAGCGTGTTACATTATCGTAGGGGGAGGGGACTAGTGAACTAGGGATATCCCCAGTTGTTCCAATTAAATCTCTAGGTATCTTCCGAACACCTTTTTCAGATTTCAGAAAACACAAACCGGTTGTCCTACAAGGTTCATTCATCCATTGAATCAACGTACCAAGGCTTTCGGGTTTGAGGAGAGCCACTAATATTCCCACCAGGTTTTATAAATAGTGATTGGTACACATGCACCCGCCCTTTGTACATTTCATACGCGGTCCCGGCCAGGTATAACTGAAACACTCGAAACGTTTTAGGATTGGTCAATAGTTCAATTGAAGATCGTTGGGACTCAAGTCGATGGTGCCAATGATTCAGCGTCGCGACATAGTGCTCTCGAAGGTTTTCGACATCACGAACTTCCATGCCGACTTGCTCGCCAGCGTTCAGGATCTCGCCGATGGTTCCCAGATAATGCCCAGGAAAGACGTAGGTCGCAAGAAATTCCTTCCCCGGACGCATGGGGAGAGTGGGATTTCTGGTGATTCCCTGGCTAAAGAACACCCCATTGGGTTTTAACAACCTATGGGAAAGCGAAAAGTACTCCTGAAGCTCTGATTGAGGTACGTGCTCTAACATCCCGACGCTGGAGATTTTGTTAAAGAGACATTCACCTTTGATATCTCGAACGTCACATAATTTCACAGAGGCATTGTTTTGCAAGCCGAATTCGTGAATTTTCTCAGAAGCAAAGTCAGCCTGCTTTGAACTCAGCGTGACTCCCAGGGCCTGTGCGCCATAATGTTTGGCGGCATGGATTGTCAGACTTCCCCACCCACAGCCCATATCCAGAAATGTTTCTCCTGGTCGCAAATCTAATTTACGACAAATGTAGTCAAGTTTATCTTCTTGGGCTGTATCGAGCGAGGATTCAGGAGATCGAAAATAGGCACAACTGTAAGTCAGAGATTGATCCAACCACAGGCGCCAAAACTCTATTGGCAGGTTGTAATGAAAATTGATGGCCTGTCGGACTTGTTCGCGAGACTCTTGAACATCAGACAATGTAGCAGAATTCCACCCTTCTTTTTGGGACAAAGGTCGCTGAGGAATAGCCCGAAGATAGTGGATAACTTGACTCTTTTGGTAGAGACTCGGGTTGAAATACGTCAGGGAGTCTGCTAAGGCAAACACTTCTTTCATGTTGCCTTCCACATCAAAAGCTCCATTAATATACGCTTCTCCCAAGGTTAAGGAATCTGGATCAATAAACATTTGGCGAACGCTATACGGATCGTGAAAAATCAACGTGACTTTGGGAATTCCCTCACCACTCGTACACCAATGGGTTCCATTCCATAACCGAATTTCAACGCCCGAGACTGCTAATGCTTTAGTGAGTAGTCGGAGAAATTTCTCCGCTCTTTTAGACACTGATCTGTCAGACTGTGTGGCCGAATTTGTCATCATTGTTTCCCTCCGTCTTTGGGCGAATCCGTCTTTTCAACTGAGCGAGCAAAGACGCTCAAGAGATCTATGGGAATAGGAAAAAGAATGGTCGAATTTTTGTCGCCAGCAATGCCCGTAAGCGTGTCTAAATATCGTAATTGGAGGGACACTGGATTCTCACTCAGTACGTTGGCGGCATCAGTCAATCGTTGAGATGCCTGATATTCCCCTTCTGCGTGGATAACTTTCGAGCGACGCTCCCGTTCGGCTTCCGCTTGTCGAGCGATGGCGCGTTGCATTTCATGGGGAAGGTCTACGTTTTTCACTTCGACTGCGCTGACCTTTATCCCCCACGGTTCCGTGGATTGATCCAGAATGCGTTGTAAATCGGAATTGATTTCATCTCGTCTTGAAAGAAGATCATCGAGCTGGCTTTGTCCTAGCACACTACGAAGCGTCGTCTGGGCCAACATCGAGGTGGCATAGAGGTAGTCTTCTATCTCAACGATGGCATGCTGTGCGTCAACCACGCGGAAATATATGACTGCATTGACCTTGATGGACACATTATCCTTGGTAATGACATCCTGTGCGGGAACGTCCATTGTCACAGTTCTCAAACTCACACGAACGAGCTTATCGACAAAAGGTATAATGATGATCACGCCCGGTCCGTTTTTTCCAATCACTCCGCGGGCCAGTCGACCAAACCGGAAAATAACCGCCCGTTCATATTCGCGGAGGACATGAAACCCCATTCCCGCTATGACCAAAAGCAGTACAATAAAAATCGTCGGGCTGTAGAATGAAAACATGTTCGTCCCTTCTGCTTTTGGGCCTATCCACCTTGTAGCTTTTTCAAAAACATCACGGTCATCGCACAACTAAGACAGAACATGGTGAACGGTGAACCACGCTATGCGAGACACTTCCCATAAAAAAACGAGAGAGCCCTCTTCGTCCATGCGAACCGACAACTATTAAGTCTGATTGCTTCTCAACAACCGTAGCTTCAATCAGTTCTGCGGGAGGACCGTACCGTACAAGAGATTCCGCTTGGTACCCCAAATCTGTGAGCTGAGCCGCCGCATGATCCGTCAAGGCCCTTCCCGCGACCATCAGCTCTTCTCTGAATGATCCGGATAACAAACTCTCTTCCATCGCGTAGTCGCTATCAAACGGGACAGCGTGAAACACCGTGACTTTAGAACGTTCTTGAAACGGCATTCTCTCAAAGAACGCGACGGCGCGGCTCGAATCTTCGATACCTTCTATTGGAAGAAGCAGGTGCTGAAGTCGGGGTATGGGAGTTTTCACAATAAGGGTCGAACACGATGCATGAGACATCACTCTGTGAGAAACACTCCCAAACACGAGTTCTGACACTCGATTAAGACCGCGAGCGCCCATCACAATGAGGTCGATTTTTTCTTTTGCGGCAATATCGAGAATGATTTCGGGAGGCTTGCCTTTTTTAATTTTTTGAGAGAGCGACTCAACAGACATCGTAAGGCTTCCTTTGAGCCGCTCCAAAATCTCTTGCGCATCACGTCGCACTTCTTTTTCTACGATTTGCGGTAGGTCTTTCATTTCGAGCCACAGTGATTGATAACCGACAGTGGGACTGTCTATGACATTCAGCATAATGAGGTACTCACATGGAGCAAATTGAGCGAGCGCCTCCGCAGCTTGAAACGAGGCTTGTGATCCATCCACTGCCAATAAAATTCGCAATTGTTTCTCCTTTGTAATGTAGCGCCTTTATGAAGAAAAGAGAGCAAAACGATACCTATTGTACATACTGGAGTTGAAGATCAAGAGTTATGCCAAGAGAGTTCGATCGCTAAGACCTTCGCGTATTTGTTGGAGTCTACTCGAGCCGACGAAATCTGACAGGTAGAAACATATTCTTGTTTATGAGGAGACTGTAGCACTTTTCTACATCTTCAGAATGAGGATGCACCCAAATATCCCCAACACCTTAGGTTCTTCAGGCCGGTCCCTGTCATTCCCGCGAAGGAGGCAATTGAGTCCGTTTTTTTCTTAAAGTCGTTATCCACGTATATTTCCGAGAATATAAGTAGGTAATTCGATCATTTCTGGCAACAATAGAGAAGGGGTATACCTGAAGATTCAAAAGGAATATGATTTAACTGTATTCTCGTCATATCAAAACGGTGTTGTCGAACAATTTCCTTTTCCAGCAGATCAAAAGGCATCATAAGGTAATTTCGGAAGACACATTGAAACATTGACTAAAATGGGGATGCTCCGAACACTTTCACAGGATCAAATCAATTCAGCCATTCTGGATGCTCTTCCAGCCCACATCGCAATGGTTAACACAGACGGTGTGATCTTGTTCGTCAATCAAGCCTGGAAACGTTTTGCAAAGGCTAATGCGTTCAAAGGACCTCGGTGCGGCATGGGCAGCAGTTATATAAAAATCTGTGAGGAGAGTCATGAGAATTGTGCCATTGAAGCTTTGACCGTAGCCGAGGGGTTATGTGCTGTTCTCAATGGTAGTCAAAAGTGCTTCACGTGGGAGTATTCTTGTCATGCCCCGAACGAATTTCGTTGGTTTCAAGTGATGATCACGCCGATTTCACAAACCGAAAATATTGGTGCAGTGATCATGCATCTGAACATCACAGGGCAGTATCTTACAGAGGAGGCCAGGAAACTCAGTCATCAAGTTTTTGAAAGTTCTCCTGATCATATTGCTGTGGTGGGTTGTGATTATCGCTATCGTCAGGTCAACCATACGTATGAAATGGCACATGGTCTTTCACGTCAGGAAATTGTAGGAATGCCTATGTCAATGCTCTTAGGGGAAGATGTGTTCCAGGAAATCGTGAAGCCATATTTCGATCGAGCGCTTGCTGGCGAAACCGTCGGTTACGAATTTTGGATTAACTTTCGAGTTTTGAAGAGACGCTTCATGATGGTGACCTATACCCCCTTACACACGGGCGATAGAGCAATTGATTCAATCGTGGTGATTGCCAAGGATCTCACCGACCGAAAGCTCGCGGATGAGGCCTTAGTGGAAAGTGAAGGTCAACGGCGGCTCGCGATGGGAGCAGCCAAGGTAGGAACCTGGACGTGGGATATCACGACAAAGAGAGTGCTGTGGTCTGAGAATGTTGAAGAACTGTTTGGCGTATCCCACGGAACTTTTGACGGTACTTACCAAGCCTATCTTGATCTCATTCATCCGTCTGACCAGAGTGCAGTCAATGATGCCATTCTGAAAACCATCAACCATTATGATCCGTTTAACATTGAACATCGCATCGTCTGGCCTGATCAAACGATTCATTGGATGTCTTGCCAGGGGTGCCTATTTCGCGATTCTGGAGGTAAACCGCTTTGGATGTCTGGCACAATCATCGATGTGACAAAACGCAAACAAGCCGAGGAAGCTTTTAATGAAAGCCAGGCAAAGTATGAAGGCATCATTCATACGGCGATGGATGCCGTGGTGACTATCGATGAGCATCAGCAAATTATCGTGTTTAACCCTGCCGCTGAAACCATGTTTAAATGTTCAGCTGAGAACGCGATCGGAGCATCCTTAGACCAATTCCTTCCTCGGCGATTTCGAGATGCTCATCGTCGTTATATTAAAGAGTTTGATCACTGTGGGATCATTCCGCGCCCAATGGGCTATCCCGGCATGGTGGTGTATGGGTGTCGAGCTAACGGGGAAGAATTTCCCATTGAAGCCTCTATTTCAAAGGTTGATATCGGAGATAACAAACTCTATACCGTCATCTTACGTGATATTACGTCGCGGTTCGAGGCGGAGCAAGCTCTACAAAGAAGCGAGGAACGGCTAGAATTAGCCCTTAAAAGTGCCAATCTGGGTGTGTGGGATTGGAATCCCCAGACTAGCATGGGCCATCACGATAAACGATGGTTGAACATGCTTGGATACAATGTCGACGAATTGGATGGGAGGTTTGACAGTTGGAAACAGTGTTTACATCCACAGGATCTCGCTTCAGTCTTGCAGAATCTTCATGATCATCTGGATAATCTGACCCCGATTTATCAGACGGAATACCGGCTTCGGATGAAGAACGGGAACTGGAAATGGATACTCGATACTGGAAAGGTTGTCAGTCGCGACTCAACGGGACAGCCATTACGTGTCATTGGAACGCATCAAGATATCACAGATCGAAAAACGATAGAACGGGAGCTGAATAAGGAACGGGAATTTGTGAGTGCGGTTTTGGAAACCTCCGGCGCACTTGTCGTCGTGCTTGATCCAGAAGCACGAATCGTTCGTTTTAACCATGCTTGTGAGACTTTAACCGGCTATACTGTTGTAGAGATGAAAGGCAAAATTATCTGGGATGTTCTGCTGCTTCCAGAAGAAATCCCGGCGATTAAAAAAACCTTTCAAGACCTTAGGCAGGGAGGAGTTTCTACTCAATTTGATCACCACTGGGTAACCAAAGACAAAACAACGAAATGGATTACTGGTTCTTATACCACTCTCGTTAACGATATCGGCGCGGTGGAATATATCATTGGCACCGGCCTTGATCTCAGCGAACGGCGAAACGCTGAGCAAACCATTGACCGTCTGTGGCGTCACAATGAACTGATTTTGCATTCAATGGGAGAGGGGATTTATGGGATCGACATCGAAGGAAAAATCACGTTTTTTAATGCGGCAGCGGAAAAATTGACTGGCTGGACATCTGAAGAATTATTAGATCAAGTCGCTCATGCTGTATTGCATCACACGAAATCAGATGGAACCCCTTTCCCATGGCATGAATGTCCCATCTACCTCTCGTTGAAGAACGGTGAGACTCATCAGGTTGCAACGAATGTATTCTGGCGTCAAGATGGTTCCAGCTTCCCCGTTGAGTACACGAGTACCCCAATTTATGGGGAACATGAAACGATTGAAGGTGCGGTTGTGACGTTTAGAGACATTACGGATCGAAAAAAATCAGAAGAAGCCTTGCAAATCAGTGAAAAACGATTTCAGGCCTTTATGAATCATAGTCCAGCGGTAGCTTTTCTCAAAGACAAACAAGGTCGGTATGTCTATGTGAACCAAGGATTTGAACGACAGTTGAATTTTAACGCAGGATCATGTCTGGGTAAGACCGATCATCAATTATTTCCCCCTGAAGTGGCTCGTGCATTTCGACACCATAGTCAGAAAATTTCCAGCATCAGCGAAGTAGTAGAATCCGAAGAAACCACATTGGATAACAGAGGAGAGGTCCGTTCATGGTTAATGTATACATTCCCGGTCTATAGTGGTTCTGAAGAGAAATTTCTCGGTGGTGTTGCACTCGATATCACAGAACGGAAACGTGCAGAAGAATCATTACGACAGCGTGAGGAAGAACTTCAGGCTCTTGGTGGGCAACTCATTTCTGCTCAAGAGGATGAACGACGACGACTATCGCATGAACTTCATGATGACATGAACCAACGTTTGGCTATCCTGGCCCTCAGCATACAAACTGCGCAGCATGACCTACCTCCTGTCAATCCCATGAACCAAACCCTTCAATCGTTGTATGAACAAGTTTCTTCACTTTCTGACGATGTTCGACATCTTGCCTATCAACTGCATCCTTCCATTTTGGACGATCTTGGTTTGGAGGTGGCGTTACAATCCTTTGTCAAAGATTTTTCAAAGTGGGAAAAGATACCGATTACATTCACGTCAAGGGGGTTGAAACGAAATCTCAGTCAAGATGTGGCATCCTGTCTGTACCGAGTGACGCAAGAAAGTCTGAGGAATATGGCTAAACATGCCGAAGCCTCTCAGGTTGCGGTGTCATTACAGGAAGAACATCCTGACATCACGCTCTGTATCAAGGATGATGGTAAAGGATTTGATGTCGAGGCTGTACGGTCCGGTCAACATGGGCTGGGTCTCATTAGCATGCAAGAGCGAGCGCGATTGGTTCACGGCACGCTCTCGGTAAATTCCTCGCCAGAACGAGGGACGGAAATATGTCTCGTCATTCCTTTTCCAAAAATAGCATCTGGAAAAAAGAAGTGATACATTCTCGGATTATTCAAAAAGGAGTCATGCACGATTGAAGAAACGCCCTACCATCCTCTTGGCTGATGATCACACGATGGTCTTGGAAGGATTATCTAAAATCTTAGCTGAAGATTATACGATCGTCGGTTTGGTTGAAGATGGAAGGGCATTAATCCAGTCGGCTCAAAAACTTGAACCGGATGTGATTGTGCTTGATATCTCCATGCCACTCTTGAATGGGCTCGAAGCTGCTCGCCAACTGAACAAGCTTCTTCCACGTACAAAGTTTATCTTCCTGACGATGCATGCTGATCCAGCCTATGCGACTCAAGCATTTGACGCCGGAGCTTCAGGGTTTCTTCTGAAACGGTCGGCTGCTGAAGAGCTGACGCAGGCGATTCAGGCCGTTCTGAAAGACCAGTTTTATGTCACGCCGGTTATTGCGAAGGATTTCCTGTTATCTGTGAAAAATATGTCTCCAAGGACTCCATCTTCATCGCCAATTAATACGTTGACCCCACGGCAGCGAGAAGTCCTCCAACTCGTGGCAGAAGGCAAGTCTATTAAAGAAGCTGCGAGTATCCTAAATATTTCGAACAAAACTGTTGAGTTTCACAAATCGCGAATCATGCAAGAATTACACGTTCACACGACCGCAGAATTGACGAAGTATGCTCTTGCTCAAGGGGTAATCTCTTCAGAATAAATCACATTCCTGTGGCCTTTGCCTGGAATATTTGTCACAAAACTAGGGGCTTTCCTAGTTCCGACAGAGTCGGGTTTCGGCTACCGTAGGTTATGAACTCATTGCGAGACTCTCCCTCAAAGCCCTCTTGTTGTGCGGATTTTTTTATGCGTCCACGTGTTGTGTTAGCTGATGATCATCCTATGGTGTTAGCCAGTATACAAAAAGTGCTCGAGGCCGAGTTTGAGGTTGTTGGAACAGCTGAAGATGGTCTAAACTTGGTCAGAGTTGCCCAACAACTACAGCCGGATGTCATTGTCCTGGATATGTCGATGCCCATGTTGAATGGCTTACAGGCCGCTCAACAGCTCAAGAAGCTAGTTCCTGCCTGTAAGCTGATTTTTCTTACCATGCATGGCGATCCAAGCTATGTCCGACAGGCATTTGCGTCAGGGGCTTCAGGATTTTTACTGAAACGCTCTGCGGCCACAGAACTGAGTGAAGCCATTCACCGCACGCTTCAGGGCCATACTTACCTCACTCCACTAATTTCCTATGTGGACAATGGTGAATTAAACAAAAGCTCAATAGATTGTGTGGCTAAACTGGGTCATTTGACATCTCGACAACAGGAAGTCCTTCAATTAATCGCAGAAGGACAGTCAACAAAAGAGATCGCCACGATTCTTCACATTTCTGTAAAGACAGTGGAGTTTCATAAGTCTAAAATCATGGAACGACTGAAACTTCATCGTATTGCAGATTTAACAAAATATGCCTTGGCCCATGGACTGACCGAACCGATACCTCCTAATACCCCTTTCTGCTGACGAGTACGGTTTTTCTCCCTAAGCATGTTACGAGATTGTTCTTTTTTGCAACGGTAATGACTCCTCGGTTTTCCCAATTCTTAAAGCCTGCCTAGTAAATCTTTTGTTCATAACTAGGGGTTTGCCTAGTTTCTTTTGCCCATCGCTTTCACTAACCTGACCGCTATTGTTTGCGGCTTCTGTACCATTAATTTTACAGATGGATGACTTATGAAAATCTCATCCTCCTCAATACTTGTCGAAGATATCATGAGTCCTTTTGTCGTTCCGTTGCAAAAAGGTGTTCCTGTTGGCAAAGAACTCGCGAGGCAGTTGTTTTCCGCACGGTTGCTTGGCTGGCCTGTGGTGGATGAAGAGCAACACCTGGTGGGGATTGTCACGAGAAGCGATGTTCTGAAAGCATTGACAGAAGGTTTGGACCAATCAAAAGTTCAACCAGAACAAATTATGAACCTCTCTTTCATTTCTGTCAGTATAGAGCACTCTTTGTCGGATGCCCTACATGCTATGGTAGAACATAGATTGTCGAGAATTCCTGTGGTGGAAAATCGTCGTTTAGTAGGCATGGTATCACATGCTGATCTTCTCCATCATCTCCTTGCACCCGGACATGCCAAATCGGTGGCGTTAGATTGGTGTTATCGGTGCGAACAGGTACAGATTTCGAATGTTTGTGTTATCAGTGCAGAAGATTGGTGTGAGCTTCCATACTTCTTGCTCACACATCGCGTAGATTTTTCAGATGTGAGTATCGTGCCAACCTATTGTCCTCACTGCTTACCGCTTATGAACAGAGTCTGAAATCTAACTATTCCCCGTTGCTAGCGACGGAGTCACCGAACAAAGGGAAGAGCTTGAGAAACCGTGGAGTCTCAAAAAGAGTAGCTCCTCCTCTGATTACTCCGTTGCTTGCGGCGGGGATCTTTTATTCGACATGGTCGTTCGAGTTCTCACGTTGAGAGGAACATAATGAAACAACGCATTTTAATCGTTGATGACGAGCCTGTGAATACTCGATTTCTAGAATCGGCATTGGGATTTTTAGGATTTGATGTCGTCATTGCACATAATGGTCGCGAAGGACTAGAAATTTTAACACATATGATTGTTGATGGTGTCTTATTGGATGTGAATATGCCGATTATGGATGGGCGCACCATGTTGGATGAGCTTCGTTGGAAGGGATATACGATGCCTGTGATTGTGATGTCTGGTAGAATTGACGAATCAACAATGAGATTATTTCTTCAAGAAGGTGCCCAGGCTTTTTTGATAAAACCTTTTGACATCAAACCACTCCAAAATATCTGCCAGCGGATCTTCGAAGATAACCAAGAGCAGCAGATGTCCTCATCCCAACTCTCCTCACGCAGGTAAACGGAATGAAAAGCTCCCAAAAGGCAATGTACATTTCACTCGATAGGAATCAAATATGAATAGTACTCTCTCCTCAGATGCTGTCAGTGTAGGGAAACGGTGTCCTCGGTGTAACGGGCTTCTTGTCGTCACTCTGTTGGAATCCGATCCTTCCAATTCAATCGAACCGTTATTCTCAAAAATGTGGCGTTGTTTGAATTGCGGTACGCTGCTGGACCTCAAAATACTCAGCAATCAGTCTCTGAGGACGAAGCGGGTTTCAGTGAGTGACGTTTCTTCGGCAGATGCTACTGATGATTACGAATAGAAGAAGAGGGACAAGGATTCGTTTTTCAAATATTTGCATAAAACACAAGGCATCTGCGAGGTGACATATTGAAGGATTTCGGGATGGCTTACTGTCTCTCCATGAATCGGATGAATGAAAGAACGTTACTTGAGGATTACAAACTCATGGCTATGCGGTTTACTGTTCGCACGATGGAAATGAAGAACCCCTGTCCCTTCTTTTTTTAGTATCGCTCTCTGTCAGTCTTATCGAACGCTATTTCAACGAGCTCAGTGGGATAGAAGTCTTTAGGAAGCTTGGAACACAGAGGTCTAAATGATTCTCCTGTCCGGAATGTCCGTGAATACGGACATTCCGGACAGTTGATTCTTGTGGTGTTGATCCCATGGGTGAAAAAACCGGTGGCCTCAGACCAGCTGTAGAATGCGATACGAGATGTTCTTGGTTCTTTGGACAAATGTAGAACAGGGAATGTGCTATGACATCCAAGGAAGCCGGACGTTTACAGAAGATATGGTTATTACAATATGGTGACAAATTATGTTCTCATAGTCGGGTCGTTGACTCTCTAATAACGAACGATAATCAGAATTCAGAAAGTTTGGTTTGTCGAGAATGTGGAGCGGTCTTTCCCGATCCCTTAACGCGGCTTGGATGAGTGTCCCAGTTCTTGACGATACTGAAACACGGTATCAGACGATGTTGATTTTTGGGACATATGCTTTCTTGGATATGTGGTCAATCGCCTCACGCTTTTTCGACATGAGTACCTCACTTGTATATCCTTCCCTTCACCATTATAGATTCATGTTCCCATTCAACGTCACGCTCCATGCCCTATTCGAAGTCGTAAGGACCTGGCATCGCCGTTACTTGAAGCATGAATCCAGCTTAGGTAGAGAGCGAACACACTTCAATCAAATAGACTTCGACCTGCGTGAAAATCGTAACGCGTTTATGAAAATACCTGTCTGTTATTGGCATTGTTCTTGAATCACTGCCAGTTCATACGACGCAAGCTGAATAGAGCCAGCGCACTTATTGATTCATTAATTTTCCTAACCAGAGAGGGGGACTCAATGATGTCAACCCACGTGAATGAAAATCTTTGGTCTATCGTACTTGCAGGCGGTGAAGGAGAACGTACACGTCCCTTTATTGAAGAATGGCTCGGCTATCATCTTCCGAAGCAGTATTGTACGTTCGTGGGGAACCGTTCCATGCTTCAACACACGTGGGATCGAGCAATCCATACTAACGCACCTGCTCAACAAGTCACCGTGGTGGCTCGACATCATCGTCAACATGCGTTGTCCCAGGCTATTCAAGAAACGGCTGGGCACGTTATTCTTCAACCACAGAATCGAGATACTGCTGCCGGCATTTTCTTGCCGTTGACCTATATTCGAGCTCGAAATCCTCATGCCACCGTCGTGATCTACCCGGCAGATCATTTTGTGTTTCCTAAAGATCAATTTATAGAGACGGTACAGCGAGCAATTCAAGCAACAAGCATTTTTAAAAATCGCATCATGCTCTTAGGTGTCCGGCCAACAGGCCTTGAGCTTGAATACGGATGGATTGAGCCGGGAGGGCCTCTGGGTTGGAGTCACGGACAGTGCGTGCGTCGAGTTCATGCGTTTCTTGAGAAACCAGGCCCTCTCGAGGGCTTAACGGCGTTGTCCAATGGAGCTCTCTGGAACACGTTTATAATGGCTGCGAACGTGACGACGTTATGGCGATTAGGGTGGAAGTACATGCCTGAAGTCATGGAGCCATTTCAAAGATTAGAACATGCGATTGGTACATCTCGGGAAAGCTCGACGCTCGATGAGATTTATTGTGATATGCCAAAAAGAAATTTTTCATCTGATCTTTTAGCCCGTGCCCCTGAATCTGTTGGAGTGATCGAACTCAAAGATGTTTTATGGAGTGATTGGGGTCGACCTGAACGTATTATTGATATGCTTCGAGTAATTGGAAAAGAGCCAGCATTTTCTCAAAAACATGTGAAACGTCCTGAGCTTGTGGAGGTCTCGTGATGAAAAAAAAAGATACAGCAACCCATAACCTATCACCGGAGCAAGCCTCTGACGTGTCACCACGTCGTGCGAAGCTCATTAAAAAACGAGTCAGAACTTCAACTAAAACATTAACTGAAGATGTCATAACCCCTAATCGTACGAGTTGGGGCGACACTGCTGGTCGTCAGGATATACCTACTCCACATTTTGAAGAACGAATAGCCTTTAGGGCATATGAACGCTTTCTCGATCGAGGCGGGCATCATGGACACGATCTTACCGACTGGCTTGCCGCTGAACGGGAGGTAATGTCAGACAGTCAATGTAGTCCGTAATGGTTGTTTCCAGCCTCTGAAGACCACAGATCAGATGTTCATCGTTTACCGCTGTCACGTTACTAGAGGCGAAAATTTATCTTTGTTGAAGGACATGCAGAGGGATAGGTTTGCATTATATTTATTATACAAGGAGGACTTGTTATGAATATGCTAACACGTTGGGATCCGATGCAAGAGTTTCAAGACTTCGAAAAACGCCTGGGTTCATGGTTTGGACGTGCACCGGTTTCGAAAAACGGCGAGAAGGAATCGATGCGATTGACTGAATGGGCACCGTTAGTCGATATTACCGAAGATGACAAAGAGTACCTGATTAAGGCTGATTTGCCAGAAATGAAAAAAGACGATATCAAGGTCACCGTTCGTGAGGGAATACTCACACTCTCGGGTGAACGAAAGTATGAAAAAGAAGAGAAAGACAAAAAATATCATCGTGTCGAGCGGGCATACGGCAGCTTCCAGCGAAGTTTTAGTATGCCTGACGATACTGATGAAAGTAAGGTTTCTGCTCAATTCAAAGATGGCGTAATGCAGGTTCATTTGCCGAAAAGCGAAAAGGCCAAAGTCAAAACACATGAGATAAAGGTCGGCTGAGCAGAGGCGCAACACAATAATCTTATGGTAGTTGAACGAATGGGTGTTTACGACATAGGAGCAACGAAGGTATAAGCGGGAAGAGGCCTTTTTATCTTCCCGCTTATACTAGGGAACCAAGAGTCAATCATGAGGAAAGCGCATGGGTAAACTGTTCAATTCAGTCGTGTATGCCAGACGTTTCTCGTGTTTCTGGCCATATTCGCGTTCGGAATGAGCGCAAGACGATGGAGAACGGTTACTCTCACTTCGTTTTAGCGGAGCATTATCGTGACAGATCGAAAGTTCCGACTGTGTGCATTCGCGTTCAGTTTATTCTTACCGTTCACCATGAGTGTTCTCGTTTGGTCTCAAAACTCCTCTCACGATCCTGATCGTCTTCAAAGCCAAGCCTCACTTCAGAACCAGGACCCAGAAAAAGAGATGTATTGGGAAAAAGAACAACTTCTTGAGCAGCTCAAAGAGACAGAAACGAAGCAAGAACATTTGCAGGAGCCTATCCCTTCTCAAGACCGCTCCAAGTCACCAAGTTCTCCTTTGACCGGATCAAACCGTGGAGTAGGGCAGGGTGGTGAGATGGGACAGGGCGGAGGCCGATAACATATTCCACCGTTACCTCCTTGTTGTTTACTAATTAAAGCAGCAAGCACTCCCCACCTAGAAGGTCGGAGAAAGATTGGTCAAGCTTTATGGTTTAGATAGTTAATCTCACGTCATATTCGATAGATCTGAGTACCATTCATGACCATCAGAGGCGACATTTAACATTTAGAATTGACTTTCAACACCTCACACTATTCTGTTCATACCCTGGTTGGGGCATCAAAAGTTGTGGTAAAGGATTACTTGCTTGCGACTGCTTGAAATGGGGCAAGCAGACGAATATATGCAATCACATCCATAATGTCTTGGTCTGTTAACCGGTCAGCCCAGCCATGCATCGGACTATACACAACTCCGTATTTTATAGTGGAAAACAGGTCACTGTTCGTTTTCATGATGGATTCTGACGAGTGGAAGTCCGCTGGTTTCACGATCAGATAGGCGCCTTCCTCTCCATTCCCATCTCCATTTTGACCATGGCAGCGCATACAGCTACGTTCATAAATGTGACGCCCATTTACAGGATCTTCGGAAAAATCTTGTGCGTACACGGAAACGGTTAAGAACATAAAGATTCCAAGAAATTTAGTTATCATGAATATCTGATACATTTTAATAGACTCCTTCTATGGATTGAACTTTTTCGGGATTTTTCCACATCGAATTTCTTCCTGACAGGCACATCATAAGCGTCTTCTTATTCTGGGAGTGTCGGCATTGCAAACGGGATTTCCTCTCCTTTGAGCGCTTGAAGGAACGCCAAAAGCTCACCCTTTTCTTTCTTCGTCAAATTAAGTGGTTTCATGAAAGTGCTCTTGTTGGCATCGTCTCCCCCGCCTTTGTCTAAGAAATCAATGACTTCTTCTAATGTCTGAAACGCGCCATCGTGCATGTACGGAGCTGTCTCGTCAATGCTCCGGAGTGTCGGAGTCTTAAATGCACGCCTATCTTTCTCTAAACGTGTCACATCGTACCGTCCCAGATCCTCCTTCTGAGGCCCAACTTGGGGGACACCAAGATTGTGGAATTGGTTATCGGTAAAGTTTGGACCGTTATGACAGAGGATACATCGCCCTTTTCCTTTAAACAGTGCCATACCTTTCACGGCCGAATCATTCATTGAAGTTTTGTCTCCCAAGACATACTTATCAAAGGAGGAGTTCGTCGAGATGACGGTTCGTTCATACGCGGCTAAGGCTTCCGCAATATTTTGAAGGTTGACGCTTGTGCCAAACACTTTTTGAAATAGATCTTGATAGCCTTTTATTTTCCGTATCTTTATGCTCACAAACTCATGTGTTTCCGCCATTTCAACCGGATTCTGTATCGGACCCAACGCTTGTTCTTCCAACGAACTCACTCGACCATCCCAAAACTGCACAGGATTGAACGCCGTGTTATACACTGTTGGCGAATTCCGGCCGCCTTTCTTTCCCCCTACCCCGATAGAAACCGGCTTGGGATCCGCAAAGCCCATCGTGGGAAGATGACAAAATGCACAAGAGATAGCATTATTTTTCGATAATCGGCCATCGAAATACAGTTGTTTCCCTAAATCGACTTTTGCTTTGTAGTTCACATTGGTCGGTGGAATAGGGACAATCGTTGGAAGGGGGCCGATGTCGGGCACACTCATACCGTCAATCTCGACGGTATCGGTGTTAAACATCGTCGGTGGTGTGAGGTTGGCGTCAACGCCTGTATTCAAATAAAACACCGCGAATGCTACACATACCATGAATATGACAAACCATCTTTGTTGAATGTTCATAACGTACTCCTTCAAGATCATCTTTTTTGGAATCTTTCCTACATCAGGATGTTCTTTTCCTTCGTCATGTTGCTAGCACGGTTTATTGACCCTGCCCATCGATTGGATACTTAATGCTGACCGCCCCGCGGAGGTCTCCCACTTTGTACCCCGTGGCTGCGTCATGGGGGTAGTGTTTGTTGAGCATATCTTGAATCGCTTCGGGTATTTGCTGAGGGGTTCCATGACAGAGCAAACATTTCGGTTGAATACCAATCGGTTTCATAAATCGAAAATATTGGCCTCCCGGTTCAGAGACAACCTCGCTATAGGTCATCTCAGTAAAACGCTCGCCGTCTTTGGCGCGCGTTGAAAATTGCTTAAGCACTTCCTGTTCCCAGGCGTCCGGCATACCGAGTAAGGGGTTCCGTACTCGTGTGCCAACTCGTGTTACGCGCCAGCCGTTTCCCCGAGATAATCGATTAGCAATCTTCGGGGCCAGCCCAGTGCACATCGTAATAGCTTCTGTGGGACCACCTTTCTTCATTTCCGCCGTCAGCGCTGCGCCTAACTCCTTGAGAAATTCTCCCGCCACTACATTTGCAGCCTTTTCTTTTGGGTCCATGATCGAAGAACCTTGCTGAGGATCAGAAGCCCATACTGAGAAACTCAGGACGGTTGTCATCGCCAAAGCAAGGAAGATAAAGAGAAGCCTATTCATTTTTTTCGTTTTCATGTTTTTTCCCTCTGCTTGGATTTAACCCTTTACAAAAAATAACAATGAGAGAAGTTCCTCCTGCCTTGATACTTCTAAGGCTGTGCCTCTGTCTGGCTAATGGCCGAATGATCAGGTCACGACGCTGCGGCAGCAGTACTCTTTGGTTGTTCCACAGCCTTCTCCCATGCATCGATCCCACCAACAAGGTCCATGACATTAGTAATTCCGTGTTTTTCCAAGAGACTCGCCGCAATGGAAGAGCGATAGCCTGAAGCACAATGCACGACGATTTGTCGGTCTCGAGTCACTTCATCGAGACGTTCTTCTAGACGATTCACCGGAATATTTACACTGTGACCAATTTGTTTTTCTTTCCATTCCTCTTCTTTACGCACATCAAGTATAAGTGGGGGTTCGACCGTTTGTAGTTCCTCTGCTACTGTCTGGGCCGTGATACGAGCCGTGCGACCCACGAGATCAGAGCGATGACCCAAGGCTTCCATTCCCTGGTCTAGATACCCTTCGACCTGATCAAAGCCAATTCGCCCTAACCGCATCGCGGCTTCTGATTCACGGCCAGGCTCGGCAATGATTACTATCGATTTTTTTTGAGAAAGAATCGTACCCGCCCAAGTTGCAAATTTCCCCCCGAGTCCAATATTCACACTTCCCACGAGATGCCCTCCGGCAAAATCGGCAGGATCGCGGACATCCACCACTTGAGCCCCCCGGCCCATTAATCTAAGAACTTTGTCGAGCGGTAAGGGATTCAGTTCTTGTTTCAACACTTGCTCGAGGGTGGCACGTTCACTTTTGTTCAGCTTGGCATCATAACTAAAATACTTTGGTGCCTCTGGTTGGTTTGCCGTCACTATTTTGATGAATTCTTCTTTCTTCATCGGCTGTAGGGCATAGTTGTATTTGCGTTGTGTCTCCATGGTAGAAAAGGTTTCCGTACTCAGGTTTTTCCCACACATAGACCCGGCTCCATGAGCGGGGTAGACGAGCGTTTCGTTCGGCAGAGGAAGAAGTTTGTTCTGCAAAGAATCATAGAGCATGCCAGCCAGCTCATCGGCACTGACGCCAACAGATGCCATGAGGTCAGGACGTCCCACATCACCAATAAACAATGTATCCCCTGTAAGTACCGCGTGGGGAGTGGTCTCACTCTTTTTCAGATCGTAGACGAGGATAGAAATCCCTTCAGGCGTATGCCCTGGGGTTTCGAGCACTTGGAGGCGGACTTTTCCGAACTCCACCTTTTCGCCATCCTTGAATGATCGGAAGGGGAAGTCAGCCTGGGCTTTGGCACCTAAACAAATCTCGGCTCCCACCCGATCTCGCAACTCAAGATGTCCAGCCACAAAATCGGCATGAAAGTGCGTAAGAAAGACATATTGGATTTTTAATTTTTGGTCTTCAGCGTCCTTGAGATACTGGTCGATGTCGCGTTGTGGATCAACGATGGCCGCGGTTTGTGTTTCCTCATCTCCGATCAAATACGACGCATGAGCTAAGCATCCTAAATAATATTGTTTGAAAATCATGTTGTCCTCCTTCCCTCTCCAGTACGATTGTTCATGTCGCTGTTAGAGAAATCATGGTTGAATGAGTGCAGCATACTTCTTCTTGCAATCAACTCTTCTGCAATACAGGTGCCGTGACGCAGAATTCGTGTTTGCGGTGAAAGAGATATAGACCAATGCCCATTCCTTCAATGAGGTGTTTTCTAGGAGACGCAAAGCTCAGTACAGTTCAATTGTGGAAAAAGTCCTCGCTAGGGAGGCGTTGGGGTGAAGCAAATTGCTACATAAGTGTGAGCGACGCCTCATAAACCCGTGATCTTTCTGAATGGTGCAAGTTTCTTGAGGAGTAGTCTATCTCTTTAGGCTTCTCACTCCCTTAATGTTGATCAAGGTGCACACGTTGCTGCTCTGGCATCATGCTTGCTCATCTACCGTTCAAGTAGCCGCGCCGTGAGTCAAAGCGAGGCAAAGATGGAAAGATGTGAAGGCTTTATTTCAAGAACAATCTAAAAGGAGAACGCCATGAACAACGTCGCGTTTTATTTTTTACTTGTATCCATGATCTTGAACTTTATTGTGGTGGCCTATCAGATCAATAAAAAGCATTCGGCGATCGTCGTGTCATGTACAGGGCTTGCGATCGTGATGCAGGCCATGACCATGCGCTATGTCGCGATTTCTTAGATTAGATGACACGGCACGATTCAGATTGCGAGAGAATGAGCCCACGGGTAGTGGTGTGGGTCTCTATGGACAAAGTGTTGAAGGGTAAGTGTGGATGCCATGCTCTCTGAGCAACTAATTGATAAGTAGCTGTTGTGGGGAATGGCAGTGTGTGCACATGGCTCGTATCGATCAGATATTTACCCAATGCAGTTGGAGGGGAGTTTTGCTTTTTCACGAAGCGGTTTAGGGAGCTAACAGCATGACAGAGACGGGACCAAGATGATTCACTCGACTAAAGAAAAGACCAATTTCTTTGCTGATATCTCCAGAATGCGTCATTACCAAGTGGTGATCGTTGGAGGAGGTGCGGCTGGTGTTTCTGTGGCCGCTCGTCTTTGCCGAATACTCGAATTCGGAAGCGTGGCTGTCGTGGAGCCATCTACCGTGCATCACTATCAGCCGTTGTGGACGCTCGTGGGAGGCGGCATCTATCCCCGGGAGTTCAGTGAACGTCGTGAAGCTTCAGTAATTCCAGAAAAGGCAGAGTGGCTCCATGAGACGGTGGCAGGTATTGATCCCAAGAAAAACGAAGTTTTCGTGCAGAGTGGCTTACGGCTTCGCTATGACTATCTCGTGGTCTGTCCTGGCATGCAACTCGACTGGGAGAAGATCGAAGGCCTTAAAGGCAACATCGGGAAATTTGGCATTTGCAGCAACTATAGTTACGAAACGGTGCAACACACCTGGCCGACGATCGAGGGGTTTAAAAGCGGAAAAGCGCTCTTCACACACCCCAAGACGCCGATCAAATGTGGTGGGGCTCCGCAAAAAATCATGTACTTAGCCGAATCCACTTTTCGTGATCGCGCGATCCGCCAAAAGGCCGAAATCCATTTTGTCAGTGGGATGGCAGACAGCTTTACTGCGCCTCATTACGCCAAGGTCCTTGACCAAGTCATGCGGGATCGCGGCATTACGGCACACTACCATCGTAATCTCATGGCTATTCGTCCCGAAGAGCGTATCGCAGTGTTTGAACGGCTGGACCGGCCCGGTGAATATGAGGAGTTCGACTATACGCTTCTTCACGTGACGCCACCGATGAGTGCACCTGATTTTATCAAGCAGAGTCGACTTGCCAATGATGCTGGCTGGGTAGACGTCGACAAGCATACCCTTCAGCATTCTACGTATCCGAATGTGTTCAGTCTGGGTGATGCCAGTAGTCTGCCTACCTCGAAAACCGCAGCAGCGATCCGCCGTCAGGCCCCAGTATTAGTTGAGAATCTCTTGAGTGTCATTAAGCGGAAGGAGCCTCACGTCCATTACGACGGGTACACGTCGTGTCCAATTGTCACTGACTATGGAAAGCTCATCTTAGCCGAGTTTGCTTACGACAAGAATCCCTGCGAGACTTTTCCGTTCGATCAGTCAAAAGAGCGGCTGAGCATGTACCTGCTCAAGAAACATGTGCTACCGCCGTTATATTGGCATGGCATGCTCAAGGGCCGTGTCTGAGTTTACACACCGAGATGAAAAATCGAGGTGACTGTTGTTTCTGGCTTTCACAGGAGCCCTAGCTATTGGTCTGAGCCTTGGACTGATGGGGTCGGGTGGGTCGATTTTGACTGTCCCCATCCTGGTCTATCTCGTAGGCCAAGATGAGAAGATTGCGATAGCCGGCTCTCTTTTTATCGTTGGCTGTATCGCCGCGGTTGGTGGGCTCCAGAGCGCCGTTCAGAAGAATGTCCACTGGCACAGTGTCCTCTGGTTTGGGCTACCCGGAATGGTTGGTGCGTGGCTGGGAGCACAGCTATCCATCTTTGTCTCGGGTAGAGTGCAGCTCTTATTGTTCGTGTTTGTGATGCTAGCGGCGGGTGTGTTCATGCTGAGGCCCACTCAGTTCAAGCCTGACACACATCAGCGTACCGTCTGGAAAGTTGCGCTGGACGGTCTCCTTGTGGGCATGTTGACGGGGCTTGTTGGTGTTGGTGGCGGATTTCTGATTGTGCCGGCCCTGGTCCTTCTTGGTGGGTTGCCCATGCACCTTGCAATTGGCAGCAGCTTGATCATCATCGCGCTCAAGTCATTCAGCGGGTTTGCCAAATATCTCGAGGTGCTGAGTCATCACGAGCAAACGCTGGACTGGACGATCTTAGGAACGTTCGTCGGCCTCGGCATAGTCGGCACGGTGTTCGGTGGTGTGATCGCCAGCCGCTTGCCCCAGAATTTCTTACAGAAAATGTTTGCGGGGCTCCTGTTTCTCATGAGCGCAGCGATGCTCGGGGCCATGGTGCTGTAGATGAATCTAAACGACAAGAGTCTTAGTCTGTATATGAGCGTGTTATTCTGTTGATCAAGACATAACATGTGTGTGTGGGAGCGTACGTGGAAAACGCTATACTGTACAGTCGACGGCAATTTGGATTGACTGTTCTCAGACCATTGGAGAATTGATGGTTTTCGAAGTTTAATCGGAAAGGATGGAGGTAAAGATGAGAACGATTCTTCAACCCCGTAATCATATGTTTTGGGTGTTGAGTGAAAACGGAGATTGAGCTAAGGAATTGTCAAAAACAGAATGGGCGTGTCCCTCCTTGATGGGCGCAGAGGCTTCCAGCAATGTGTTCGGCCTGTGATTCGAATTGTTAGCATTTCCATTCCAATCCTAATCCAAGTTTGACCCAAGCCTGGAGCAGGTCATGTCTTGTAATACATCCAATCGTCACACCGCCCTTTTCAACCGGAAGGTTCAAGAATCGACTTTTCTCCATAATTTTCACGGCTTCACCGATGGTCGTGTAGGCTGTCACGGGTACACGGTCTTTGACCATCAGATCTGCAGCGGTAACCCGATTGAGGTCCTTCCCGTCTGCGAGGGCTTGCAGTATATTAAATTCACTGATAAACCCAACAAATTTTCCCTTCTGATCCACGACTGGCGCTCCAGGCGCGTGGTTCGAGAGTAATAACACGGCGATGGCCAAACCGTTTTGCTCATGTTGAAAACGCAGCCTATTGCTTCCGACGATTCCTTCTATGGTTGAGTTTTCAGCTGCAGAAATTTTTTCTGAATCCATCGGACACTCCTTATGTATTGTTCGTTCTGTTTACGTCACCTACTAAATGCCATGGCATGACTGTGAATTTTCCAGACGTCGAAATATACCATGAAATTTTCACACATGCTTCCCCTTCCTCGGCTAACTACGGAAGACAGAACAGCCAGTCACAGGTGAGCCGAATCGTTTTTTTTAATGTTAGTCGTCTCCATTCTTTACATCAACCATGAAAAGAATGGAGACGAAGAGCCCTTCAGATTATTTTAAGTCTTGTATGCCCACTTGGCTCATGGCATACGTGAGCGTCCCAGTCACTGGCGAGCCGGTGTCGTTCTTTCCATGAGCTGCCACGAGCATGGCCGCGACCGTTCCTGCATGGGTGTGAGTCTGTCTGATGCCAGCGCCGGCGACCGATTCATTGGCTTGTTCAATGGCCTGCAGGGTATGCTTTAAGGCAAAGTCAATAGCTTGCTGAACTTTTCTAGGAGCTTGATTATCTTGCAAGACAATTTCAGCCTGCTCTAAATAAGGAATTAGACCAGTGCCGTCTCCAGGATTTCCCACCTTTTCTTGGAAAGGGTCTCGAAATCCCTCGAAATACGCCGGACTTTTTGAGCCCCCTAAAATGTTCACTGCGCGTTGCATATGCGTCCGAACCCAGGCACTGCCTTTTCGATGAGGTCCCAGTGCCTCCTCTGCTTCGGTGAGAGCAAGCTCCATTTGAGTATGCGCCTTTTCGATTAACGGCTTCACCTTGGCTTTCCAGTCGTCCGTTGCCAAAGATGGCCCTGCCAGACTCAATGTGAATGCGACGACCATCATACCGATGCCCCATTTTGAACCCGTCCGTTCTTTGCCTGCGTGAGCCATGTCACTCTCCTTGTTGTGGTAAATGAATACTGTTAATGAATGTTCAAACATTTGAACAGTGAACACGTTATTTTCGTCATTCTCTTATTGAGCAAGGTGCCTCAGATAATGAATGAGCTGCCAGATTTGCTTATCCGGCATCCCCGGAAAGGCCATCATGCCTGTACCGGGTGAGCCATTCTTGATAATCCAGAACATCTGTCCATCAGAAATATCCTTCATGGTCTTTCCGCAAGTAAAGTTCCGAGGGTGTGGATTCAACGCCGCGCCCATGGGCCCTTGACCATCACCTTTTTCACCATGACATTGTTTGCAGGCCAACGGTTTCGCTGTTTCCTGATATAAGGTTTCCCCAGCTTTAATGGTCTCCGCTGAAGCAGGGATGGGGGTTGTCATCGTGAGAAATGTTTCTGGAGCCCGTTTGGTATTTCGTGGTTGTGGGCAGACCCCCTGATCCATGGCCAAGCTCACAGTGGACCAGCTGAACAAAAGCAACGTACATATCAATACGAAGAGCATGTTCTGTCTGTGTCGCTTTGCGAGACTGTGTGATCGGCCCATCATGAATCCTTTGTTAGTTGAGATGATGCTTTTCACCAACTCATGCAATGAATAAAAACTCCCACTATGAGTAGTGATGAAATGTCTTACAAGCGACTGTTCTCTCGTTGTTCTAATCCCTTTGCAACTGCGGTTAGCAGTTTTTCCTTTTCTACAGGTTTGGCAAGATAATCCACTATTCCTTGTTTCATTAAATTCGTCGCAGTCTCTATGTCCGGATGCCCGGTGAGTACAACTATAGGTTTACGAGGAAATTCTTTTTGGAAAAACTGAATGGCATCCAGTCCGTTAAGCTTAGGCATGCGAATGTCGGTGATAATGAGATCAAGAACCAACGGGTTTTCGCCACTCTTGACTTGTTGAATAGCTTTTTCACCATCTTCTGCTTCGATCACCGTATATCCGGATTTTTCTAGGATCATACGCACGACCGTCCGCACATCTGGTTCATCATCAACGATGAGCACGAGACCTTCAGACACTTTCCCACTAAACATTCCCGCAGATTTTGGTGGTGCAGAAACTTCTAACATATTGTCCCCCTGTGAAAATTAAATGGTGGTAAACATATCATGTCTGGCAATTACGCAATCACTATGCCACTACGTTTAAGAGATCATGGGGATGATGTTTTCATAGATATCAACATTGTAGACAGCCATGCTCATAACAAGAGCAAGAAACGATGTTAAACTGTTAGCTTGGAATGTAAAGTGTTTACTTAACAGATATTCTCCCTCCTGGTGCTTGGCCGCCCCTTGCCTCTTTCTTTCACCCTGCCGCCCGGCACTAGGGGTTCTCAGTAGGGCTAAAAGCCATCCTATCAAAAACGTGTGAATCTCCCTTCTTGCGTATCGACCCGTTAGCGTTGATAGGTTCGATGACATACCACACATGCACGCAATGTTCGCTCCAAGTGCGGGAGAATTTCTTTCAGATCGTGTGAAGGCATGGCTTGTGCTAGTTCTTCAGCTGCTTCATGATGAGCCATCGCCAGGTCATGGTACGCCAGAGGAAAATTTTCAGGCTGTTGCCGACGCATGGCTTCACGATGTTTGGCGAAGCCTAGTTGGTTCCTTGTGATATCTTCTGCCTTGGAGAAATTACTCTGTGCCAACGCGCTCACAATTTCATGGATGGATTCTAAATGTTCAAGCATGACGGCCCGATGTGCCTTTTCAGCTGACGGGCTAAGATTGAATGCTGATCGATTATTTTGCAGGGATTCCCCAACGCTGGCATGTCCGTTACTCATGTGGGTGCCATCATGTGTTCCTGGTTGATGGGAACAACCAAGCATGACTATGCACCAGACGAGGAACGAACCTGACAGTCTCGTGAAGACTGTATACTTATTTGTTTTTCGTTTGAGAAGTGAGGACATCATATGGTTGTTCAAGATCTTCATTATTCATTCCAATCAGGTACAGATACATAAAGAAACCAGTGATGACTTCTGTCCTCATCTGTCTCATACAATAGTTTTCGACAGATACTCGACAATGCCTAGAAGATGAAAGTTGAGTTTTAGAAATTAATAATCGATAACCGTGGTTCCTCCCGCAAAAATTTTTGACATCTTTTCGGGATGGGAAAACTCTGCTCCAGGAAGAAGGTCGGACTCCTTCACACCCATCTTTTGTAAACAAGGGCGGCACACAATCACTCGACCGGCCGTGTCGATAAATTCTCGAACTTTAGCATTGGCTTCTTGCAAGTCAGCAGGTGGATTCTCCACACCAACCTTGACTCCCTTGACATCTAAGAAGACCAGGACGTTTTGGGTGTTTTTGCGAAGCTGCGAGGCTAACGACATCGCCATGCCTGCGGCGTCCGGATCTACTCTTGAGGGATGAACGACGGTCATTTTCTCCTTCTTCATTTTCATGTGCTTCATATATTTCATTTCGCCTTCATCTGCCAAGGCCGACGAAAAACCCCCAGAGTAGTTACCCAGAATGATGATCAGTAGAATAAAGTAATTTAGTTTACGCATCATGTCAGAATCTCCCTTTTGAAATCGTGTCACTGTCAATGGCTCTGAGTTGAACACCAAGACTATGGACAATGTATTAGGCCACTGTTAATTGACTGATTGGGCTCGGAGGCTCAGCACGTTGGCTTTTGACTCGATTCTGGAGAATTTTTGAATTGATACTTTCCCCACAATTCACACAACGCCAAGTGCTTATCCATACCCCCGCGTCGTCTCCGCGCATATCCAAACAGACGTCAACAACCATCAACCCACCACACCGCTCACAACACATCTTCAAACTCCTTTCTTCGCATGCATGAGAGAACCCCTAAGCCGACAAATTGATTTTGAAGGTTCAAAAAGTTATACCGCCTACTCGTAGGCTGAATATCAAATTGTATGCCATACCAAAAACAACGGAGTTTCAACTGCAAAAAGATGTAATTTCAATCCAACTCCATAAGGAATTCATATAGAAAGGAACCCATCATCTTGCTTTCTTGGAATTATGCAGCTTTACATGAATCGATTCGCCGTGCTCACCATCGAACAATTTTTATCACCTGAACAGGATCTGCTGACGTTTGCCACAGTTTTCGACTGGCGTGTGATGCAAAATTCCGCATCATTATCGTTTGAGGTGCAGACTTGATCGTGAATATCGTTAAAAATAGCAAATTACAGTCAGGTTCAAAGACGAACATATGTCGGAGGAAAGACCAATTCGTTGTCTGGCGCCACTCTTGCTTTTCTACACAAGAAATGGAAGTAAGTGGAAACCGTTTCCACGAAAAATGTAGACAAATCATTCCCTGATTATAAGAATGAGGGGAAAAACGTACTCATAGCTAAAAGGAGGTTGCGATGGCACAATTGCTGTCAATCAAGGGAATGCTGTTCTTCTCAGTCATTCTAGGCACAGGAGTCAGTTTGGGATGTGCTCATCACGGGCATGGCCCGTATTCAAAAGTCGCCAAAGCCACGATTAAGGGTTGTACTGATTCAAACATTACTGGAACTGCCACCCTAAAAGAACGCGAGTCGTCAGAGGGGTTGAAGCTTGTCGATATTCGGATGGAAGTGAAGGGGCTCAAGGACGGAAAACATGCTGTCCATATTCATGAAGTTGCCAACTGCGTGCCATGCGGTGAGGCCAAAGGGCATCACGATCCTGGACCAAACTCCAATTCTGACCCTGATGCTCCTTTATTTAATCATCCCTATCATATGGGAGACTTAGTCAACATCGAAGTGAAGGACGGAGTGGGTAAAGTCCACATGGCTACCAGTCGCGTGACACTCTCAAGTGGTCGGTTGAGTGTGTTTGATGAAAATGGCAGTGCCTTCATTATTCATACAAACCCGGATTTGTACTGTGATCAAGAGGATGAACTGAACAAAGGATGTGCCGGTGGGCCACGAGATGCGTGTGGAATCATCGAGTCGATAGAAAGTTAAGAGAGTTTCTGGCTGACAATTTTGCCAAACGAAATTTTCCGTTCGATTTGTAATGTCAGTGTATCAAAGGGGGCTTCAGAAGCTTATCTTCTTCTCATCTCTCTTTGAGGGTGTGGAGAGGAATTCAAAAATGGGAAAGAACGAACGATTCAGGTCACAATAAAAGTTATGCGTCAGTGCTCGATAAGGTGTGGCATCTTCAGTATATATACTTGGCAAGTGAAGACCCTCACAATGAATGAGACGGAGTTCTGCTCTTTGAACCTCAATTAAAAATGAGGTATTGCGACAGCCACTAAGGAGGCGTGCCGAGTGTAGAGACAAAACATGCACAAAGAACTAAAAAAACATAAGAGTGGGGCTTGCGCTTGTTTTGATGGGACGTGAGTATCGGTATTTCATTCGGAGTCAATGAAAATGCCTATAGGAGTTTTATTGCCGAAGGGGTGACCGCCAACCCCACCGTCCATGACGAAAACAGCCAGGACAAGATTTGGCGTTATGCTCAACGAGTTCATTTTCATGCGACGGGTATTTCGGCATTCTCGCTAGGCTTGGTTATCCTTGTTATGTTTTCTGATCTGACATCGAGGTTAAAAAAACGCATCAGTGTTTCTCGGGTTCAGCAGCTTGTATCCGCTTTCATAGTTCACCATGTTTTTGTTAGCACCATCAATTGGTCGTGGACCATGAACATGTGGTCACAGAGATCTTTGCGTATGCCGGTGTAGGAGGCTTGTTGCTTGGCGGAGTTCTTCTCTGTGCGAATCTTTTTTGGGCTGTTTTGAGAAGAAACGACGACCTGACTACCGGCTTGAGGCGACACGAAACACCCCCAGCCCTGTGGGAGTCTCATTCATTCGCTGATTTTAAACCCAACATGTGTTCGAGCGAACCGTGTTGTAAGAGATAGCTTGTTCACAACGAAGGTGTATGAACGTGGCACTCCACACGTACTTTCCAAGAAACTCTTTCGACTCGCTTTGCTTTTTGGGGTTGCTGGACAGCATGTCACGCAGGAGATCCTTCGACAATCATACTTCGCTACCACGTTGACCTTCCACGACCAAGATGCTGTACGCGATGAAATCTTTTCCCCATCACCTTTTGATGTCGAGCACTTGTAGAAATGCCCTGATCCTCGCTTTGAATGCTCCCTTTCCTCGGTCCTTATAAACGTTCGAATTCGTGAACAACTCAAAGTGTGTCACGCCATTGTGGCAAGAACCCTTTCCAACTTCACTCCCCATCTGCCCCATTTTAAGTGACGACAATTTCCCTTCTGTCGATCAAATGACTGTGGCCAAATTCCTCAAACAGTGTGTGTCTGGGTTCGCGCGGTTCAAAAAACCCTTGGAAATCAGTATTTCTCGAACTGGCACTGAACTTGATAGGACCATAACAAAGGGGAAGGAGCAGCAAAGAAAAGGACCGCTGTTGGTTTTGCTATTCAAATCCAAAATAGCTCAATAGTTGAGTCGTAGGATCAAACTCATAAATTTTCATTCTTCGGTGAAAAAGATTTAATGGAGGTCTCATGATGCAAACGACTCGGCAGACTGTTGGCACTGAAGAACCGATTAACCCAGTTTCCACCTCTGAATCCGGAAAGAGCGTCCTGATCAAAAAGAGAGACTTCAAGTCCTCCAGGTTTGTACCCTCTGGCGACGACACCATCATCTCTGTTGATTCCTCTAATCACGGAGAATCGTCTTTTACGGAAAATCTCGATGCTCGGATTGCCAGGCGAGCGTATGAGCTCTACCAGCAGCGAGGGGGCTGTCATGGGGAAGATCAAGCAGACTGGTTTGAGGCGGAACGTCAGATACTGTCTTAACAATGAAAAGGCTTGTGTCGCTTCTTTTTGGAGACAGCAAAATGATGAAGGATAACGTTCGTAGAGCGGACGCAAGTCGGAATATTATGTAACGAGACAAGAAGGAGCTAGGAAATTGTAAGGAATCATCTGCTCACATCGAGAAATATGACTCACAAACACAGGAGGTCAGTATGCCAGCGACTAATCAATTTGAGACCGTGGGACAGATTTCAGGCAGCAACACCATGCGCATTCAAAGAAAGTCTAATGGTCATTCCGTTGCCATTGCGCTGTTATCCAGTCATACACCTGGCGCCCCAGTTGTAGATGACGCAGGCCGATTTGTCGGCTTCATCAGTGAATTTGATTTATTGAAAGCCCTAGAAGACGGAAAAGACCTTGAAACGCTTTTGGCTGAAGATCTGATGAAAAAAGATCGAATAGCCATTTCCGCTTCCACTTCCTTACGAGAGGCTGCCCAACTCATGGAGAAGAATCGCTTGCTCAATTTACCGGTAGAAGAAAATGGTGTAGTTTCTAAAACCATCACACGCCATGACCTACTTCGAACAATGTTAGGGATCGATGTTGGAATTGAGTTTTAAGACAAAGAAGCAGAAAGTTTTTCGTTCTCGGAAGCTCGTGTTGGTCTATTATTCAAGGAGGTTGCTATGTATGCATGTATTCGAAGTATTGGACTCATCGGTGCCGTGTGCATTTTTACGATAGGATGTCTCTCGACCCAGGCCATGAGTGCAGGTGGAGGGCCGGCGGATGGCTATGATCTTCATGTGCAGGCCCCTCATCTCATGGCTAATGGAGAGATTGGTGGTCCGTTCCACCATTACTGTAAAGGAATTTCAGACACGATTTTTCAGTGCCTCTTGTTTGAAACCACTGCGGCCAATGCGCCGTTGGTTGCCATAGAATATTTTGTGGCAAAGGATGTTGCACGGAAACTTCCCTTGATTCAATGGCATCGGCATTTCCATGATCATCAACAAGAGATTGACACTGGGAGGCTTTTCATTCTTGATGTCGACGATGAGAACAAGAAAAAAGAAATCGCTGAGGCTGCTGGTAAGACCGATGGCGTGATCTATCATTTATGGCAAAAGGGGAAAGAGTTTCCAGATGGGACTGTGACCTTTCCACAATCAATTGGTCATATTTTTAGTCAACCGAAGTAAGCGACATCGTTGCGATGAGAAATTTATCAAGGGGCATCTATTTGTTCACCACGACGAATACCAAATTTGAAGGAGAGGGTCATGCGTTTCACATATCTGACAGTGAGTATCATCATGTTTTCGATTACGACTAGTATCACAATGGCAGCCGGGCAACACGGGCAACACATGATGAGGGCCCGTGTACCAGCTGATAAAATTGAGGAAGCGCGTGCGCTCACGAGTCCTCTTCCGCAATCGCCAGATATTGTGGCAAAGGGAAAGGCTATATATGAAGGGAAGGGAACATGTGTGAACTGTCACGGGGTACAAGGTCGTGGTGACGGCCCAGGTGGAATTAACCTCAATCCTCCGCCGAGAATATTTCGTTCTCATGGGTTTTGGCGACACCGAACGGAGGGCGAGATCTTTTGGGTCATTAAGCATGGTTCCCCGGGGACGGCCATGATTCCGTTTGGTGGACTGCTCACTGACGAGGATATCTGGACGGTGATGCAGTATGAACAGAGTTTCTCCGGGGGACATGGACGGCGAGGCATGGGGCGAGGTAGAGGAATGGGACCAGGAGGCAGACATGGTGGTAACAGAGGGCATGACATGATGAGGGAGATGGAGCATGAGAGAGGTGGAGAAGACCATGAATGTTGCCAACAATCTGAGTGATCACCATACACTATTTAGTAGACAGAGGCGAGGACGAATCCATCGTATGTGCGTGATCACCACATTTGTTGCATTGATTCTTGTTACATCTCTAGCTCACGCAAAAGAGGACAACCTCGGGAAAACGATTGTGATGAAAAGATGTACTGTATGCCACCGCCTCGAGGGAGACCCGATGCCACGACGGACCAAACAGGCTCCTGATCTCATCTGGGCTGGGAACAAGTACCAGGAAGAGTGGTTAGGGAAATGGCTACAAAACCCTGATGAGAAGCTGTATCCGCTTGGCTTCGATTACAAAGCTAAGCGTAAAGGGAGACATCTTTCGCTCTCGCCATCAAAAGCTGGTGAAGTTGTAGATTTCTTGCAGACGATCAAGGACCCTCGAGTGAAGAAAGGGGTGATGCGATCTGGCACAGCTCAGGAGTTAAAGCGCGGGAAACAACTCTATCAGGAGCATGCGTGTCAAAACTGTCATTGGACACCGGCGAGCAATCGTCGGGGATATACGGGAGGTAAATCCAGTACATCATTAATCAAGATGGGGGCGCGCTTACAAGCTGATTGGGTGTATCGTTTTAATCAAAATCCCAACGATTTTGTCCCAGATAGTGGGGCGTATATTCCCAAGCCTCCACTCCCGGAAAAAGATATTTATGCGATTACAGCCTATATGATGACGTTTAAATAAGGAATATCTGACGGGATATTTAAACGATGTTTCATGAGCCGAACTTTACGAGCATTCTTATTCAACTATCAGTATCTTGAAAGGTCAAACGGGTATGGCTGTGGCTGGATTCGAAGGTGCGTGAGAGGTGACTCAAATGGCAGACCTTCTCGCTTACCTTCCTTCGTTAAAGCCTTAGGTGTGTTAGCAGCATTATTCATGGGGAGGGCATAGTGTGAAAGCCACAGAAAAGAAGCACCTGACGGTCAGAGTGCCAGAGCAAAGGGATTGCTGGGATTGGGAAATCCTCACTGCTGATGGGAGCCCACTCGACGGATGGTATTCAGCGTCAGTTGGAATTGACCATTCAGGTCGATATTGTCTTCACGTTGTCTTTGATCAGTTCGATTGTGTGAATGCAGATGGCCAACCTATAAAGATTGAACTTCTGGGAGTGACACATAGGCCAGTCAAGAATGAACCGGCGATACCGAGTCCTCGAATGCATAAAGCGAAGAAGAAGGGACCTGATGTCGATTGGGAGTGGGAGTAAGGAATATGTATCGAGTGTTGGATGAAAGCTCTGGTCGTACCGTCGGGATCAAAGTTGATGGCAAACTGACCAACAATGATTATGAGGTCTTGGTACCTTATTTTGAAAATCTTATCAACGAATATGGATCGCTGAATTTGCTCTGTGATATGACTCAGTTTAGTGGGGTGGAAATTGGAGTCTTCTGGGAAGATTTCAAATTTAGCATTCGCCATGTACGTGACTTTACGCGAATGGCCATTGTGGGCGATGAGCAATGGCTGGATTGGTATACAACGATCTTCAACCCCATGGTCAAGACGGAATTAAAATGTTTTTCCTCGAAACACATTCATGACGCGTGGAATTGGGTGAAGGCCTGACCGCCGTTATATGTGATGGGATCATCCGGAGAGATTATTTAAAACTCAGAGTAGCTCTAACTATTAGAAGAGAGGAAAGGAGACGAGATGATTAAAGAAGACAGCAATCACGATACACAGAATATGAACTGGCAAGAATTACGGGAATTCCCTGGACCGGCAGAGGTGAAAGTTCTTCGTGAAGAGAAAGATTTAGGAGCGAAAACGATGCTCCTTCGTGTCCCACCCCAAGGGAAGATTATTCCTCATTCACACCGAGGTGTGGTTCAGCACTATGTACTCGATGGGCACTACGAGACCGAAGGGAAATCGTTTGGTCCAGGGAGCTTTCGACTCATGCCAGAGCATGCGGAAGTTGCGCCGATTACTACTGAAAAAGGCGTCACGATTTTGATGATCTACGATGCTGTAAGGTAAAAGAATACGACACGTTCCAATGTCTGCATCACTCAAAGATGCATGAGTTCAGGTCATTCGGTTGTATCCGACGACCCTATTTTTTCCTGTGAAAGCAGGGATCGTATGTGCGTCTGCGCCACGAGACCATATCAGTTACGAAGCTATGAAAAACCCTATGAATGAAGGGCGAGAACAAGAGCGAATAATCTGGCAGGCCTTTCCTTCATGGGGGCAGTTTAGTTGGCTCTATTTTTTTACATTCCTGACAGCACTTCGAGGAGTCTTGTTTCTTCGTTTTGGTCTACCAGGTTGGCCGCTGTGGTTGGCTGGTGCCGTGGTGTTACTTTTGGTCGTCGCTCTTATTCGTCGTTGGGCATATTATGTCGTGACTCCGACGCGCGTAATTATTAAGAATGGATATACCCAACGTGACATGAACTCTCTCAAGCTTGAGATGATCAAGAACATGTATCTGGTGCAAGGTCCAATTTCTCGATTTTGGGGTATTGGAACTCTGGTTATTCAGTCAACCGAAACCGGGAAAGAGCTTAAGCTGCGTGGAGTGAAAGATCCCGATATCGTCGAAGCGAAAGTAAAAGCGTTGTTGCCGGCGCGATATGCAGATTCTTTAGATTTGCCATGAATACGATTTCTCGCCGACGCCAAATCATCATCTGGATGAGTATTGCATTAATTTCGATTGCTTTGGCAATTGAGTTCATGTTGAGTTCACAACCAGAACGGCCCTTCGGACATACTCAAGTGGCTCATGTCGTGGGGTGGCTGGGCTTCGGTATGATCGCGCTAACGTTTGTGTATCCTATCAAACGATGGTTGCATCCAAATCAAGTTTGGCCCAAAGACTGGTTTCAAATTCATCAGATCATGGGAATTGCTGGACCGTTGCTTATTGTGGTTCATTCAGGTGCTCACTTTCACGCCGCGGTCCCGGTGCTTGCGCTCGTTGCATTGCTACTCGTGGTCTTTAGTGGCATTACGGGACAAGCTCTCCATTACTTGGCGTTTCGGACGCTATACGAGCAACGTCATGAACTAGCCGCTCAAGGCCTGACTGAAGAAGCTGTAGAATCTCATCTTCACAATCTGGCTCTAGAGGAAGAAACCCTCCGGTCGTGGCGATGTGTGCATGGCCCCTTGACGGTGACATGCGTCGTGCTCACGCTGATACATATTGGCGGCGCACTCTACTTTGGAGGCGTATAGCTTGTGTGGTGTTTACGTCGATGGGTGTTACCCGTCGTTTTGACGAGTACAGGTTTGATCATTGTCTACATCGCCTGGGGATCGGTGTATACGCCAGAAACGTTGTGGGCTCCTGGTCATCTCAGCCGATATCACGCAGACATTGCCACCTGCGGGACCTGTCATGAACCGTTTATTGGGGCAACGGATACACAGTGTCTTGTCTGCCACACGCTTCAGCAGTTCCAACTCAAATCCCAACCAGAAGTACATCGCATACATCAAGAAGTCATTGTTCGTAAGCAATCCTGCCTGACATGCCATACTGAGCACCGCGGGGTATTAGCTAGTATTACCATGGGGACGGCGCGGAATCCGCATGGCGAGTTTATTTTTCGGGCCACTAGTACGTCCTCATGCTCAGACTGTCACACGATGGATACGGAAAAGGAAAAGACAAAACCCGTTCTCTTAAACAATGCGACGGTCCGTCATCTCATTGAAGAAGGGGAGGGGGCTCATCGACCGGGACATTTTGCGCACTGCTTACATTGTCATGTTGGAGGAAAGCGAGATGTTGAAGATGAAGATGAGGATTGAACCGTGCTTAGTGTTGGTTCTCTCAACAACAGGATTAGCGTGAGAAAAAGGGGGCCTGTCTCAGCGGTCGAAAGCCACGCAGCGTAGCGAGAGGCTATGAGCATACGTCACTTACAATTTTTGTTTAAGCCTCGATCGATTGCAGTTATTGGGGCTTCGAACAAGCTGAATCGAGTTGGGAATGTGGTGATGGGCAATCTACTCAGAGCCGGATTTCTCGGACCCATTATGCCCGTGAATCCCAAGCATCAAGCTGTTGCGGGAGTTCTGGCCTATCCTAATGTGCATGCGCTGCCAATCGTTCCGGACCTTGCGATTCTTTGCACACCTCCACAAACGATCCCGTCAATCATTCAGGATCTTGGTGAGCGTGGGGTTCGGGCTGCTGTCATTATGACCGCCGGCCTTTCCAAAGAACCATCACAATCGGATGGAAAATGTGTACAATCCGTCATCCTGGAAATTGCTCAGAGGCATCGCATGCGGGTCTTAGGGCCGAATACGATCGGTCTTCTCGTTCCGCATCTTGCGTTGAATGCGAGTTTTGCGCATGTCGAAGCCATGACAGGAAACCTCGCGTTTGTCTCTCAGTCGGGAGCATTGTGCACAGTCGTACTTGATTGGGCTCGGTCCCGAGGCATTGGGTTTTCGTATTTTCTAGCCCTCGGTGATAGCGTTGATATCGATTTTGGTGACGTGCTTGATTATCTTGGAAGCGATCCCAGCACTGACGCCATTCTTCTATACATTGAATCTATTACTGAGTCGAGAAAGTTCATGTCGGCGGCCAGAGCTGCGGCTCGCAATAAACCTGTCCTTGCGATAAAGGCTGGGCGCCGGCCCGAAGGCGCTGCAGCGGCAGTATCCCATACTGGTGCTCTCGCAGGATCTGACGATGTGTATGATGCATCGTTTCGTCGAGCCGGGATTCTTCGGGTCTTTGAAATCGATGAACTCTTCGACGCCGTCGAAACGTTGGGACGTGTTCGCTTTTTTTCAGGAAATCGATTCGCCATTCTGACGAATGGTGGGGGACCAGGTGTGTTGGCAGCGGACGCACTGGCGGATGCTGGTGGGACTTTGCTTCGGCTTTCTGAGACGACCATCCAGCAATTGGATACCGTGTTGCCCAACACCTGGTCTCGTGGAAACCCTATCGACATTGTTGGAGATGCCTCAGCAAAGCGATACACCAACGCACTGAACATTGTCATGCAAGATCAAGACATCGATGCCTTGTTGGTGACACATGCGCCAACGGCAATCGTCGCGAGTGAAGACGCGGCTCACTCCGTCATTACTGCGATACACGCGTCAGCCTTCAAAAAACATGTGCTAACCAGTTGGCTCGGGGCCGAAACAGCCGTGAAGGCACGACGTCTGTTTGCGGAGGCCAATATTCCTACCTACGAGACTCCGGAAAAAGCTGTTCGTGCGTTTCTTCATCTCGTTCGCTATCGCCAAAGCCAAGACATGTTGATGGAAATTCCACCTTCCGTTCCACAAGAATTTCATCCGATCTCATCTTCTGCCCGATACGTAATCGAACAGGCGTTAGCCCAAGAACGGTTTCTCCTCAGCGAGCCAGAGGCCAAGGCGATTCTTGCCGCGTATGGTATTCCAACGGTTGAAACGCATATTGCCAATACCCCAGAGCAAGCTGTTCGATTTGCTGAGCAGATTGGATTTCCGGTTGCGATTAAAATCCTTTCCCCACACATTACCCACAAGGCTGATGTCGGTGGTGTCGCGCTTGATATTGATTCTCCAGAAACAGTTCGAACGGCCATCGCTGGGATGAGGCAGCGTTTGCACGAAGTAGATCCCAAAGCCACGATGGACGGTGTGACGATCCAACCTATGGCTCGACGCCCAGGAAGCTATGAGTTACTCGTGGGAGTGACAACGGATTCAGTCTTTGGGCCCATCATTCTGTTTGGACATGGAGGCGCGGCCGTGGAACTCGTGCGGGATCGAGCGGTAGCATTGCCGCCCCTCAATATGAAATTGGCGAACGAACTGATCAACCAAACCCGGATTGCCACGTTGCTTAAAGGGTTTAGAAATCAGCCACCGGTTGACCTCGAAGCACTCAGTCTGACACTCATTCAAATTTCTCACCTCATCATAGATTTTCCTGAAATTGTTGAACTGGATATTAATCCCTTGTTGGTCGATCCTCAGGGAGTCTTGGCATTGGATGCCCGTATGAAAATTATTCCTGCCAAGACTGCTGGATCAGATCGACTGGCCATTCGTCCATATCCCCAAGAGTTAGAGGAGTGGATGACACTTCGGTTTGGTCAACGCGTGCTTTGCCGGCCGATTCGTCCCGAAGATGAACGCGCGCATAATAAATTTTTTAAACAATTGTCTCCAGAAGATATTCGATTTAGATTTTTTGGATTGATTCAAGAATTACCACATACACAAATGGCTCGTTTTACACAAATTGACTACAACCGGGAGATGGCCTTTATTGCCACAATAGCGAATACGCATGATCACCCTGAAACGTTAGGGGTGGTCCGAACCATAAACGATGCCAACAACCACACCGCCGAGTTTGCCATTATTGTCCGTTCAGATATGAAAGGACAAGGGTTGGGGCAGCTGCTACTGGAGAAAATGATTCGCTACTGTCAGGCAAGAGGAGTGGTGCAGTTAGTCGGACAAGTTCGAACAGACAATACCGCCATGCTGGGGCTCGCCAAACGACTTGGATTTACAGTCAGGCTGACTCTGGAAGGAGATGCTATGGAAGTGAAACGTATTCTGAATACTGACTAGAGCCTCTGGCTCAACTACAACCTATGATGACTCACTTTTGGACAGCGTTTCTGGCAAGTGTACTTGCTGCCCTGGTCACGACTATCGGGATTTATGTCATTCGTCATTTTGAGACATGGGGTCGACAGAATACGACGTACTTTTCCTGCTTTGCCGCCGGCGTACTGATATCAGTCTCATTTTTGCATATCATTCCTAAATCGTTTGAAATGAACGAACAAGCCCCTTTCTATCTACTCACCGGATATCTGTCTCTACATTTTTTTAATCGGTTCATCACGGCGTATGTGTGTGATAAGAATCCAGAGACAGCGATTGGTCTTATTCCAATGCTTGGGATTGGGTTTCATTCATTTATCGATGGGGTAGTTTATTCCATTACCTTTAGTGTCAGTGTTTTCACTGGAATGCTGACAGCCATTGGGATGGTCTTGCACGAGTTTCCCGAAGGGATAGTCACTTATGTGCTGTTAATTCGAGGTGGATTTACAAAAAAGAAATCCTTTGTGCTTGCCTTTCTCGCCGCGGCACTGACGACACCTTTGGGGACGCTTACTTCCTATCCGATGATTAGTCAAATCGATAAGCCGTTGCTCGGTGCGTTGCTATCTGTTTCGGCTGGTGCGTTGGTCTATGTCGGCGCGACTCATCTGCTCCCACACGCAGAGCACGAACCGAGGAAATACAGTGTGGTCGCGTTGCTTGGAGGGATTTTGGTTGCTGTCGGTATCATTATGAGCAAGGCCTGAATTTTACTCATGGAATAAAACGTCGTAAGGAAAGGTAGAAATAGAGAGATGTGATGAAGATGTTCTTTTTGGGAACCCTACCCTTCGCGATGATTTTGGTATTTTCTATAACTGAGCTCGGCCACACGAAGACAGAAAAGGAAGGTGGCAGCCAGTCTCCTAAGTCTCCTAAGTCTCCTAGAGGCCATAAAGTACCCAAAGCCTCATCTCCCTCAATGGAACAGATTACACAGGGCAAAACCCTGTATGAGGGCCGAGCCAGGTGTGTCTATTGTCATGGGCATAAAGCAGTAAGACGTGAACTTACCGATCAAGAACTGTTTTCCATTATCAAATTCGGGGTGCCAGGCACATCCCATATAGCGTTTAAATATCTGCTTTCAGATGAGGAAGTTTGGTCCATCGTCCATTATCAACTCCGCAACAACCTACGCTAATAGCTGTCGACACGAAGAGGGCCTCCGAGATAACCCTAAAAAGGAAATACGGATATCACGTCCCAACTTTTCAAGAGCTAAGACTATAGTGAGGTCGGAACCTTACTCTTCCATGCAACTGACATTCATTTTGATGATCTATAGCGAATCCAATTAATTTCTATTTTATGAAGGTGCGTAGCCTAGGCGACGATTGTTCCGTAACCCATACGCAACGGCCGCATCGCGCCATTCCAGGTCGTTGTCGATGGGACAGACTCGAATACCGCTGGGATCATCTTGGACTATGTCGGACGAATTGCCGCTCCGTTCAGCGAAAAAGTGCTGATGACCCGGTTGAGGAAGGCGGCTGGACGACAGATTAACCCAGGCCGAGTGGAACTCGAAGCGCGTGCGTGGTTCAACGAGAATCTGGAAAACCGTTCCCGGTGTCATCGCACTCGTGGTGAAGCTGGTCACGTTGATGTTGGCGAGCATGGCCGTCGTTCGCGAAAAAGAAATCGGGACGTTGGAGCAGATTATGGTGACACCAATTTCACAGCTTGAATTTATCCTGGGTAAACCCCTGCCGTTTGTGCTCATTGGTTTTGCTGATGTTATCCTCATCACGGGTGTGGGTCTACTGGTTTGAGGTACCCATTCGGGGTAGTCTGGTCCTCCTATTGGCTGCGACCGCATAGTATTTATTAAGCACCCTCGGAATTGGTTTATTCATCTCGACAGTGAGCCGAACACAGCAACAGGCAATGATGAGCGCTTTTTTCTTCTACTTTCCAGCTGTGCTGCCCTCCGGTTTTATGTTTCCCATTTCGAACATGCCTGAAATGGTGCAGTGGATGACATATTTCAACCCGCTTAGGTATTTTCTTATCATCATTCGTGGGATATTCCTGAAAGGCGTTGGCCCGGAAGTCTTGTGGCCTCAAATGGCGGCATTGGCAGTATTGGGAGTGACGATGTTGTGGTTCGCTGCCCGCCGATTTCAAAAAACCTTAACGTGAGATTATGAGAATACACTATAGCGAACCCAAGTAAGTTCCATTGAAGGCCTAGGGTGGCATGATTCAATTAAGCCATGACCCAATGGGTAACCATTCATTCATTATCTGAAACGCTGTACACTCTGAATCATGGAATTGAGGTGCCCTAGGCCGCGTTTAGTTGAGTACGCCAATTGCATTTGAACAACCTGCTTGTACTTGTTTCTCTCTGTTGCTTTTTGCACCATCCCTGAAAACCCGTTCTGTAGAAAAACGACTCTTTTATCAATGCATCTCCTCATTATCTAGGCTAAGAACCCCTATTTTCATTGATTTCCTGTTTCTTAGGAGTCTTCAATAAAAAGGCAAGGTCTTTGCTGTGCAAGGACAAGAGGGTTCATCTTGAGGATTGTGCTGAGAGCATTGGAGTAGAGACGAGGAGGACCTTCTGCGACCTGTTGAAAGCTTCAATATGAAATGGATTTTCAGTAACGTGCAAGGACATAATCTATAAGACAATTTGTGATACAGTCTCAATTACGTAGAGAACAAAGATTTCACATTAGGCGAAACGTGTGAGGAATACGCCTTCAATTCAACTACCTTGAAAGGAGTCTGTGGATGAAAGTCCTGTTGGCATTGGAAAAAACTCGGGCCTCAGTCGGCGCTATTCGGATACTCAAGAAATTATTCCTTCCTAAAGGATCCAATCTTTTTCTTCTGCATGTGCACGCCATTCCTCAAAAGATCACGGGACTAGCGAAAGAACGGATTTTAAAACTATCAAAGCATGTGGAAAATATTCAAAAAGAAGAGCTTGAGCAGGCGCATCAGTTTCTGAGTAAGACCGAGAACACGTTAAGACATCAGGATGTGCGTGTTCAATCTCTTGTAAAAAAGGGCTTTCCGGGAGAGGAAATATTAAAGCTCATTCGAACGAAAGGTATTGATCTCGTGGTCCTTGGAACACGAAACTATTCCAAAGTGACCGGGTTTTTGATCGGCAGCGTGAGTCAATGGGTGCTACAGGAATCGCCATGTTCTGTATTGATCGCCAGGAATCATCCACGAAAAAACTTGAATGATCGAAAAATAAAGCTGCTATTGGCTACGGATGGGTCACTGGACGCCCAGGCGGCCATCGACTTTGTGAACGCGGTGGAATTACCGTCTTCTTCGCAAATCACCGTACTTCATGTCATGCAAAAACAGGTGTATGAGACGGAATTGGCGTTGCGAATGAGCAGAAAGGATGAAGAGGAATTTGCCAGATTAGCCGAAGAACTCTTTAAGGCACGAGGACGAGAAGGGGCGAAATTGCTGAAAGAGACTCGAACGGCACTATCTTTACCTGATCTTCATATTGATGAACAGTTGGTCTATGGCAATGCAGCGGCTGAAATTCTTAAATCCGCTCGAAATATGCAAGCAGATCTTATTGTGTTGGGTTCGCGTGGGTTATCGGGAGTCAAACAGATGTTCTTAGGCAGTGTGTCGAACAAGGTTGTGCACCGTGCCGGATGTTCGGTAGCCGTCATTCGTCACCAACACAAGAAGTGATTTTTGGAAATCATGGAACAAAAGATTGTTAGGTCATTTGAATCAAGAAGTCGTGATGCCGTTCAGCTGTTACCAAAGGTAGGCTCTTCAGCATTGAAGGTTGTGACACGATCGACCGCATGACACGAGTTATGAAGAAACTCGAAATTTTCTGTAAATCCGCAATCTCTCAGGTCATGAACAACTTGGGTCATATTGTATAATAGTGAAAGTTGGTGGTTCTCACCCTTACATCTACGTTAGAGCTACTGCTCTGTATTATCATAATGGTCATATAACTCTTTTATTGTTTTTCGAATCCATCTGCAAGCTCGGATTGGAATGAAAAGACGAGAGAACACAAAGGGCCATATCTCGTTAGTCGAGCAAACGATTGACCGTATCCAACAGTTCCGACATGCGCACCGGTTTCCCAAGAAACGCATCCACTCCCTGTTGCAAGACTTTTACTCTGGTTGCCTCATCGTTTAAGGATGTGAGCACCACAATCCGGCAGGTTCAACACTTCTCGCGAAGTGCTCGAAGAAATTCGAGTCCCCCGGCAGGCATGCGAAAGTCAGAAACGACGTCATCCGGCTTGCTTTGATCGATTTGAGCTAATGCGTCATTGCCGTTTACGGCCTGTATCACCTGAAAGCCGACCTCTTGGAGTTCAAGGAGCCGGAGCATTTCCTCGTCATCTTCCACCAATAGAATTTTGTACCCGAGATTCTCAGGATTATCGGATGAATCATTGGGGTCGTCCTTGCGTATTTGGGACGGTTACCAGATTTCAGATTTTTCCCACAAATCTAGAACAGAAAGATAGGCAACATGCATGCCTTAAAGCATAGGCTTGTTTCGTGAACAACTTGGAAAATTTATTGTAAATAAAAAAAGTTCGGTAGGATTATGAAGTATTTGTGCGTATCCGGCTCATTTGTCCACAACAATATTTTTTTAAGATGGGGAATTTCTCCCCTGTATTTTTCGTGATAACTTCCAACATAGAAAGCATGATCTCTCAACTTGCGTTCAGTTCAGCGTCTGAGACCAGTCACATTTATTGGGATTTCACTCGTCTATGCGTGATTTATGCTGGGAATAGGAGAATATGTCCGAGTTCGTGAAGCGATGATGCAAAATTTAATAAACCATGACCATCCACTGGAAATGCAAATTTCGAGCGAGAACGTCAAGCGCATAAAACATGTCAGCAATTCTTCCCTACATCACTCGTTAGAAAAAGCGCTCCTCTCTGAATCGTGAGTGACAGGAATATATTTCCGTTCAGTCGGTGCCTTCGCGCATCGCTAATCATTCCACCATCATCCATGATGTGCTCTTCCACCATTCAAATTAAAGCGGTTTGATAGTTCGAGCATTGCTTTTCGTCATGATACTCTTTATCCCATAGTCGTTTGTCCTACAGGCACCAGTTTCATTCAAAAAACTAAAAGCCCTCATTTCCTTTGCCTTAATCTATTTGTAAAACAATTCTTTAGCTAACTCATTTTCGTAAAGAACATATCTTTTTTAAATTCGTTTTCTATTACAAAGAATCGACGTTCAAAATCACCATATCTCGAAGAGTATGATGGCTTTGAAGAAACAATAATTTCATGGAATATGAGGCATTTCGCAACAATATCGTATGAGGCTATTGGGGTCAAAAAACCACATTTAGAATTCTTTGAAAAGTTTCTATGTTCGGAAGCATTGAAAACTTCTCACATTTTTCGATGGCATTACTCTTGATAAATGAAAATACAGAATGAAAAGAAAATAGGAAAACTAAGACATCGGTACAACAACCGATTTCTTCTGTTTCCATTGCATTCCACAACAGGAACCTTACTCATAAACAGGAGATCACGTGATGGCGAATACGATGAACACGTTTGTGATGAAACATATAGACGAAGTGGGCGTCATGGAGAAGCCGATACCTGATCCAGGTCCTAACGATGCCATCATAAAAACTACTGCCGCATTAATCTGTACTTCAGATGTCCATACAGTGGCCGGTGCCATCGGGGAACGAACGAATCTGACCATAGGCCATGAAGCGGTGGGAGTCGTGCACAAACTTGGTAACGCCGTTAGTGGATTTCGAGAAGGTGATCGCGTCGCGGTCAACGCTATTACCCCCTGCTACCTCTGTGAAAATTGTCAGCGAGGCTATACGTCCCAATGTACGACTATGCTTGGCGGTTGGAAATTTGCCAATGTCAAAGATGGTAACATGGCGGAATTTTTCCATGTCAATAGTGCCCAAGCCAACCTGGCTCCGATTCCAGATAGCTTGACGGATGAGCAGGCTCTGTACTGCACCGATATGATGTCGACAGGCTTCATGGGAGCCGAACATGCCAGCATTCCCATAGGAGGAAGCGTCGCTATTTTTGCTCAAGGCCCCGTTGGATTAATGGCGACAGTTGGAGCGAGATTATTAGGAGCAGGGCTCATCATCGCCGTAGAGACGGTTCCGCATCGTCAAGAACTGGCCAAACGCTTTGGTGCTGATATCGTGGTTGATTTCAAAGCCCAAGATCCTGTTGAAGCCATCCTTGCTCTGACTGATGGTTTGGGTGTGGACTCTGCCATCGAGGCACTGGGACTACAAGCGAGTTTCGAGGGTTGTATCAAAGCGACGCGACCTGGAGGCACCATCTCCAATATTGGCTATCACGGCGACGGAGAGTCTGTGGAAATTCCAAGGGCTGCGTGGGGGGTCGGGATGAGTGATAAGGCTATTCGAACTGGACTTTGCCCGGGTGGAGCTGAGCGGATGAAACGGCTCTTGCGACTCCTCGAAATGGGCCGCGTGGATCCCACTCCTCTCACAACTCATCGCTTCAACTTCAGCGAGGTAGAAAAGGCGTTCCACATGATGAAAATCAAAGAGGATGGCATGCTCAAGCCTTTGATCCTTTTCGACTAAACATCGGCATAGAAGTTCTACAGTCAGCAAGGTTCCATGTAGTGGAGACCTCTAATTTCTTGGTCACGAGAATACCTGAAGCCGTGTCTATACGCAGAAACATTTTATAAACCAATACCGTGTCTTCGGACACGAATTTTTTTCACAAAGGGAGGTATCTAATGAATTTCAACAAGTTTGCCAAAACTATGGTTGCTATTTCAGGTTTTTGTGTATTGATTTCTGGGTCGGCATTCGGTGCGACCGTTGAGGTCGGGAATGCCATAACTAGTTGGCTCGGGAAAGGAGAGATTCATGAAATAGGAAAGGATCGCGTCTTGTTTCATGGTGCGCTTGACGGCGTGATTTTTATCCATCAGCGAAAAGGAGGGATCAACGCCCCCCTACAAGCGGCAAAGATGCACTGTCTCGTTATGATGAATTTAGATAAGAATACAAAGGAGAGAGCCTCAGAAGGATTCTGCATGATTACGCCAAATGAAGAAAGCGGCATGGTCTACACGGAATTTCAGTGTGCCAGTTCCGCGGACGAATGTCAGGGGGAGTGGACCCATATTGGCGGCACAGGGAAGTACGCTGGAATATCCGGTACGACAAAATTTCGCTCGAGGGTGGATATCGGCCCAAAGGAAAAAGGGACGATCAGCGGGTACGCGGTGTGGCCAAGCCTGACTTATAACTTACCGTAACATGAGAGAGGGGGGAGTTCGTGGAGTTTTCAAGAATCAGCAAATGTGATTATAGCTGCGACTCCCCCATCAGCTCTCGAACTGAAGATGATGACCAATGAACGTGATCGTAGGGTTCTTTTTGTCGTAGCGTTGGGATGCATGCCATACAAAAGGAATACATGATGAATGGAGTACATACTAAGTATCCTGTTACCAAGGATAAGTACGACGCTGTACTTTTCGACTTGGATGGTGTGGTCACGAAAACGGCAAAGATACATGCTGCATGTTGGAAAACAACGTTTGACGAGTATCTGGAGAAGCGCTCGGTGAGAACCGATGAAACGTTTCGTCCTTTTGACATTGCCACGGACTATCTGTTGTACGTAGATGGCAAACCTCGGTACGACGGAGTACGAGATTTTCTAAAATCCCGCAATATCATTCTTCCTGAAGGCTCGCTCGATGATCCGTCTCAAACAGAAACCGTGTACGGGCTTGGCAATCGCAAGAATGAATTGGTTGAGGAGGCTATTGAAACGGATGGTGTCGACGTATACGAGGGGGCCCTGGCGTTTCTCGAATACGTCCGTGGTGAGGGAATCAGCACGGCTGTTGTGACTTCGAGCCAGAAGTGCCACGCGGTGCTCCAAGCTGCTGGAATCGAGGATTTTTTTGAGGTGGAAATAGATGCCAATACAATCGTCCAGCAACAATTGGCCGGCAAACCAGCCCCGGATTCCTTCTTGAAAGCTGCCCAATTACTCGATGTTCAGACAAAGCGTGCAGTCGTCATCGAGGATGCCATCTCTGGCGTTCAAGCTGGAGTCAGGGGATGCTTTGGGCTCGTGATCGGGGTTGCCCGGAAAGATAATGCCGAAGAACTCAAGATACATGGAGCTCATATCGTTGTCACGGACCTGAGAGAACTAGTCCCCTGAATGCACTGGCGTGTGACGAACTATACAACGGTTTTGGTCCCTGGTCTTTTGAATTCCAGAAAGAAATTTGAATGACAGGATCTAAAGAAGCTTCGACAACATTCATGGATGAGGTGAGTTAGGATGATTCACCATGAACGCCTTGTGCCACCTCGGCACATTTATCCACCTGATGAATGGAACATGGTGGAAACACAGTACAATCCAGCTTTCCTGTCTCAAACCGAATCAATGTATTCAGTCGGCAATGGCTACTTCGGCATGCGTGGATGTCCTGAAGAAGGAGTGCCCGTGATTCAGAATGGCACCTTCGTCAATGGCTTTTATGATTCATGGCCGATTATGTATGGTGAGGAAGCGTATGGCTTTGCCAAGACCGGCCAGACCATCGTGAATGTGACAGACAGCAAAAAAATCAAGCTCTATGTCGACGATGAGCCCTTTCATCTCACGAGCGCTACCCTGCTGAGTTTCGAACGTCGCCTGAATATGAAATCCGCAACGCTGGACCGAGAGGTTGTGTGGGAAACGCCATCAGGGAAACAGGTGTTAATCAAATCGCGACGTCTCGTGTCTTTTTCGCATCGACACCTTGCGGCCATGTCCTACGAGGTGACCGTATTGAATGCAGAGGCCCCGATCGTCATCTCCTCAGAAATGCTCTACATTCAAGATGATCATAAGAGAGATGGCGATCCGCGTCAGACGAAGGGTTTTATCGAACGGGTACTCCACCCAAGAGAGCATTATGCTAAAGATCGTCGCGTGGTACTGTGTCATGGGACGATGAATAGTAACATGACGCTCGCCTGTGGCATAGCCCATGATCTCAAGACCGACTGTGCTCATTCTTATCAAAGCAAGTGTTCCGAGGATTTCGGTGCCATCGTGTTCTCTGTCGAGGCTCAACCTGGCATGAGAATCCACCTATTAAAGTATATCACCTATCACACCACGAACCTTGCCTCCCCCCGAGGTCTATGCGATAGGGCCGAACGGACATTGGACAGAGCCATGGGCTATGGATTTGATGGCATTCTGGCTGAGCAGGAGCAATACATGGATGATTTCTGGCGAAGGAGTGATGTTCACATTAGCGATATTGAATCCAAACAGGACAAGCGTTCTACCATTGAAATTCAGCAGGCCATTCGTTTCAATTTGTTTCATATTCTTCAGGCAGCGGGGAGAGCCGATACTGCCGGAGTGCCAGCCAAGGGGCTAACGGGCCATGCTTACGAAGGGCAGTATTTTTGGGATACGGAAATCTATCTCCTTCCATTCCTGATTTATACGTCACCGCGCATTGCCAAAAACCTTCTGATGTTTCGGTATCGCATGTTGGACAAAGCCAGGGAACGAGCTCGAGAGTTGAACCAGAAAGGTGCAATGTTTCCATGGAGAACGATTAACGGCAAAGAAGCATCGGCCTACTATGCGGCAGGAACAGCCCAGTACCACATCAATGCGGACATCATGTATGCGTTGCGAAAGTACGTGAACGCCACAGGCGATAAAGCGTTTCTGTATAACTATGGAGCAGAAATGTTGCTTGAAACGGCACGATTATGGAGTGACCTTGGATTTTTTTCGGAACACAAGGGAGGAAAGTTTTGCATTCACGGTGTGACGGGTCCCGATGAATACAACACCGTTGTGAACAACAACACCTTTACGAATCTCATGGCGCGAGAGAATCTGCAGTACGCAGCCTCGACGATAGAGTCGCTGCGCGAAAAGAGGCCAGAGGTGTTTGCCGCGTTAGTCAGTAAGACCGCGTTGACGATGGATGAGGTCAAGGAATGGCGGAGAGCTGCAGAGAACATGTACATCCCCTATGATGAGAAAATGGGAATTCACCCACAAGATGATGCCTTTTTAGAAAAAGAGATGTGGGACTTTAAGAATACCCCACCGGAGAAATACCCGCTTCTGTTGTTTTACCACCCGCTCGTCATCTATCGATATCAGGTCATCAAGCAGGCCGATATTGTGTTGGCAATGTTTCTCGTGGGTCAGAACTTCTCCTCCGAACAAAAGAAACGCAACTTTGACTATTATGACCCCTTGACCACAGGGGATTCCTCACTCTCATCCTGTATCCAGAGTATCGTCGCGGTGGAGATTGGATATGTTGAAAAAGCATTTGAATACGCTCAAGCCGCCCTGCTGATGGATCTCGCAGATATCGGAGGAAACGTCAACGATGGATGCCACATTGCCTCAATGGGGGGCACGTGGATGGCCCTGACATATGGGTTTGCCGGAATGAGGGACGATGATGGGGTGCTCACGTTCAAGCCCAGGCGCGCACCTGACCAACCAGCTCGGTTACGATTTCCGCTGACCTATCACGGTCAAATCCTGGAAGTGGAACTCGGGCCGGATGTCGCCACGTATACATTGCGGGAGGGTGATGGTCTGGTGATCCGACACGAAGATGAAGAAATTTACCTTTCACCCAAGACTTCCGTTGCCACCAGATCGATTATCAAACGGAAGCCATTTTAAGGACGAATATATCAAGGGAATCTGAGATACTCTAGGGAATTCAATAAATATCTGATTGATGCTTCGGACACGATCCAGTTTCCAAGTATCCCTATTTGCGAGGAGATCTACATGTCAAATCCACTGTCAAAAAAAGAATTGGACCTCATCGATGCGTACTGGCGGGCTGCAAACTATCTGTCGATTGGACAAATCTATCTCTACGACAACCCATTACTCAAGAAAACATTGACAAAAGACCATATCAAACCGCGCTTGTTAGGCCACTGGGGCACTACGCCGGGCTTGAACTTTATCTATGCTCACTTGAATCGGATCATCACGGCACATGACCTCAACATAATGTATATCACCGGCCCAGGACATGGCGGACCTGCTCTCGTCGCCAATGCCTACCTTGAGGGAACGTACAGTGAGATTTATCAGAACATCTCCCAGGATGAAGAAGGCATGAAACGTTTCTTTACGCAGTTTTCGTTTCCCGGCGGCATTCCTAGTCACGTGGCTCCGGAAACTCCTGGGTCGATTCATGAGGGCGGAGAGCTTGGGTATGCTCTTTCGCATGCGTATGGAGCCGCCTTTGACAATCCAGATCTGATCGTTGCCTGCGTCGTTGGTGACGGTGAGGCAGAAACCGGTCCACTCGCCACAAGCTGGCATTCCAACAAGTTCTTGAATCCGGAGGCGGATGGAGTCGTTTTGCCCATTCTCCATCTCAACGGCTACAAGATCGCTAACCCCACTGTCCTGGCCAGAATCAGTCACGAAGAGCTGGATGACCTTTTCCGCGGCTACGGGTATACGCCTTATGTCGTCGAGGGACATGAGCCGGCGAAGATGCATCAACTCATGGCCGAGACGCTCGATACAATTATCAAGGAAATTCAGACAATCAAAGCCGATGTGCATCGAAACGGCTTCAAGAAACGACCTCTCTGGCCTATGATTATTCTCCGCACCCCCAAGGGATGGACCGGTCCCAAGGAGGTCGACGGCAAGCGGACTGAAGACTACTGGCGTTCCCATCAGGTACCCATGGGTGAGATGCACGACAACCCTGCCCACGTGCGGTTACTTGAAAAATGGATGAAGAGCTACAAACCTAATGAACTCTTTGATAAGAATGGGCAGCTAAAAACGGAACTCGCCGACCTGTCTCCCAAAGGCGATCGGCGAATGAGTGCCAATCCGCATGCGAATGGTGGATTACTACTCAAAGACTTGCGCATGCCCGACTTCCGCGACTATGCCATCACGGTCTCGTCTCCCGGTGCCTCGGTGGTGGAATCTACCCGCATCATGGGCCAATTTTTACGGGACGTGATGAAGCGCAACATGGCAACCAAGAACTTCCGCCTCGTCAGTCCAGATGAGAATAACTCCAATCGTTGGCAGGACGTCTTGGAAGTGACCAACCGAGCTTGGGTCGCCGAGAGCTGTCCGTACGACGACCATCTGGCACCGGATGGTCGCGTGATGGAGATGCTTAGTGAGCATCAGTGCCAGGGCTGGCTGGAAGGTTACTTGCTCACGGGCAGGCACGGTTTCTTCTCTTGCTACGAAGCGTTTATTCACATCATCGATTCCATGGTCAACCAACATGCGAAGTGGATCAAGGTCTGCAATGACATTCCCTGGCGACGACCGATTGCCTCACTGAATTATCTGCTCTCCTCCCACGTGTGGCGGCAAGACCACAATGGTTTCAGCCATCAGGATCCGGGCTTTATCGATCATGTGGTCAATAAAAAAGCAGAGGTCGTTCGTGTCTATCTCCCGCCCGATGCGAACTGTTTACTGTACGTGACCGACCAATGTTTGCGCAGCCGTAACTTCATCAATGTAGTCGTGGCGGGCAAGCAACCTGCCCGGCAGTGGTTGAACATGGATCAGGCGATTAAACATTGCACAGCCGGTATTGGCATCTGGGAATGGGCGAGTAATGATAAGGGTGGAGAACCCGATGTCGTGATGGCGTGTTGTGGTGATACCCCGACGCTCGAAACACTCGCGGCGGTTGATCTCATTCGCCAATACTTACCGGCGTTGAAAATTCGAGTGGTCAATGTCGTGGATCTCATGACACTCCAACCAGAACGTGAGCACCCTCACGGTTTGAGCGATAAGGATTTTGATGTTTTGTTCACCACGGACAAGCCCATCATCTTTGTGTTCCACGGCTATCCCTGGCTTATTCACCGGTTGACATACCGACGGACGAACCACAAAAACCTCCATGTGCGTGGGTACAAGGAGGAGGGCACGACCACCACGCCATTTGACATGTGTGTCCTGAACGATCTCGATCGTTTCCACCTCGTGGGCGACGTGATCGATCGCGTCCCACACTTAGGCTACAGTGCAGCTTATGCCAAACAGGCCATCCGCGACAAACTCATTGAACACAAACAGTACATTGTTAAGCATGGCGAGGACATGCCTGACATTAGTGGGTGGCAATGGGGTCAGCAGGAGACGAAGTCTCGGAAGACGCGTTCGACAGAAGCAGACAATCTTTGAACAGGCGAAGTGATACGTTGAGCTCGAAAGGTGTGATGCACAGCGTGCCAGGCCTGGACAAAGGACGGTTTAAATCTCTACGACAAAAACTTCTTAGGGAGAAAGGACCCTTTCAAATGCGGTAGGAGACTTGTCGTACACTGGTGAAATAAATTCTATAGTTGACGAATGAAGGTGAACGTCATGAGAGACAAACAGCATGAGAAGATAGACCAGCTCTGTATTCATACGATTCACACGTTATCGATGGATTCAGTTCAACAGGCTAACTCAGGTTATCCAGGTACGCCGATGGCAATGGCCCAAGCGGCATATTGTTTGTGGAATCGTTTTTTGCGGTTCGATCCCAATGATCCTATATATATGGTCGAACCGAGATCGTTTGGTGCTTTCCGTTGGGCATGCCTTAATGCTGTTGTACTCTTTGCTACATCTCTCTGGGTTCACGGTCGAGCACGTGGTGAGTGAAGCAAAAGAGCAACTCGTGAAAACAGCAAACACATAAACAAGATGACACCAGTGAGGAGTTCTCGATGATCCGAGATTTGAACCGATATACCCGCATTCTCAGCATTGTGGGCGACATCATCAAAGTCCGGGCAGAGCGTGTTCCAGTCGGACACTTGGCCATGGTGGAAAATGTCAATGGCGACATGTCACTTGCCCGTGTCGTGGAGCTTGATCGCGATGTCGTGAGCCTGCAGGTGTTTCGAGGCAGCAAAGGGTTTTCCACGGGATCCTCCGTTCGCTTTCTTGGCCATCCCATGCAGGTCACCTACTCGTCCAGTATTCTCGGACGCATCTTCCGGGGATCCGGTGAACTCATGGATGGCGGACCTGATCTCTCGACAGAGCCAAAAATCGGGATCGGTGGCCCGACCGTGAATCCTGTGATGCGAGTGCTTCCCGGCACTATGATTCATACCCATATCCCAATGATTGATCTCTTCAACTGCCTCGTCGAAAGCCAAAAAATTCCCATTTTTACGGTAGCAGGAGAACCCTACAACCAATTGCTCGCACGTATTGGGTTTCAGGCTGATGCCGATGTCGTCGTGTTTGGCGGACTCGGCCTCATCTTTGATGATTACTACTTTTTCCGCCAGACGTTTGAAGACCACGGGGTATTTCATCGCACGGCGATGTTCGTCAATCTTGCTTCCGATCCCATTGTGGAACGATTGCTGGTTCCGGATCTCGCGTTAGCGGTGGCCGAACGATTTGCGGTTGAAGAAGGGAAGCGAGTGTTAGTCCTCATGACCGACATGACCGCCTATGCGGATGCGATGAAAGAGGTCGGCATTGCCATGGAACGTATTCCGTCAAACCGGGGTTACCTTGGTGACCTCTATACGCAGTTGGCCATGCGCTATGAGAAGGCCTGTGACTTTAAAGGAGCCGGCTCAGTCACCATTCTTACGGTGACGACGATGCCTGGAAACGATGTGACACACCCTGTACCGGACAACACCGGTTATATTACGGAAGGTCAGCTGTACTTACATGACCGCATGATTGATCCGTTCGGTTCACTCTCCCGACTCAAACAACGAGTGATCGGAAAAGTGACACGGGAGGATCATGGACAGATCATGAATACTATGATCCGCCTTTATTCCAATGCAGGTGAGGCCATGCAAAAGCAGGCCATGGCATTCGAACTGTCTGTCTTTGACGAGAAGCTCCTGAAATTCGGCAAACTTTTCCGGGAGCGCTTCATGGATATCGGCGTGTCCATGCCATTGGAGCAGGCGTTGGATGCCTGTTGGCAAACTTTAGCTGAATGCTTTTCGCCACAAGAAACCTTAATGAAACAATCCTTATTGGATAAGTATTGGCCGGAGAAGGAAACACACCATACGGATTCGGAGAATTATCGCGAATCCAATTAATTGCAAGTTTAGGAGGAAAGATCGCCCTAGGCGACGATTGTTGTATGCCTCTCACAGCGATGCCGTGCGTACCGATGGTGAGACTTGTTTGCTATTGGAGTGTTAATTATAGGTCGCCTAGGCGACGATTGCTGTATGCCTCTCACAGCGATGCCGTGCGTACCGATGGTGAGACTTGTTTGCTTTTGGAGTGTTAATTATAGGTCGCCTAGGCGACGATAGCTGTATGGCTCTCATAGCGATGCCGTGCGTACCGATGGTGAGACGGCTTTTGAAGCGGATACAGAATAACGAATGGCACAACTCGCCCTTAGCAAAAGCGCTCTTCAACAGGCACGACAGAGCCTTCACATGTACCATCGATTCTTGCCCTCGCTCGATCTCAAGCGTCGGCAACTTATGACGGAACAGGCACGGGCTCAGGACGCCTTGTCGCAAGAACAGACTCAGGAAGAGAATCTTCTGTCCGACGTGGCTCACAATATCCCAATGTTGGCAAATCCGAACATCGATCTGGAGGCCCTTGTGTCTATAGAGTCCTACCAACTCGTGGAAGAAAATGTCGTTGGAGTCAAGCTTCCGGTCTTAGAGAAGGTGAATACAAGAATACGCGATTACTCCATAATGGCCAAGCCTCAATGGGTTGATGCGGTTGCTGAAAGATTGGTCCGCATCCTTGAGCTGAAAATCAGAGTCCAGGTTTCTGTTGAACGCATTCAGCGACTTGACTATGCCATTCGGCGGACGACCCAACGGCTCAACCTCTTTGACAAAGTGTTGATCCCGAGAGCCAGAATGCATATCAAACGCATTCAAATCGTTCTGGCGGACAACGAACGGGCAGCGGTAGTCAGATCTAAAATTGCGAAAGGCAGACATGAGCAAAGAGCTGAACACGTCGGCGTTGTCGAGGGGGTAGTGTGAGCATCGCGTTACTCAGCAAAGTCACGTTCTATGGTTTGATGAGTGACAAGGAGAAGGTGCTAGAGGACCTACAGGATATGGGGTGTATTCACGTTGTGCCCCTCGGGAAAAACTCAGGACATGCCGAGACGGCCGGACTTTCCCAAACTACCAGAAACGCGTTAACGTTCTTGCTTTCCTGCCCCGAAAAACGACATCAAATATTGAATCCAACTAACTTTCATGCAGCATCAGTCGAGGGTCGAGCGCTTGAAATCAAGGAGAGAATACAGCCTCTTCAGAATGAACGCGACTTCCTTCTTCGCCGAATTGGAGAATTATGCCCATGGGGTTATTTTACATCCCCACCACCTGAGGTCTTGGGCGAGCTCAAACTGTGGCTGTATATCGTACCGCACTACCAGATGAAAGAGCTTCAGGGAAGCGGTGTCGTCTGGAAAGAAATCAATCGGGACAATCGCTTTCGGTATGTGGTGATCGTCGCTTCACAAAAACCGACTTCTACACCGGGAGAGTATGTGCCTATGGAAGACGTCTCGCTTTCGGATCTGGAATCCCGTCTTGAGGAAGTTGAGGTGGAGCTCGAAGACCTCCAGGCAGCGAGAGTCGCACTCACACGTTGGCTCACCTTATTCATCCGTACTGTCAATCAGCTGGAAAACCAAGAGGCTCGTGTCAATGCTGCTCAACAAACATTCGACAGCGCCCCAATATTCGCCGTGCAGGGATGGACCAAACTGTCGAATGGCCAGAATCTTCAATCCTATGCGCAAAGAACAGGGTTGGCATTGACGGTTGAAGAGCCTGGTCCAGAAGACGAGCCTCCCACGTTGCTTGAGAACCCGGAACCAGTGGCTGGCGGACAGGATTTGGTGTCATTTTACATGATGCCGTCTTATCGATTGTGGGATCCGTCATCGATTGTCTTTTTTTCCTTCGCCGTGTTCTTCGCGATGATTCTGTCAGATGCAGGCTATGGAGCTCTGCTCGGGGTTATCCTGATTGGATATTGGGCGCGGATGGGCCACACTGAGACTGGGTGTCGGATGCGGAGACTCTTCGCTGTGCTCGTGGCAGCTTCCGTGGTATGGGGTGTTCTGACCGGTAGCTTTTTCGGCGTTTCTCCACCAAAAGGAAGCATCCTGGCTTCATTAAAACTTTTTGATATTCAAGACGCCACTACTATGATGATCTTCTCCATACTTATTGGAGCCGTTCATATTACGATAGCAACCCTGGGTACGGCATGGACCCATCGTGGGAAACGTCAAGCTGTGGCATCGATAGGCTGGACGGCCATCATTGTAGGCGGCTGTGCGTTGTGGCTGAGTTCTCAAGACCTGGTACCCGAGGTTTTTGCTGACGTGAGTCCCTGGATTATGGGAGTGGGCATGTTCTGTGTCCTCCTCTTCTCGGGTAGCAAATCCAATCTGCCATGGCGTCTGGTTGACGGGGTCCTGGCACTTGCCGGTGTGACCAGAGCCTTTGGGGATGTGCTCAGCTATCTTCGATTGTTTGCCCTTGGCCTGGCCAGCGCTTCACTCGCGTTGGCTTTTAATGATCTGGCTCAACAAATATCTGAAAGCGTCGCGGGATTCGGGACGTTCCTGGCCTTGCTGATCCTGCTACTGGGTCATGGGATTAATTTGGTGCTAGGCATCATGAGTGGCGTGGTGCACGGACTTCGCTTGAACTACATCGAGTTTTTCAACTGGGGGGTACCTGAAGAAGGAACGGTATTTCGGGCTTTTGCCAAGAAGGAGGGTACGACGTGGAGTCCTTAATATTAATTCTCGGTTGGGTCGGGATCTATAGTCCGATGGCGTTGGGAGCCATCGGCAGCATGATCGGTTGCACGAGAGCGGGACAAGCTGCCATCGGTGCCCTCCTCGAAACGGAAAGTGGGCATGGCCGTTTCATCGGCGTGTCCGCCATGCCTTCGTCCCAGACCATCTATGGCATTGTCGTCATGTTGACATTGAATCGAGCGGTAACGGCCGAGAGCAGCCCTGGGCTGTTTGGAATCGGATTATTGGTTGGATTGGCACTGATGATTAGCGCGATGGCACAAGGAAATTGTGTCGCCGCTTCAATCAATGTGACGAAAAGCAAGGTCGAGGTATTTGGACTAACGCTGGCTCCTGCGGCGGTTGTCGAAGGTTTTGCAGTGTTTGCGTTCGTGTTTGCCTTATTACTCAGTGCGGCGATTCCAGCGTAGCAGGTGAACCATGGCAGATATTCCCCAACAATCATCCGGTGTAGAAGAGCTTATCCAACAACTCAGAAATCAAGGCGTCGAGGCAGGACGGAATGAGGCGCAACATATTGTTAAAGAGGCCCATCGAAAGGCCGCTCAAATTGTGGCCGATGCTAAGGCTGATGCGGAACAGATCCGGATTACAATGCGCATCGAAGCTGAGGCAGAGAAGAAGGCAGCTGAGGCAGCGCTTCAGTCTGCGTATCGAGATACGGTGCTTCGGCTTGTATCCGCAATCACCAATCTTTTTGAGGACCAAGTCAAAAGGCTTGTTTCGCGAAAGTTATCGGAGAAAGATGTTATCAAGAAACTTATTCTTGAAGTTGCAAGACAAGCGACGCCTCACGATTTGGGTGCTCAACCAGCTGAGATCCTGTTGCCGACTGAGCTCATTGGGGTGGATGAATTGCGGTCAAAACCTGCGGAGGTCCAGGAAGGAACCCTGACCAACTTTGTTATGGAAATGTCTGGAGAGGTGCTTAGAAAAGGCATCGAGCTAAAACCCATGGGGGAGAACACGCCGGGCATTCGAATACGGCTTGTCGGGCAAGATATTGAAATAGATCTGACGGAACAGGCAGTGGCCGAATTGCTATTGAAACATTTGCTGCCACGGTACAGGGCCGTCCTGGAAGGCGTGATCCGATAGGAACCAAGATGAGAATCTGGCAGAGGCGATACTATACCTTGTATGCGAGCTTGCCGGCATTACCCCATTTTCACAAGGCCAAAGTCCTGCCGATCAGCCGTGAGCGATTAGATGCGAGGTTGCGGATGCTGGCTGAGGAAGACTCCAACGTCGTTGAGCAGACCTGGAGTTACTTTGATTACGAACGGCAACCGATGAATCGGACCGATTCAGAAATGGTGACCTTTTATACACGATTTATGAATGAAGTTACCCAGCCAACGCTACGGACCATTATTGAGTTCGACATGATCCAAAGAACCATAGTCGCTGCTTTACGCCGAAGGACTCGTGGACGAACAGCTCCTAGGAAAAGTCGTGTGTGGGGAGGAGGTCCCTACGTTCGGCAGATTGAACGTCATTGGAACAAGGCGGACTTCAACCTGACCTCAGTGTTTCCATGGATTCCGGAAATTCGAGGATTTTTGGAATCAAACGAACCATTAGCCCTAGAACAAAAACTCAAAAATTTGACCTGGGGGTTTCTGGATCGTCTGTGTGAAGGCCACTACTTCACCTTCGATGCTGTGCTCATCTATTTGGTGAAATGGGGCATGCTTAATCAGTGGCTGCTACATAGCGAGGAAGCAGCAATCACACGCTTTCAATCCTTAGTGGAAGAGATGATGATTGAACATGAGCACCTCTTTGGTGAAAAGCAAGTTTATGGTAAAGCGTAACATCTCAGGGGTAGCTTCTGTCATCAGAGTGCGGGAGAGCCTTGTGGCGGTCGAAGTCACCGAGGGCAATATCATGAAAAACGAGGTGGCCTACATCTGCGTAGGCGATCTTCGTCTCAAGTCCGAAGTCCTTCGCGTACAGGGACGGACAGCGGATATGCAGGTGTATGAAGACACCTCCGGAGTCACAGTGGGTGACAGGGTCGAACTGACAGGAGAACTGCTATCCGCCACCCTTGGGCCGGGATTGTTGGGTCAGGTGTATGACGGTCTTCAAAATCCCTTACACGTCCTCGCCCAGGACCAGGGATTTTTTCTTGCAAAAGGGGTCTATGCCAACGCCCTGGATCAAAGCAGAAAATGGTCCTTCGTGCCGGCTGCAAAAATTGGCACGACTCTTCATGCCGGTGAGGTGATTGGCACTGTTCAGGAGGGACGCTTCGTCCATAAAATCATGGTTCCGTTTAATGAACCGGAAGGCGTGATAGTCAAGTGGCTTCAAGAGGGGACATTCACGTTGACGACACCCATCGCAAGAATCGCGGCATCGGATGGTCAGGAGAGGGACATCACCATGATGCAGCATTGGCCAATTCGTCGACCGATTCCCGAAGCCATGCTCAGTCGGAGGCAAGTTGAACGACTGTATCCAACCGAACCATTGACAACTACTATTCGCCTGATTGACAGTTTCTTCCCGGTAGCCCGGGGTGGAACGGCTTGCATTCCCGGTCCGTTTGGGGCAGGAAAGACCGTCTTGCAGGGTTTGATTGCGCGGTATTCGAATGCCGATATCGTGATTATTGTGGCCTGCGGAGAGCGGGCAGGGGAAGTCGTCGAGACCATCACTGAATTCCCGGGCATGAAAGATCCCCAGACGGGCGGTTCGCTCATGGATCGAACCATTATCATTTGCAATACTTCCTCCATGCCGGTGGCTGCAAGGGAAGCCTCTATTTATACGGGAGTCACTCTTGGAGAATATTATCGACAAATGGGATACCACGTGCTCGTCATCGCAGACTCCACATCACGATGGGCACAAGCCCTCCGAGAAACATCAGGTCGTATGGAAGAAATTCCAGGTGAGGAGGCGTATCCAGCTTATCTGGATTCTTCAATCAGGATTCTCTACGAAAGAGCTGGAATGATTCGGTGCGCTGATGGAGCGATAGGCACCTTGACACTGATCGGGACTGTCTCACCTTCAGGCGGAAATTTTGAGGAGCCTGTTACTCAATCGACTTTGTCCACGGTTAAAACATTTTTAGGTTTATCGGCTGAACGAGCGTATAAGCGTTATTATCCGGCTGTCGACCCGCTCATGTCCTGGTCTCGTTATAGTGAGCAGTTGCGGATATGGTATGACACGAATTTGGAAGTGGGATGGACCGATCAGGCCAAAGCGATCTTGGCGCTGCTCAAGCGGGGTGATGACGTCTATAAGATGATGCAAGTGACTGGGGAAGAAGGGATGACGCTGGAAGATTTTATTATTTGGCACAAAGCCACGTTGCTCGACATGGTTTTCCTTCAGCAGGATGCCTTCGACGAAGTGGATGTCTCCATGCCACTCGGTAGACAGGTAGAGAGTTTGCGCCTTCTTAAATCACTGATCGACCAGGATTATCGATTTAAAGACCGAGACCAAACTCGAGAGTTTTTCACGCGACTCACTGGCCTATACAAAAACTGGAACTATAGCCGATCTAAGTCTTCCGAATATGCGAGATACCGACAAGAAATCGAGGAGCTCGCAACGCAATATTCAGCGGGCTAAGAATTTAGCCGGCAAGTATTAGCAGATTCCGCTATACACCAATTCTGTCAAAAGATTCCTCTGCTCGGGTACTGCTATTTGCACAAATTCCCACAATACCGAGGAGAATGAGGGGGATCTGATCAAGTTCCGGCATAGCAAACCTGTTACTTCCAGACAATTGAGGCATCCACTGCACGACGTTAGCAGAGTCTGCACAGTGCAGCGCAATTTATTAGAAGCATCCAGAGCGCTGTTCACCTCAGAGTTTGATTAGTAACTCGAGTTTATTGAAAAAGAGGGGCATTCCATATTTGCACGGCTGGGACTCCTCGGTAATACCCAAGAATGTTCAACGTGCCGGTATCCAGAAGAAAATGACGTCCAGCCATAGCAGGAAGACCGAGCCAGCGAGCTCCTAGTACTCGCAGGATATGACCATGTGCAAACAGCGCAACATCTCCTTTGACAGCACGAACTTTGGCGATAACGCGGTCAGCCCTTTGGCCAACCTCCTCAGGCTGTTCACCACCCGGGCAGCCGTTGACAAATACTGTCCACCCTGGGGTCTTTTTGTGAATCTGTGAGGAAGTCAATCCCTCGTATTCTCCATAATTCCATTCGACCAGATCTGGGACAATTTCAGCCAGTTCGCCAAGACCGGACAGTTTGCAGGTCTCTTTAGCACGTTGCAGTGGGCTTGTTAGGACCAGAGCGAAGGACTGCTTTGCCAGCATCGGTTGAAGTAGCTTCGCATTTTTCCTGCCGTTATCAGTCAGCGGAATGTCTGTAACACCTGTATGCTGCCCGCTTACACTCCATTCAGTCTCTCCATGTCGAATCACATAAACCTTCTGATTGTTATCAGTCATAGCTCAATCCTTTTCATTTCGCGTCACCTAATCCAGAGAGAATTGGTGCAAATAGTCTTTCCCTGCGATATTAAAGGAATGAATATACTATCCAATTCCTCGAATCACCTCAAAGGGCTCTACTTCGGTCAGAAAATTATCGTACTCCGTGTAAGGAGCCACAGTACTGCACTAAAAGATTCGAGATTCGCACAGCGAAGTGCTTGCTCAATCGAACCGAACGGGAACATCGATGGAACAAACAGCGGACTCGGGTGATACAGACATTTCAGGTCTTTGGAACGCACAGATGACTAGCGCAGGCGAGTCATTTAGCCCTGACTGCATCAGGAAACGCGGATTGAAGCGATCTCGAGCTCAACCTGGTCTTTCCCACACAACGACATCGCCAACCTTGTTACGGATCAATGCGCGGGCGAGGGGCGAAAACGGTATACTAAGACCTCGTGCGGGGTCAGCATCATCTTCACCGACGATGCGATAGATGTGCGTTTCACCATTTTCGTCAAGCACTTCAATTATTGCGCCGGAGGCAATCATCATCGGTGGTTGGGTGCGCGGATCGACCAGAATAGCGCGCTTGATGCGCTTCTCTATAAAGCGTGTGTCCCGCTCAGCCGCGGCCAGGTAGGTTTTGTGTCGTCTTTGTGCGCGTGTAACTCAACTAACTTGGAGCAAACTTTTTACCATTACACGCGCAAGAGCGGCATTCAATTGTGAGAGGGTGATTGCCTACTACGGCGCGTCCAATCACCCTTTGCTCTATCCAATAAAAGTGTCATGCCTGCTCTTGACCATCTCGGCTGGCGGATGGATGGCGTCCCACCTTGAATCGGAATCGAAGTGAGTCATCTAACCTAAATGGTTATTTCTTCGCGCCACTCGATGAACCGCGTACCGGGCTGCCCCTAACAGTCCAGTTTTATCATTGAGAATCACGTGCACTGGCATAGCCGCCAACAATGGTCTCATCCTTCCCTTTTGCGTAAAGGCAGACATAAAGATGGGCTCCTTGAGTTTCTGGATAATCTTTGGAGCAATGCCTCCTCCAATAAATACTCCTCCACGAGCCATGACCTTTAATGCGAGGTTGCCTGCCTCTGCACCGTAAAGAGAGACGAAGAGGTTGAGTGCATTTGTGCACACTTCTGATCGATTTTCTAATGCGGCTTGGACTACGGAAGCGGGGTGGGCCTGTTGATAGAGGACTTCAGTCAATTCAGGTCGTTCCTCTCCACGATGGGTATGCTGATGAAATTTGTAGATTTCAAATAGGCCGGAGCCAGACAACAGTCTTTCGTAGCTGACTCGATCAAAGTCTGTTAACAAATAGGTCAATAATTCCATTTCTGTGGGATTCCGTGGCGCGAAATCGGCGTGTCCCCCTTCGGAGGCAAAAGGTTGATGTTCCTGTCCATCCCAAAAACAGGCCGCCTCACCCAGTCCTGTGCCGGCTGCAACAATCGCGATGTTTCCAACAGACGACGCGTTGCCGATGTTCAATGTGGCAAGATCGCTGTTCGTCAATTCTGTCAACCCATAGCCGATCGCTTCTAAATCGTTGATGAGTCCGACTTGCTTCACGTTCAACAGATTGGCCAGTTTTTGAGCATCAACGAGCCACGCTAAATTCGTCGTTGCCACGCGTCCTTCATGAACGGGACCGGCAATGGCAAAACACGCATTCTTAATGGGCAATGATTGTTCTTTGATAAATTGGGCAACGATTTCATGAAGGCTGGTATAGTCTCGGCTTGGGTAGTTCTTGACCACCACTGGTTTGATTCGGTCATCAGCCAGCTCAAACAATCCCAACCGAGCATTAGTTCCTCCAATGTCGCCAGCAAGAATCATGGTGCCTTACTTTCTGTTAGTGCTATTTACTCGGTATCAAAGCATCTGGCTTTTCACAAAATTTTTACCGGCATCTCGTTTTAAATGAGTTCGAAACCGAAGACTGCTGCACTGACGTAAAACTCCTCGACTTCTTACAACACCATCTCTTTTTATAAATAGGTCTATCCGTGGGTATCTCACGACAGACAATCTTGCCGCTTTTTTATCTCACAATATGGATCTTTATCAAATTGGTGCCTGTGACTTTCTGTCCATGTATACCCGAGAAAGTGTATCAAGATTCACATTCTTTCCGATCCCGTGGCACGCACACTGAGGTAGCCCTTGAGCGATGCGATGACCAACGGGACGACCCCGAATAGGATAAAGACCAGGTCCCCGGGCAGCCGAAGCCATTCGATCAGGTGTGACCGCTCACTTCCGATGTAATCAAGGCTGCGCGCATGCCAGTACCCGTGCTGGAGCACATCCCAGAGCTGCAGCAATCCCCCAGGAAATAAACTCATCGTGACCATCATCGCCAGGCCAACGTTGGTGCCCCAGAAGGCCACTTTGATATATTTCTCGATGTCCACCCAGCGCGTATCGTCGCTAGTCTGGCGGAGCACGAACACCATCATGGCAATCGCCAGCATGCCGAAAACGCCCATCAGCGCGGCGTGGCCATGGTTCGGGGTCAGTAATGTTCCAACTTCATAATAGCTGACGATCGGCAGGTTGATCAGAAACCCGAATATGCCAGCCCCCAGAAAGTTCCAGAAGCCCACGGCCATCAGGAAATAAAACGTCCACCTGTGCGGGATCGAAATGGCCTTGCCGCACATATCGCAGTCGCCACGTGTGGTACGAACAAAGTCCCAGGCGTCCAGCGTCAGCAAAGTGAGCGGAACTACCTCGAGCGCCGAGAAAAGAGCCGAGAACGCCATGTTGACATTGGTCTGTCCCGTGAAATACCAATGATGACCGGTGCCGATCAGTCCACCAAGAAAGTACAGGATAGCGTCAAGGTAAATGATTCGTAGTGCGACATTGCGGCGGGTCAGGCCGAGTTGATAGAACGTCAGCGCCACCACCGTCGTGGCGAAAAACTCGAAGAAGCCTTCCACCCACAAGTGGATAATCCAGAAGCGCCAGGTATCGACCACTGTGTAGTTAGTCTTTGCGCCAAAAAACAGGGCCGGCACGTAGAACACCGGAATTGCGAGCGCGGCCACCAGAAACATCTTGACAATGGGCTTGGATGCCGGCTCCGCCAGCGTGGACGGCCGGACTAATAGCCATAGCAGCACAAACCATAGCAATAAGCCCACGATCAATAGGTATTGCCACACTCGTCCAAGCTCCAGATACTCCCAACCCTGGTTGCCAAGCCAGAACCACCAGTTACCGAGAAGTTGCGAAATCCCTAGCCACTCACCCAGTAAACTGCCGCCGATCACTACCGCAAATGCAACAAACAGTACATGCACCCAGCCGGCAAACCAGCGAGGTTCATTGACGCGCAGCGAGCGACCAAGGAATAGCGCCGCGGCGACATAGGCGGTCGCAATCCAGAAGATCGCCAACTGTAAATGCCAGGTGCGCATCAGGTTGCTGGGGAAAATACGTTCAAGTTCGAAGCCGTAGAAACTGCTCGGATCGGCACGGTAGTGGGCTGTGGCGCCCCCCACCAATGTTTGCGCCAGCAACAGTAGCGCGACCACGACAAAGAATTTTACCAGTGCACGCTGACCGGGACTGGCTCCGCCGGGCAACAGGTGTGGGTGGATGTGTTGGCCACGACTGATCCATCCCAGGAAATCGAATTTCCCGAAGCTCAGCAGCACAGCCCCTATGCCAGCGAGTAGCATGATCAGGCTTAGCGCACTCCACAACAATGTGTCAGGCGTGGGCAGATTCCCAACAGTCGGGTCGTATGGGAAATTGTTAGTATAGGAGTAGTCTTCGCCGGGACGGGCAGCCACCGACGCCCATGCCGCCCAAGTGACGAAAGCGGTGAATTGCTGCAACTCGGTTGGATCAGTGATGAGGCCAGCCTTCAGGCCTCCGTTTCGCGACGGATGGCGAAAGTACTCGGTCCAGTAGTGAATTTGCTGACGATAGGCTGTCGTTTCCGGCACGGTCAAATGCAAAGTTTCGGTGGCCGCATTGTAGCGATTGGTTTTGAGCACAATCGTGGTTTCGGCACGGACTGCAGTCTGCTGCGAAGGTGTCAAGGCTGTTAAAGACTGCTGGTAGCGGTGTTGTGCGATGGCCTCGGCGGTGTCCTCCCCCATTCGGTGTAGGGCTTCGGCGGAGTAATCTGGACCAAGATAGGCGCCATGTCCCCAGATGCTGCCGTTGGCCATCAGGCCGTATTTGAGAAATACCGCCTGACCTTCGCTGATATCATCACCACTGAATAGCGTGACACCTTGCGCATCAACCACATGTGCTGGAATCGGCGGCGCATTACTATAGGCAAGCATCGTGATCGCCAGCAGCCCGGTAAAGCCAAGCACCATCACGATCAGGACAGCGCGTAACCACCATGGCGAAAGCGGGCCGTCGTCTTCGGTCAACGGGTGAGCTGCGTCACTCATTGTTTCGTTCCCTTGTCTGTCGTTTGGTGAGCGATGGACATAATGGGATGCGGGAGGCTCACCGACATCTCGTACGACTTGATTTTCACTAACATAGGCAATAAGCCGTTTCCAGAGACATCGATGCGCTACTGCTTACCACCAGGTCGGCACCAGATCATCAACTTTTTCTGAAGAACGGGATTGGCTGATACGTGTTCCCATTTAACCAACAGGCGGTTCAGCAACTGAATTTCTACACTCATGTTTTTGGTGTCGGTTTCATGTGGCTTTATCCGTCACGAACCATCTTTTTTGACAAAGAGCGTAGAATATGTTTTCCCATATTCATTAATAGATGATAGGTGGACGTTTTGCATTGATAACCGGCACCAATCGTTGACGTTGAAGTGGTTGATCGGGATCGCATGGGTCGTGCGAGACGTCTTCTGTCGTTCGTAGGGCGGAAGATCTACCCTCTCCACCAATCAATGAGGATGCCTTGTGTATTTGGGAATGACTGGGTCCCATGAATGAGGAGACCCAGCAAGACATTCCTCATTTCGCGAAATAACTACGATTAGCAGAATAGGTTCCCCTCTCGTTTCCACCATGATGAGTTGGTTCTTCACCAGGGGAGTCACTATATGACCTAAAAATCCTCTGATCTATGGGATACATCAATACGCGCGGGCTTCGCCTTTAGTCCTTTTCGATTTTTACGACATCCCCAGAATGCGCATCCACATAAATCTCTATCTTGTTGCCGGTCTCATCGATGATTTTGACTTCGAAAACAGTTTTCCCATCTTCTTTCTCAAGCTCTGCACTCACGGCTTTTCCCTGCGCATTGCTCAGGGCTTTATCCACGGCCTGAACGAGCGTGATATGTGAGTCTTTCAGGAGATCTGCTTTTTTTTCACCGAATAAAGCCCATGCGGGGCTTACCCAACATACGAAACTCACAATCGCTATCCCTAACATGAAATAATTCTTCATTTCGAACCCCCTTTGTAAAGTTTGAGTTTTTGAATATGCCATTTTCCTCTTACTTGCCTTGCCCGCATCACTCGTGGACTATAGCGGACGAATCAGTAGTGCTTGATCCTAAGATGACTTGAGCCGTTAATATATGTATTTAATGTTTTTCCAATTTGTGGCGCATCTTCATGCTACGAGTAGGGGAGAAGGCAGTTTTCGCTTGCTCTAACGAAAGTCATTATGCCGCATGGGTTCGAGTTTGATAATTCAACTTGACTGAGTGAGATCGAACTATATTGTTTACTTTTCTTGCAACCAACGTACCGTTTTATCCAACCTTAGAAGTTCTCAAAGGAAAAAAAGCCACAATACCACAGCCCTTTCTTTTCACTATGAGAAAGAGCGTTTCGGATATTGTGCTTTGACCTTTACTGGAGAGAAATCGTATGCAATGTATGAAGCGAAAAGTACGCATGGGTTGGTCTCATTTCCCTTCAATTAGTGGGTGGATGGGTGCAAAGAATTCTAATGGCTAGATAGTGGAGTTTCACATCTCCCCGAGCGCACTGAATTCACATGTGAGCGTTGCGCCACGTACAAGATCTGGTGACTTTTGCAACAAAGCCATACTGAGCGGTGGTCTCATAATTCCACAGTTCGTTTGCGGATACATAGGGTTCAAGGTAAATGTGGTGTGATCAGGGATGTCGTGGGGGAAGTGTTAAGAACAAACTTTAACGTTGGGGGGGCCTGAACTGTTGTCTGGCGTCAGTTTTGCTTCGCTAGGATAAAGCGGTAGCTCAGGGATTCAACGTAGACGAAGGTATGACATGCGTTTCAAGACGTTTTTCAAAATCATGATTTCCACATCGATTACTTGTTTATTGATTTCTGGATGGCCTCCGGGGGAACCGTTGAGGCGGGCGATGCCATCACCAGTTAACTTGACTAAGGTGAAATTCATAAAAATGGAAACGAACGCGTCTTATTTCATGGCGCGATTGACGGAATCATTTATCCAGAAGCGCGAGGGAACAGTCAGAGCTCTGATGCAAGCGGCCAAGATGCACTGTCTCGTTATGATGAATGTAGATTTGAAAACAAAGGAGTGAGCCTCGAATGGATTCTGTGTGATTAGGCCGCATAATGACAGCGACATGGTCTACAAGGAATTTCAGTGTGCCAGTTACTCGGAAGAATGTCAGGGGGAGTGGACCCATAATGGAGGCACAGGGAAGCACGCAGGAATATCCGGTACGACAAAATATCGCTCTCGGAAAGATATCGGTGTCCAAAGGAAAAAGGGACGATCAGCGGCTACATATCGCTCTCCCCATTCTATCTCAAATGAGGTTTCATCATCTGCAGAGAAAGTAAAAGGTTTCGTATGAAAGGATTACGGAATGAAAATTCTGGTCGCGGTTGACTCTTCAAAAGATGCCAGAGAGGCTATTCGGTATGTTGCGTCCGTGGAATGGCCAAAGAAATCCGAAATATACTTACTTCATGTTATCGAATTAAAAGATGCTCCTCCACTCATGCCGTCGGGTGGGCCATTTAATTGGCACCAAGTGATTGATCGGGCAAGAGGGAAACTCGTAGCCAAAGCGGAGATTTTTCTTAAGCGTACGAAAAAGGAGATTCTTAAACTGCAACCTTTGCACGTCCAATCTCTCGTGAGAGAAGGGCTTCCAGGAGCGGAAATTTTACAGGCCGCGAAGGACTATCAGAGTGATCTGATTATCCTGGGAACTCGGGGACTTTCCAATATCAAACGCTTTTTATTAGGAAGTACCAGTGATTGGGTCATGAGGGACGCTTCGTGTTCTGTTCTGTTGGTTCGTGGAAAACTCAGTCGAGCGATGATGGGGAAAACTGCAGCGAAAATACTACTGGCAACTGATGGTTCATCTGACGTGTCGCATCTGGTGCATATGCTTCGTCTTTTGACGTGTCGCACACCTCCCAAAGTGACCGTCGCGCATGTGATCGGTAGGCCTGCCTACTTGGAAGGCTGGTATTTTGGGAACGGGAAAGCAGAATTTATGCGGTTGGCAGAACGGTTACTGAAAAAAATGGAAAAAGACGGAGCCAGTCATCTGGAAAATATGCGTCAAAGGGTCAAAAAATTCAATATGAAAGTCGATACGGTATTAACGAAAGGAGATCCTGCCGACGAAATTCTTAAAACCGCTGAGCGCTTGAAGGCTGCATTGATCATTGTCGGATCAAAAGGTTTCAAGGGTAGCAAGCCGATACCATTAGGAGGGGTCGTTAGGAAAATCGCCCGTTATGCCCCATGCTCGGTGTTGATAATTCGTCCTGGCAGACCTCAGGTGTCGCAAGCAATAACTGGGTGACAAATTTTGAAACTCAATAACCTTAATTCCAAGTTCCGAAAATTTGAACGGTTGCTCAGTTCTTATGAATATTCTGTGCCAATCCTCTAGTTAAAATTTGATCTGTGAGTTGGACCTGTGTGCTGATGATATCCATCTATGATTTGACGCTTTTTGCGCCACCGCTGAAAAACATCGCTGTAGAAAAAATTCCCCTGAAGTTAGACCTCTTGTCTTTACCTCGAGATCTTCTGTTTTCAAGTTCTCTTTTTGTTTATAGTCACTCGTGAGGAACGGCAAGGCCTTTGCTATCCATTGAATAAATGTCGGCCTTGGTGTTAGCTGTCTTCTTATTATACGATTTGCGAGTTATTCATCAGTGAATGAGGTACCATATGAAGATTGCTATGATATTGTTCATTGGATTCCTGCTTGTCATGTGTGTATTTCCGGCAAATACAATTGCAGAAGAGAGAGATTTCAACAAGGGGAAAAAACTCTATCTGAAATATTGTGAGAAGTGTCATGGGCAAGAAGGTAAGGGAGATGGGTATACGCTCTTTAATCCGCCCGTTGCAGATCTCACTTCCCCAGAAATTCAAAAGAAAACTGATGCAGAATTGTGGCACGGCGTTCACGAGGGCATACCGAATACGGCAATGGGAACGTGGAGGTTTGTGTTGTCGGATGAGGAAATCAACAGTGTCCTTGCCTTTCTGAGATCCTTTGGCCACTGAATTACGACGAGTGATAAAAAAGTGAGGGATTTATGCCCCATTTGACCATGGGAAAATGTAAGAGAAATAGGAAAAGATTGCAGACGTTTGGTTCAGGATTCGTTTTTGTTGTCATTGTTACCCTTATTCCGGGTGTTGGATGGGCGAAAGAAGGAGAGTGGTTCTCATCAACGTCTGCACGACACGTTGATTGTCGCTATGCTGACACGTCCGACGATGTGAGGACTTCAGAGAGCGATGAATTTCATAGCGTGGGCTTGCCGGATGACGACGTCTTCCGTCCTCTTCTGGCCGCTCCAAAGGAACCAAGGTTTTTCGGAGCTTATCAACGTGTGCGATATAGGGAGGCCGGTGAGTCTTTGAATGTTGGCTTCATTACCGCCGGGGGTACATTTGGGTTATGGGGCCATCGACATAAAACAAACTGTGATGGACTGCAGTTTAATCTCTTTGGTGCCATATTTTCTCAGTTTAATCTGGATGGAGACTCAACCGATCTTATCAATTCTGATTTTCAGGTTGGCTTTCCTCTCACATGGCGTCGTGGACCATTTTCCACACGTGTGCGAGTGTATCATCAAAGCAGCCATGTCGGAGATGAGTTCCTACTGAGAAATCCTGACTTCAAGAGGGTGAACCTTGGTTTTGAAGCCGTGGATGCCATTGTCTCATTCGATTCACACTGGTGGAGGGTTTATGGAGGGGGAAGCTATCTCGTCCGTCGGTCTCCGGCGCTTGATCGAGGCCTAGTCCATTGGGGCCTGGAATTGCGAGATACTCCAGAACCTTCGCCCATTTTGGGCCAGCTTATGAGAGAGGTTTACTTTGCGCCAGTATTGGGAGCCGATTTCCAGTCAGTCGAAGAATTCGGCTGGAATGTGAATACGAGCATCTTGGGTGGTCTTGAGTGGTCGCGCATGGGCAGTACCCGCCGGTATCGGCTTCTTCTGAGTTACTATCGCGGCCATAATCCTTTCGGACAATTCTTCGATCAGAAGATCGAGACCTATGGCATAGGTTTCTATATTGAGATTTGACGAATTCCTGGAGCAGAAGTACAGAACGATCGAATGTTAAAACCACAATATACATTAACGTGATGGGGGAGTCTTGTATGAATGGATGTCCCAGATTATGTCTCAACATCGTTTTGTCGCATAGAAGTTTCTGAATCAAATGTCTAGCTCAACGTGAAGAAGACATATGAAATCTTAGCAAAACCAAGGACATTAAAATGGAGGAAACTCGACTGACTAGTGAAAAGCCTATAAGACAACAGCTGACTCTACATGATTGTATGAATCGTATCGAGAAAGTCGAAAAGGAAAATCAAAAATGAAAAAAAATACAATACTCTATTCTTGTAGTTCTCGTTCTCGAGATACTTCTTGGTGCGACACTTCAAGCCCCACGCACAATTGAAGCCGAGCGGTTTATCTTAAAGGACACAAAGGGTAAACAACGAGCCGTTTTGCATGTGACCGAAGAGGGAAGCCCCGCCATGCTCTTCTATGACGCAGACGAACGAGCACGCGTGTATTTGGGGCTCTCGTGTCCAAAGTGCGACAAGTTTTCGGGTTTGCTGTTTTACGATGACAAAGAGGGGGTTCGTGTTTCTCTTGTGACCGATGTTGCAGGCACGTCCTACCTGACCTTTCGTGATACAGAGGGAAAGATCCATGCGCAACTCGGTGTCAACGCAGAAGGCTCTCCGTTTCAGGAATTCACTAATAAGAATGGAAAAAGTGTATGGCGGAAACCTTAGAGGCATTAGAGCTGAATTAGCGTACATATTGGAGTGAGTACTGCAGGTTATGAAAATGAAAAAATTACTGAGCGCTATCGTTATGTGTCTACTATCCGGTGCCTGTGTCGCAGTTGGCCCAGACTATGCGCCGCCTGAACCAAAGGCACCGGAAGCATTTAGTAGTGAGCTAACAGGTGGGCTCAGTGCGGATCCGCTAGACAATGAAATGCTGAGTCAATGGTGGTCGACGTTGAACGATCCTGAACTCACGAGTCTCATCGACCGTGCCATTGCTGGTAGTCTGGATCTTCGCAAGGCTGCCTCACGCATACTCGAAGCTCGCGCCGAGCGGGGCATCAGTGAAGCGGATCGCTTTCCAACCATTGACGCGACTGGAGGAGTCTCGCAAAAACGTTTCCGATTTGGCACAAATCAGGACAACGTGTTGGCTGCCACGACGCCGCTTTATGAGGGAGGCTTTGATGCCACCTGGGAGCTTGATCTCTTTGGCCGTCTTCAACGCCAGGTAGAAGCCTCCGCGGCGGAACTCGAGGCGAGTGAAGAAGACTATCGGGATGTCTTGGTCACTCTCTTAGCGGAGGTCGCGCTCAACTATGTAGAAGTACGGTCGTTTCAAACACGGGTGGCCGTAGCCGAAGCGAACCGTGACGCACAAGCCAGGACACTTGAACTGGTACAGGCCAACTTCGAGGGAGGAGAAGTGTCTCGGCTCGATGTCGAGCAGGCCCGGTCCAATCTGGAATCTACACGTTCGCAAATTCCTACCTTAGAGACATCTCTTGCGCAGGCCAAGCATCGTTTGGCCGTCCTGCTTGGCCAACCTCCAGGTTCACTCGATGAAGAGCTTCACAAGCCTACGCAAGTACCTCTGGCCCCACCGAGTGTGGCGATTGGGGTGCCCGCTAACGTCATGCGGCGAAGACCTGATGTTCGCCGTGCCGAACGGGAACTTGCTGCCCAGACCGCTCAGATTGGTGTGGCGACAGCTGATCTCTATCCGAAGTTCACGCTGATCGGATCAATAGGATTAGAGTCGTTTAGTGCGAGCGACTTTTTTATGCCGACGAGCCGTGTGTTTAGCATCGGCCCCTCCGTGCAATGGAACATCTTTGATGCGGGTCGTATCCGTCTTAACATCGAGGTCCAAAACGCCAGGCAAGAACAAGCACTCATCGCCTATGAAGCCGCTGTGCTGAATGCCCTACAGGATGTCGAAGATTTGCTGGTCGCCTATGGGAAGGAGATGAACCGTCGCCAATCGTTGGTGGAGGCAGAACATGCTATACGACGGACCGTCGAGATATCACAAGACCAATATCGCGCGGGAGAGAGTGACTTTCTCACGGTCTTAGATGCACAGCGCTCCTTACTCAGCATCCAAGATCAATTGGCGGAAAGTGACAGTCAAGTCACGACAAACGTGATCAGCCTGTACAAGGCGCTCGGCGGGGGATGGGAGAACTTGGACCCAGTATCAAGCCGCAAGCTACCCATCGCAGGGTCCGGTGACAACCAGATCGAGAATGGTCGGAGTGGACACACTACAAACGGGCGAAACGGAGTTGATCGAATACCCACACGAAGCGAAAAGTAGATTCGGAGGAGAACCTTCTATGGGAGGAAACATCGTACGGCAAGTGATACTTGGAGCCATCATCGTGGCGGGACTCGCTGGCGGTTGGCAATGGTGGCAGAGTCAGCAGCAATCCCCACTGCCTGAGGGGATCGTGTTTGGCAACGGCAGGATTGAAGCTGATCAGGTCGACATTTCACCGAAATATGCTGGGCGTGTGCAGAAAATCCTGGTACATGAAGGTGACTTGGTTCAACCTAAGCAGGTGATAGCTAAAATGGATACAGCAGAGCTTGACGCGGAGATTGACCAAGCCAAGGCCCAACTAGCCGAAGCTGAAGCCGCGGTCAAGCAGGCTGAAGCTGAAATTGTGCAACGCCAAAGTGAACTCACACTAGCAAAGCAGGAATTGACCAGAGCCCTGCCTCTTGTCCGGAGGGGCTCTCTTTCGAAGCGGACACTCGATCAACGCCAAAGCCGGCGGGACACGGCCGTAGCAGCGGTGAACGCGGCAAAAGCAAATCTTGTCACGCAACGCCGAACCGTTGATGCGGCACGTGCGGCGGTAAACAGAATTCAGACGCAGCTTGATGATGCTCTCCTGAAGACTCCGGTAGTGGGGCGTGTTCTCTACCGACTGGCTCAGGAGGGCGAAGTTCTGGCCGCAGGAGGTAAGGTCTTGACTATTGTGGATCTGAGCGAGGTGTACATGGAAATCTTCTTGCCTTCACGGGCAGCGACCCGGGTCTCCATCGGTGCTGCTGGGCGGATCGTCCCCGACGCTGCAGCATCTCAATTTGCAATTCCGGCTACAGTCAGGTTTGTTGCGCCGGAAGCACAGTTTACACCTAAGCAGGTCGAGACTTTGAGCGAGCGAGAAAAACTCATGTTTCGTGTCAAGGTCAAGATACCGCAAGAGCTGGTCATCAAGCACATTGAAAAAGTCAAAACCGGAATGCGGGGAGTAGCCTATGTGCGACTCGATGACAAGGTAGCCTGGCCTGAATTTCTCGAGAAGCGTTATCCGGGCGATCCGAAATGAAGTGTGTGCCATGACCAACACGAGCGGCATTATCGCGAACGTCACTGGCGTCACGCATCTCTATAGGAAGACGCGCGCGCTTGATGATGTGACGGCGGAGATTCCGTCGGGCCGTATGGTCGGACTCCTCGGTCCCGACGGGGTCGGCAAATCGACGTTGTTAGGCCTAATCGCGGGCGCACGCAAAATCCAAGTCGGAACCATCCATGTGCTTGGTGGTGATATGGCCAACGATCGACATCGCAATGCCACCTGTCCGCGCATTGCCTATATGCCGCAAGGGCTCGGGAAAAATCTCTATGCAGAGCTGAGTGTCTTTGAGAATTTGGATTTTTTTGGTCGACTGTTCGGCCAATCGGCAGACGAACGTCACGAACGTATCGGCACGTTATTGAATGCAACCGGACTGGCCCCCTTTCCCGACCGACCGACCGGCAAGCTCTCAGGAGGGATGAAGCAAAAGGTTGGGCTGTGCTGCGCCCTCATCCATGACCCGGACTTCCTTATTCTGGATGAGCCGACTACTGGCGTCGATCCTCTCTCACGCCGACAGTTCTGGACCCTGATCGACAGCATCCGAGCAGAGCGCACGGGTATGAGTGTCCTTGTGTCAACGGCCTATATGGACGAGGCTGAGCGATTTGATTGGCTCATCGCCATGGATGCTGGAAAAGTCTTAGCGACAGGCTCACCGGACGTGCTGAAGGCACGGACCAATTCGAAAAGTCTGGAGGAGACGTTCGTCGCACTCTTGCCCAAGGACAAACGCGGAAGCCAGCACAAACTGACGATTCCGCCTCGAAAGGAAGCCGATGGTGAGCTAGCCATCCTCGCTAAAGGCCTCACTCGGCGTTTTGGCAATTTCACGGCGGTCAACAATGTCAGCTTCTCGATTAAGCGTGGGGAAATCTTTGGCTTTCTGGGCTCAAACGGCTGTGGAAAAACCACCACGATGAAGATGCTGACGGGGCTTCTTCCTGCCTCTGAAGGCGAGGCATCGTTGTTCGGGAAACCCGTTGAAGCGAGCAATCTCGAAACCCGGAAACGTGTTGGCTACATGTCGCAGTCTTTTTCGCTCTATGGCGAGTTAACTGTACGACAAAATCTTGTTCTTCACGCACGCCTCTTTCATCTTCCGCGAGAGAAGATGGGAAGCAGGATCGACGAGCTCATTAACCGCTTCAGACTCGCTGAGCATATTGACCAACTAGCCGACCAATTGCCGCTCGGCGTGCGCCAGCGGCTCTCGCTAGCTGTCGCGCTCATCCACCAGCCAGAGATGCTGATCCTCGACGAGCCCACTTCTGGTGTCGACCCTGTGGCGCGAGATGAATTCTGGAAATACTTGATCGATATTTCACGTAGCCAGAATGTCACAATCTTCATCTCTACCCATTTCATGAATGAGGCCATGCGCTGTGATCGTATCTCCCTTATGCATGCGGGTAGGGTGCTGGCCTGCGATACCCCGCAAGCCCTGCAGGTCGCTCGTGGTGTGGCAAGCCTCGAGGAAGCGTTCATTGGCCACATTGAGGAAGCAGTTGGCCGAACGATAGAAAGCGTGAAAGAGACTCCTAAAAGCCAAGTCGTAGAGCAACCCATTTCCAAAGACGTTGTCGCAGAAGTTTCTCGTGAGAGGACGCCTGTAAGTGTTTATCGCCTCCTAGCCTACAGCTATAACGAGTCGCTCCAGGTGATGAGAGATCCGATACGATTGGCCTTTGCGTTCATCGGCTCAGCGCTTCTTATGTTGATCTTTTGCTTCGGAATTACCACCGATACCGAACATGTGCGATATGCGGCTCTTGATCTTGACCAGACGCCGGAGAGCCGATCGTACTTGCGCACTCTTGCGGGCTCTCCCCGGTATTTCGTCGAGCAGACGCCGCTCCGCTCTCAAGCAGAGATACTTGAGCGACTGAAGGCAAACGACATCTCATTCGCGGTCGAGATTCCCCCGCACTTCGGTCGGGATCTCAAGCGGGGGAGCTCGCCGGAAGTGTCCGCCTGGATTGACGGAGCCATGCCGTTCCGGGGAGAGACCATTCAAGGGTATGTGGAAGGGATGCACTCGACGTATCTCGAGGACCTCGCCCGAGAACAATCCAGTACGGAGCCGGAAACTCTCGCGGCTGATATCGAGACCCGTTATCGCTACAATCCAAGCTTCGAGAGCATCTATGCCATGGGGCCGACCATTCCGACCATTCTTCTCATCATGATTCCGGCCATCCTCGTGGCGGTCAGCGTGGCTCGCGACAAGGAGCTTGGCTCCATCACCAATTTCTATGTGACCCCCACTACTCGGCTCGAGTTTCTGCTCGGTAAGCAACTTCCTTACATCGCGATTGCGATGCTGAACTTCGGGCTCCTGACCCTCATCGCGATCGTCGTATTTCATGTGCCTCTCAAAGGTAGCGCTCTTGCGCTGACGTTCGGAGCACTTCTTTATGTGACAGCGACAACAGGACTTGGCCTTCTGATGTCAACCTTTACGTCAAGCCAAGGCGCGGCTGTTTTCGCGACCATGATCGTGGCCATGATGACGTCGATGCAATTCTCGGGCATGTTTCAACCGGTGTCCACGCTGAATGGGGGTGCCAAGTTCCTTGGCTCTTTGTGGCCGGCAACCTACTACATGCACATCAGTGTCGGGGCATTCACGAAGGCCCTCGATGCAAGCGATTTGTGGCTTAATTTCCTAGCCCTCGCGGCGTTCATTCCGGTGTTCACGCTCTTAAGCGCTGTGGCCCTCAGGAAACAGGACCGTTAGCCATGAATCGACTCCAGAACATTTTTTGGCTCGGTATCAAGGAATTGCGCAGCTTTCAACGGGACCCAGTCATCGTGGCGTTGCTCATTTTTGCCTTCACCTTCATGGTCTACACGCGAGCGACAGGATCGTCATCCGAGGTTCACCATGCCTCGATTGCTTTGGTGGACGAAGACCGATCGACTCTCTCTCGACAGATCTCTCAGGCCTTTCACCTGCCATATTTCCAGGAGCCTCAGCTGATCTCTGCCCAAGAGATTGATCCGGGCATGGACCAGGGCCAATTCATGTTTGTGCTCAACATCCCGCCACGCTTCGAGGCCGATGTGCTTGCGAATCGCCAGCCCGAGATCCAGGTGAATATTGACGCCACTGCGCTGCTGCAGGCAGGCATTGGAGCGAGCTATATTCAGAATATTATCTCGAATGAAATCACACGTTTTAGGCAAGGTTCGGGCGAAGGGAGCAGGCGTGCGGTCGAACTGGTCACTCGGACTGCGTTTAATCCCAACAGAACGAGTTCCTGGTTCAACAGTATCCTCACCATCATCGACCAGATCACAATGTTGACGATTATTTTGACAGGGGCGGCACTCATTCGCGAGCGTGAACATGGCACCATCGAGCATCTGTTGGTGATGCCGTTGACGTCTTTTGAGATTGCCATAGCCAAGGTTTGGTCAAACGGTCTGGTGATCCTTGTCGCTACGATTGCTTCTCTGCTGCTCGTGGTGGAGGGGGTTTTGTCGGTCCCGATCGTTGGCTCTAAGATGCTCTTTCTTCTCGGGACGACACTCTACCTTTTTTTCGCCACGGCCCTGGGCATCTTTTTAGGGACGATTGCACGTTCCATGGCTCAATTCGCGCTGCTCATCGTCCTCGTGATCATGACGTTGAATATGCTTTCAGGTGAGAACACCCCTGTGGAAAGTCAGCCTGATTGGCTGCAGAATATCACGTTGTTCCTTCCGTCGCGCCACTTTGTGAGCTTTGCCCAGGCCATCATCTATCGCGGCGCTGGACTAGACATCGTCTGGTCTGAATTTGTCGCTGTCACGGTATTAGGTCTCGTCTTCTTCATATTCAGTCTTGGACTCTTTCGCCGTTCGATTGCCCTGAGCAAATGAAGGAATTCATACATTCAATAATCTAGGAAAAGGGTATATCAGGTGAGAGATCAAATTGACGATTCAACTATTTCGACTTATTTCTCCAAACGTTCATTGCCAAAAGGGCTCGAAGGATTGAACGAACTTGCATTGGACCTGCGCTGGACGTGGAGCCATTTCAGTGACCAACTCTGGGAGCGGCTCGATCCAGAAGCATGGGAGCGAACGGCCAATCCCTACTTTATTCTCCAAAGTGTGCGGCAAGCTCGTCTTGAAGAAGCGGCGCGTGAGGAAAACCTCAAACAGGAACTGAAAGGCTGGTTGGAGCAACGACAGGAATATCTCAAGAATCCAGGATGGTTTGGGCGAACGTATACAGAGACTGAGGTGAAGGGTATTGCATATTTCAGCATGGAGTTTGGGCTGAGTGAGGCGCTTCCGATTTACTCCGGTGGTCTTGGCATTTTGGCCGGTGATCACCTAAAAGCGGCAAGCGACCTCGGTGTTCCAATTGTGGGTATTGGTCTTCTATACCAACAAGGCTACTTTCGACAGATTCTCAATGCAGACGCTTGGCAACTTGAAGCGTTCCCTTATAATGATCCTATCAACCTTCCCGTCACACCGGTTCCGGATCCGGATGGGGGATGGCTACGCATTACACTTGAGTTGCCGGGGAGAACGTTATTAGTGCGAGTGTGGCAAGCTCAGATTGGAAAAGTCATGTTGTATCTATTGGATAGTAATGATCCACTCAACAGTCCACGTGACCGCGGAATCACGGCCAATCTCTACCCCGCAGGACCGGAACAGCGTCTGATGCAAGAAATCGTCCTTGGAGTGGGAGGTTGGCGTGTTTTAGAAGAACTCGATCTTGAAATTGATGTCTGCCATCTGAATGAAGGACATGCTGCCTTTGCCATCCTCGCACGGGTAAAAAGTTTTATGACCCAAACTGGACAGTCGTTCCCAGTGGCTCTTGGTGCCACTCGGGCCGGTAACGTCTTTACCACTCATACTCCAGTCGAAGCAGGTTTTGACAGGTTTGAACCCAATCTGATTCGTCCATATGCCCAATTCTTATCAACGATGATTAATGTGTCAAAGGATCAGCTGTTTGCATTGGGCCGCCGAGATCCTGCAAACAATCAGGAGCCTTTCAGCATGGCCTACCTCGCCATACGTGGAAGTGGCTATGTAAATGGGGTCAGTTGTCTGCATGGGCATGTTAGTCGAGAGATTTTTCAACCGTTGTTCCCCCAATGGCCAACGGCTGAAGTGCCTGTTCGATCTATTACGAATGGTGTTCATGTCCCATCGTGGGACTCTTCAGAGGCCGACGCGTTGTGGACGCGCATTTGCGGAAAATCGCGATGGTTGGGCACGCTGGAAGAATTATGTCCCCTGATCTCAAACATTCCGAATCGGGAACTTTGGGCCTTTCGCGTGGCTCAACGGCAAGCGTTGATCAACTATGTCCGACGACGTCTCGTCCGACAGCACAAGGAGCATGGCGCATCAGCGGACCACATTCAGCGTACGAAACATGTCTTGGATCCCAATGCGCTTACACTCGGATATGCCAGACGATTCACAGCCTATAAACGTCCCACACTTTTTTTACATGATCGGAGTCGTCTTGCGAGATTATTGTCCGACTCTATGCGACCAGTGCAACTGATTATTGCCGGCAAGGCGCATCCGAAGGATGACGAAGGTAAGCGTCTTGTGCAGATGCTCGCACAGTTTGCTTCTGATCCGCAGTTCAGCAATTGTGTCGTGTTCTTGGAGGATTACGATATGGCGTTGGCTCAGGAACTGGTGGCCGGCGTCGATGTGTGGCTGAATACGCCGCGAAGGCCTCTGGAAGCGTCTGGAACCAGCGGCATGAAAGTACTGGTCAATGGCGGACTGAACTTGTCTGTGCTCGATGGGTGGTGGGATGAAGCCTATGCACCTGAAGTCGGGTGGGCAATCGGAGAGGGAAATACCCAACATAATCTCAATCGGGATACCCTTGAGGCCGAACAGTTTTACCAGATTCTAGAGCAACAGATCATTCCTGAATTTTATAACCGCAATCAGGATGGGATTCCTCATGCCTGGACGAATAGAGTACGAGCCAGTATGTCCAGGCTCACGGCGCACTTCAGTAGCAATCGCATGGTACGCGAGTACGTGGAGCAGACGTACATTCCCGCTGCCAAACGGTATCGTGATCGGGTAGCCAATGAAACGCAAGTCGGGAAGGAATTACAGAAATGGCAAAAGAACATGCAAGAAACCTGGGAGACTCTCCGATTTGGGGAATTGCATGTCACGCAATATGATGATCACTATGCGTTCGATGTCCAAGTGTACATGGGAGATATGGATTCTAGCTGGATCAGCGTGGAATTGTACGCTGACGATGAACATGGTGAAGGTGTCGTTCGAGTTACCATGAAGCAAACAGAAACGATTCCTGGAATGGTGAATGCGTATCGGTTCAAAGCTGAAGTGCCAGCGTCTCGACCCGTTGAGCACTATACTCCCCGAATCGTCCCTTGCCATCCCTCTGTGTTCATCCCATTAGAAATTTCTGACATCCTCTGGTACCGATAGCCCCATGAATCCCTGTGCCTTCCGTCCCTCATGCCGTCCCCATCCTCATCTCTATGAAATCAATACCTGGGTCTGGTTGAAGGAGCTCTCACGAAAAGAAAAAAGAATGATTCGTCTTGGTGATGTGCCAGATCAAGAATGGGATGACCTTCAGAGCAAAGGGTTTGATTACATTTGGTTGATGGGTATTTGGGAGCGAAGTCCTCACAGTCGATCAATTGCACGGAGTGACCCAGGATTACAGAAAGAGTATGAACAAGCCTTACCAGACTGGACAGCCAAGGATGTTGTCGGGTCACCATATGCCATTCGTGCGTATCGTCCAGATCCAGAACTTGGCACGTGGGATCAGCTCGATCGTGTCTTGGAGAAACTTCATCAACGAGGCATGCAGCTCATTCTCGATTTTGTGCCAAACCATACGGCTGTGGATCATGAGTGGATCCAATTGCATCCAGAATACTACATTCAAGGAACCGCGAAAAACCTTGAGGCCCCTCCAGACGAATTCTTTACAATACATGTTAACGGGAGGGCTCTGAATCTCGCTCATGGAAAAGATCCCTACTTCCCGGCTTGGACGGATACGGCTCAGTTGAATTATTTTCAAGAAGCCACTCGTACGGCCTTAATTGAAGAACTGAAAACAATCGCTCAGCACTGTGATGGAGTTCGATGTGACATGGCGATGCTGGTGCTGAATGAAGTGTTTCAGAAGACATGGGGTGATTTTCTAGGAATAGAAGGCACTCCTGCTATCGAATTCTGGACAGAAGCCATCACCGCGGTGTCTGATTTGGTCTGGATGGCTGAAGTGTATTGGGATCTTGAATGGGATTTACAACAGCTGGGATTCCATTTCACGTATGACAAGAGATTGTACGATCGACTGTGCCATTTGGCTTCCGATGAGATCCTTGCTCATCTCAACGCTGATGTGAACTATCAACAACACCTTGTTCGATTCTTAGAAAATCATGATGAACCAAGAAGTGCGTCGATGTTTGGCAATGTTCGTCTTCCTGCCGCTGCTACGCTCACGGCAACCTTACCTGGTATGCGCTTTTATCATCAGGGCCAGCTTGAAGGGAAGAAAATTCGGTTGCCGGTTCAACTCGCACGAATGAAAGAAGAACTTCTCGATCATGAAATAATGGACCTGTATGGTCATTTGCTTCAAATTACCAATGAGAGGATCTTTCACGAAGGTCAATGGCGACTCCTTACGATGCATTCGGCAAGTGATTCTTCCTATACAAACCTCATTGGGTATCTGTGGGAACTTCACACGTCACAAAAGATTGTCGCCGTAAATTTTGGAGCAATTGAATCACAAGGCTTTCTTGATCTCTTTGACGGCAGAGAAGCTGAAGATGGTTTTCCCTCAATCTTTTCGTATCGTGACCAATTGACTGGACACGAATACGCATTCAATTATGAAGACGTCGTTGGCCGTGGACTGTATATTCGCCTGAAGCCTTTTGATGCTCATATCTTCTCAGTCTCTGCTCAGGAGCCCCATTAGCTGTTGGGCTTTTAACCATGAAACGAAATATTATGTTGCCTGTTGATCATGGACGCCTATGATTCTACTCCGTTGATGGGATCGTAGTGCGGCGATAAACTATCCTTTCGAAGGCAATCATTCATGTCGTAGGGCGGAAAAGAGGAAAGCAAGACTATGAAAATTTTATTGGGTGTCGATTTTTCACGTGACTCGAAAACTGCTATTCGTTTTTTGTCAGGCATCCAGTTTCCAGCAAACTCTGAATTGTTTCTTGTGCATGTGAAAAGTGGCTATGAGGCACTACAGATTGGGCATTCGCGAGAAGTTGAAAAGAGTCTAAACACCCTTTATAAGAAAGCGATCGATCGGTCACGAAGAAATTTAGAACAAATTAAAGACAAGTTGGGCAACGCTCGATTGGACGTTCGAACCATGATGAAGGAAGGTAATGCTGGAAAAGAAATTCTTTCTGTACTTGATCAGGAACATATCGACCTTGCGGTCTTAGGAACTCGAGGTCTCTCAGGCATTCAACGTTTTCTCTTAGGAAGTGTGAGTGAGTGGATTCTTCAAGACGCTCCTTGCCCGGTTCTTGTTGTGCGTGGTTCCAGCCATTGGATACACCGAAGGATTCGAGTGTTATTCACGACGGATGGTTCCACCGAAGCACAGGCTGCTCTTAAGTTTCTCAATGCGTTAAGATTTCCGGCTGAGTCTGAAATCATCGTTTTTCATGTGGTGGAGGGAACGGACTATCGAATTGTACAGGATGATTTCAGAGAACTAAAAGTAGATTCTTTCGGTCAAGTGGATCTCGCGAAGGTTTCCCAAGACATTCAATCACGAAAGGAAATAGCGGGTCGTGCACTCGTGAAGGAAGCGAAGCGAGGTCTCATAAACAGGCATAGCAACGCCGATCATATTTCGACTGGACATGCTGCTGAAGAAATTCTGAAAGCTGCACGTCGGTTCAAAACCAACCTGATCGTTATGGGCTCGCGTGGCCTGACTGGGATCAAACAAAAATTTCTTGAAAGTGTTTCTACCCGTGTTGCTCGTCACGCTCCATGTTCGGTTCTTGTGGCTCGGCAATTACCGAAAAATGCGAGGATTGGTTTATAAGATACCCTGACTGGCGCTACATTCTTTTTTTTGAGATTACATCAGTCATCTATCTGGGGATATGACCGGAACCGCCAGGACGGGACATCGGACACCACGAACGATTCGTTCTGTCGTGCTGCCTTGAAAAACATCAAACAGGCCACGATGACCTTCAGTCATCATGACGATCAAGTGAGGAGAAAATTCAGCTGCCATTTCAAGAAGCTGATCAACTGGATGACCGGGGCGGGCGAACTTCTTCCACTTCCACCCTTCACGTGAGGGTAGGTGTACAGCTGGGATATGCTCCTTTTTACCCACATGAAAAATTTTCCAGTCTATCCTGCGTGCATCGAGTAAGCTGGCGAGCTCGACAGCACGATCGATAGCCAGTTGAGGAGGAAGCAACCGGGTAATAGGGATTAATATACGTTCAAGGGTTACTGTTCCGTCTTTACATGAGACACCGCCTTCTGCCAATGGTGGAACGAACAATGTCGGGCATCGGGCCTCCCTTGCCAATGGTTCGGCTAGTGGCGTATAGAGCCATCGATTCAATCCTTCGATTTGGTGAGTGGCGAGGACCATAACATCAGGATTTTTTTGATTCAAATGTTGAACGATTGAGGAGAATATATCCGGTCCTGTCGCAATAATGCCATCCACTCGCATCCCAAGCGCATGCATGTCATCTTTAGCACAGTCTCTTGCAAGAACGTTCCAATCCGACAAGGTTTCACGTACTTTAGGGAAATAATCCCAGCTTGTGACTAGCCCCTGTTCAGCATAATGAATCACAGTCAATTCAGCCTTCGCTGCCAAAGTCAATTTTAAGGCATGGGCATATGCCATTTCGCTCGCAAACGAAAAATCAGTCGGGTGAAAAATGGTTTGAAATATCTTGGAATTTTTCATGATACGAGAAAAGCTTTTTTAAGTAATCGGATTAAAGGGAGCCATCAGACGAATGTAACTGAGCACGTCCCAGCGCTCCTGTTCGTTTAATCGGTTTGCCCATCCATGCATCGGCGAAAAGGCAACCCCAAAAGTAATCGTCGTCATCAGTTCCCAATCAGTTTTAGATCGTGACTCATCGGAATGAAAATCCGCCGGTTTCACCGTAAGGAACTTGGTGTCCGGTCCTTGCCCATCTCCATTTTTCCCATGACAATTTACACAATGATGCATATAGATAGATTTTCCTTCTTGAGGATCTCCAAACAATTCTTGCCCTATTCCTAATGAAGCCATCCCAAGCACCAGGCACAGTATAAAGATTGTCGATAGGTGTTTCATATTATATTCCCTTTCTTTGCATTTGCATCGATGGGCTAGTGAGCTCTGATATTTATTAATGTATATTCGGCAAAAGCTGTGCCATTTATGTTTTTATAAATTTTTGGCGTGATATTTTTGTGTCTCAAGGCCGATTTATATCGTAAATAATAATGTATCCCGATTTTTCCGGGATGAATCTTTGTTAAAGGAACTGTTGCTTCATGTCACAACAGGAAACGCTCTCTGTAGCCTTTTTCAACAGTGGAGTAGCTATAAAATACTGTAATCCAAGTATATTCATGTTTTCTTCCGCTGGCATTTGACTTGCTGTCATTAATGAGAGAAGGTCGGAAATCGAGTGATATCTGACACTCCGTGGCTAACTGTCGGAAAGATGGAGTAGTGACTTGGAAGTGAGGATTTGTCAGTCAATTACCTGTACTATACTTGTTGTCGATGACGATCCAGCAATGAGAAGCCTGCTCGTGGATGAATTAAGTGATAACGGATGCCAGGTTACCGAGTCTTGCGATGGTCATGACGCTCTTTCTCGACTGAAGACATACTCACCCAACCTCATCATCACTGACTTGAAAATGCCTGGAGGAGGATTTACATATCTTAAAAACGTATGCCTGCTTGTTCAAAATTGCCCTATAATCTTGATCACGGCCTTCGGGAATTCCCAAACGAGGAAACACGCACAAGCTTGTGGAGTTGCTGCCTATTTTGATAAACCTGTTCGCGTAAACGATCTCAAGGGGGCGCTTCAACAATTTTGTCCACTCGACAAGTCTCAGACTTGTCAAAATACCGTGTTATGGGACAAGATGTGACAATGAAAGGAAGTGTGAACGATGGCCGGATCGTTTCTGCAAATTCAGCCTGATGATGATTGTATTCTTTTCTCACGTCTAGAGGGGCTCACTCTTCTTGCGAATCACCTGCCCAAGCCAGTGGTCATCTTTGATCCAACCTTGAAATTAGTGTATGCGAATGCGCATGCCCAGACATTAGCCTCATCCTGTCCACTTTTGAGTAATCTCTCCACCCCTGAATGCGACTCTGTATCGAATTCAAAAGATTCCTGCACGACATGTGCAGCAAAAGAACTTTTTTTGTACGAGGAACCTCAATCTGCAACAGATGGAGAGACGGCCATTGTCGGGCAGAGTGATCCTTCTTGTCCCTTTCCCAATTCGTTCTCGGTACCAGGCGATGAAGGAAACACAGCCTGCGTGGTAATGATGGGAAAATGTCCTGAAGAGAGCACGGTGTGGAAAACACGACTGGAGGGTCTTTCAGCACTGAATGTCTCATCTATTCCAGACAAACAACTCAGTCACTCCTTGATTGGACGTAGTGCGTCAATGCAGCGATTGGTCGAGATGATTGGGTTGATTTCAACCTCTGAGTCGACCGTATTAATAGAAGGCGAAAGTGGTACCGGAAAAGAATTAGTCGCGAAGA